>JBBREG010000017.1:0-27725 GCA_038203125.1 Chitinophagales bacterium
TTCTTTGACTTCTTTATGGTCACTCGCCAATTCCAGTTCAAGTTCAAATTGATTTTTCCGGTTTTCATGAATCCAGATACATGGTTGAAATGAAGCCGTGGTGTGTACCAGTGGTGCCAGCCATTGATGAATGGCTGGACCTATTCTTTTTTCAGAAAATGAAGAAAATGATTGGGGCTTGTTTTCAAAAAATAATCTGTTGACCTGATCTTCAGATGATTTGCTGGTGATGAGGGTTGGGTGCGTAGCGAAATGATGGATAAAGAGACTGACAAGGATGACAGGCTGTTGGGCGGGGTCAAGGTAAGTAAGGTTTCCTTCTTCATCCTGCACGGAAACGAAGTCCTGACGAAGCGTTTGCTGAAAGGAAGCCATCAGATTTTTTATAGCTTCTATCGTCAGTGCAGGTTGCCATCGGATGATGACTGCTTTGTCAGCCAACTCATAGATTGCAGGTACGATAGCTCCGTTTCTTATGCACTGAACCGCTATTTCAAGGGCCAGATGGATGAGTTTGAAGTCCGATGATAACATGATCATTTCGTCAGCATGCAATCGCAAAAGCATTTTGATGACATCATCCATCCGCGTGAGGGATCTTGTCATGAGTTCATCAGGTCCTTCCAGCCATAGTGCCTGCAGTGAAAGGTCCTGATCCAGCACACATTCTATATAATCGATCTTCCGGAGAAAACGAAAAGACATTTCGTTGTTTTCTTCATCAACTGATTTTATTTCTGTTGATGCAAATTGGGACAGACGCTGATACCGTTGATCGAGAATGGTCCTGAAATCGCCCTGTGGATAAAAAACCGGATTGGCTTCGAGAAACTGGGGAATAGCTTTGCCTAATTTGGGTATAGTATTCAGGTCAAGGGCATCGTAGATCTCAGGATCAAATACAGGAAATCCCCGTTCAATCTCTACGTCAGTCCTGATAATATTAATTGCAGGGATGAGAAGTTCGTTGCCTTTGATATTTGCTGATAATCCTCTTTTTTGTAATGCTTCACCTAGATCAAACTTTAGCATTTTGAAAATCAGAAACGGGTCCTTATCAATTTCATTGGCGATGGTGTAAATGACGGCGGCAATGTGTTTGCAGGGTACGGCCCAATCAGGACAACTGCAGTTTAGTTTGATGTCGTGCCACGATGCCGGAAAAAGTTTAACATTCAAATCGGTACTTATATCCAAGACTTCGGATGGGAGCCGGAGGTTTAAGATTTCACTTGTCAGATCGGGGCGTGAAGCCAGTATATCCGTCAGTTTTTTCTGATCTGCCGGCAACATGGGCGTATGTACGATTCTGACTTTATAGGGTTTGGGTCTTGACCCTCTGACCTTGGCATCAACGGTGTTGAGCTCAACAGAAATCTCCTTTATCCTGTCATTACGTGCGTAGGATTTTCCTCTTGCAAGTCTATTTTCATAATCAATGTGTGTGAGGGCTCCCAGATATGCCTGGCCCCACCAGGTATTTCCAAATTGGATTGACATGCAGCTTGTTTTTGTGCGTGTCAAAAATACTCAATTGATTTGGTCGGAAGATTCTCACGTTTGGCAGATTCACGTGGTCGGCAGATGCATGTGGAGAGACAGTGTTGAGGAGAGTTGAGTATTACTTTCTTCGAAAACAAACTGTTGAGAGGGTTTAGTTTTAATGGTCAATGTTCATTGCCCTTTTTATGTTGGACATTAAATCTGTGCTCTCTCATTTTTAAATATCAATGATTCATCTGCTAAAAACACGAACTGCTCACCAGACGTAAGGAATGCGAATCTATTAGGATTGACTAGGAGTTTTTAAGACTTGATCCTTCAACCTTATCGGTGTAAACGGTGTAATCTTTACGTTTCATTTCCTAACATCTGCTATAGTCGTACATACCTCTTCACCCATACCTGATCATTCCCCTTCCACGTCCATCGTTCTATATCGTAATACCCTGGACGAAACTCCACCATGCTGACATGATCCTGATCATGCTGGGTTCCCGTCCTGCGAAAGCCACCATCCGAATCGTAAGTGTGATCCACACTCTGATACAACTTTAGATCGGATTCATTCTCGTTTTGCATATACGTTCTCATTGAAACCTCCCTACCAGATTTATCCAGATGGCGATACGTATTGGTGCGCATCACTGAAGTATTGAATTTGGAAATAGATTGGGAGGTGATGAGTGTGTCCGAATATTGAAAATCAGTTACATCCTTTTCATCCGCACTCCGATACTCCAGTTTTGTTACCTTATCTCCGTCGTATGAATATTTTATTGTCGTTTTTCCAAATTGACTATGCCTGATGGATTTTCGAACCAAGTTGTTATCAATATACTCATATGTATAATCAATTTGAACCCTATTATGTCGAATCACTGACGCCCGATCAATCAACCCATTTTTCCACCATACCCAGGTGGAATCCATTTCCTGACTAAAGCGAGTAAACCGTGTAGTAGTTTGCAAAAGTAAGGTATCGTTTACTTTTTTAAGTTTAATGATTCGATCTACATATGTACTTGTATTAGGATCACTATATATGGCAATTCGAGTATCACCATAATTATGAAATGTAAGACTGGTGCCTTTACGTGTCAGTGTATCTGCATTGTATATTTCCTCGATCACATAATATGAAGGCGTGTCTGGCAATAAACCCAATTCTTCAACGGGGCCTGGGATTGCCGGAGTGCAACTAAGAAACCGGGCTTCGGAAAGAGTCATACCCTGGGAATGGAGGTATATAGTACAGAATAGCAAAACACAAGATATCATTCTGAGGTAAGCAGAGAACTGCGTGGAGATTATGCACATCGCATGGATAGTTTCAGAAGTGAAAGTAGAAATAAGGTACGGTTAGGTAAAACAGATAATACGTAATACCATTCGCACAAGATCAAAATTTGTACATTAGATTAAATTTCGGGTTCAAAACCAATATTATATCATTTAACTATTTAATATTATTTCAATAAGTCAAGGTTAGATAATACCAATCCGTTTTATGCTGCACGTTATCTTTTTAATTGTTTTTGCCTTATCGGCTTCTTTACATGCCCAGGAATTGACTGGCATTGTATCCAGAGTAACAGATGGTGATTCCTTCGAATTATTATCTTCAGGACAGCCAACACGTATTCGATTGTTTGGAATTGATTGTCCGGAGATCAATCAGCCATATGGAGATTCTGCCAAATATTTTCTACAGACTTTCCTGGCTGACAGTGTTTCTGTCATCGTTCGCGATATTGATAAATATGGAAGAACTGTCGCTGACGTCTTTTATAGAGATACCCTGATAAATTATAGTATGATATCAAATGGGTTAGCATGGCATTATAAGAAGTATTCAAATGAACCTATGCTGGCTGAGGCTGAGCAGGATGCAAAAGCCAATTTAATCGGTCTATGGAAGGATCCGAATCCAATAGCTCCCTGGGATTGGCGGTCAGGAAATTATGATCGATCAATTATTCAGACAAACACTACCCTAAAGTTTTTTATTTGCGTTGGGAAAGAAAATAATTCATACCATACCATTCACTTTTGCCCGGATTTGGAAACATGCAAATCCTCCACAATTTTAGTCACCATGTCTGAAGCACAGGAAGTATATCAAAAAAATAATTGTCCAAAATGTATTCAATCCACTAATTAAATAACATCATGAAAAACCTGCTTACAATCTTTTTTCTTGCCATCTTCTGTACAAGTCAAGTCTTTTCCCAGTCCGATTCCAAAGTATTAATTTGCATTAGTAAAACAGCTACAGCCTACCATGATCACTATTGTACCGGACTGAATAAGTGCACTCATTCGATTGGAGAAGTAACCATAAAAGAGGCTAAAGAGCTTGGCAGAACTCCTTGCGGATTTTGTTATAAGAATACTCAAACCACCTCTCCAACAACAACTGAGAAAGCTCAGGCATTGAAGGCTCAACCCAGCAATAATTCATCACAAACTTGCGCATCCGTACAATGTTCAGGAATTACTCAAAAAGGGGCGCGGTGCAAAAACCGAACAACAAATTGTAACGGCAGATGCTATACACATTAGTTTATGGGATTTAATCTGCCCCAATTCATTTTTAAATATCTCTGCGTCATCTGTGTAAAAACACGAACTGCTTACCAGGCGTAAGGAACGCGGATGTATTAAGATTGATTAGGATTTTTTAAGATTTGACTTTCACAATTACTAGGTCCACGCAACCCCCCTGCAGCCGCCCCCCCCATCATCGCAAATATTCTTCCGACCTTACCACATGCTCCGGACCGTTAACGTCACACGATATGTAATGCCACTGCGTGAAGGCGGGTCTTTGCCAGCTATCGTGGAGGCAGATGACGAATTCCTTTATGTCCTGAAATTCCGGGGCGCGGGACAGGGACCCAAAGCACTGATTGCTGAATTGCTTGGGGGGGAGATCGCCAGAGCATTGGGCCTCAGGGTACCCGAACTGGTTTTCGCAACTTTGGATGAAGGATTTGGGCGCACAGAGCGGGATGAAGAAATACAGGACCTGCTCAAGTTTAGTGTGGGGCTTAATCTTGGGTTACATTACCTGACAGGTGCGATCAGTTTTGATCCGACGGTGCACAAAGTCGAATCAACTCCTGCATCGCACATCGTATGGCTCGACACGCTCATCATGAATGTCGATCGCACAGCTAAGAATACCAACATGCTTATCTGGCACAAGGAACTGTGGCTGATCGATCATGGTGCGGCATTCTATTTTCACCACGGGCCCCTGGATTGGAATGAAAAAGCAGCCGGAGCTTTTCCATTGATTAAAAATCATGTGCTCTTACCTCAGGCCACGGATCTGCAGAACGCAAATGAATTAGGACAAGCTATTTTAACTTCAGATAAGATACAGGAAATAGTCTCGGAGATACCAGATGCATGGCTGATGTCCGACAGATCTTACGACGAACAACGGGACCGATATTCGCAATACTTCAGGACACGCTTGACGCATGCGCACACATTCACCAAAGAGATTAATGATGTCCGGTAGCCACGTATTCGAATACGCCGTCATTCGCGTCGTCCCACATGTCGAGCGCGAAGAATTTATCAACGTCGGTGTGATCGTGTTTTGTAAAGGGTTGAATTTCCTAAAAGCGTGCTGGTCCCTCGACGAGCAGCTTCTCACCATGATGGCACCTCACCTTGATCTCGAAGAGGTGAAAGAAAATCTGTGCGCATTTGATCACATTTCGAAAGGCGGAGCGGATGCAGGAGCGATTGGTATATTACCAATGCCTGAACGGTTTCGATGGTTGACCGCGACGAGGAGTACGATATTGCAGCCGTCGTCAGTACATCCTGGTTATACCTCTGACCCTGATGTGACGCTTGGTAAATTGTTTGATCAATTGGTGAGGCGAGATCGTGAGGCGTGAGACTGGAGCCGTGAGTTCGACACCTCGGAAGATGATCCTCCTCAGGTACGTTTCGACTCCCTCAACGACCTCATTAAGAGAAATCAAATTTGTGAAAATTTATTTTTAAATATCTCTGCGGCATTTGCGTGAAAACACGAACTTCTCACTTGGCATGCGGAACGCGGATATATTAGGATTGATTAAGATTTTTTAAGATTTGATTTTCACATTTACGATGTCTATGAACCACCTAGCAATACCGTGCAATCATTCACACTGCGAATGATCCTCCTCATGTAGGTTTCGACTCTGCTCAACGTCCGCAAAATGATTCAGATTCAGAAATCAATTCTGCGAACCATACCACGCTCTGAAACGTTCTGCCATTTATTTATACCCTAAAATCCCCATCATACTCGCAGCACCCTGTTGCTCTGAAAACACTTTATACACCAGCTTGCCATTTATTTTATCTATGAGAATATGTTTCGGTGCCGGGATTAGGCAGTGCTGAATACCGCCATATCCGCCGAGTGCTTCCTGATACGCACCGGTATGGAAAAAACCAATAATGAGTTTTTCATCCGGACCCACATCGGGCAGAAAGATCTGATTTTCGCTTTTTTCAATTTTATAATAATCCATGGCGTCATTGGTAATGCCGCCGAGATGGATACGCTGATATGCCTTATCCCAGTAATTCAACGGGAGCATGATAAATTTTTGTTTTATACCCCAGATCTCAGGCAACGTTGTGATGAACGAACTATCGATCATGTACCATCGCTCAAAATCATTTTGTTGCTTTTGACCAATGACCGAATAAATGATCGCCCCGCTCTCTCCTACCGTATGGGAACCAAATTCAGTAAAGATATTTGGCTCAGGCACTTTGCGTTCGTGACAGATCTTTTTTATGGTCGCAATAATCTCTTCGATGAGATACGCGTATGGGATTTCTTCATCCAGGGCTTCGTGAATTTTTAATCCGCCCCCGATATTGATCGCATCGAGACTGCTGCATACTTTTCGCAAATCACAATATGTATGTACATGCCGTTCTAATTCACTCCAGTAATAGGCAGTATCAGATATGCCGTTTTCAATATAAAAACTCACCATGCGCAAATCGAGGTTTTTTTCTGACTCGATCTTCTGCTTGTAGAAGTTCACTACCTCCGTGGTCTTCATACCATGGCGGGAAATATAGATATCCGATGTGGGATGTTCTGCAATGGCAAGACGGATGCCAATTTTAAGGGGAGTCTTATTGACCTTTTTAATCTGGTCAAGCTCTTCTTTGTTGTCCACAACACACACCACTTTTGAATACCCATTCTCATTCAGATCAATGATCCGCTTGAGATATCCGGGTTGTTTAAAGCCATTGGCGATGATGTATGTTTTTTTATTAATTCTTTTTTCAGCGATCAGTGAATCGATGATATCATAATCAAACTCAGAGGATGTTTCAATATTTACTTCATTTTTAAAAACCTCATCCATCACAAATTTGAATTGTGAACTTTTGGTGCTGAAGCAATACTGATATCGGCCTGTATATTTTTGTTTTTTGATCTGGCTATTGAATAGATTGATGGCTGACTCAATTTGTTCTGTAATCTTGGGCAGATAAGATAAACGTAGGGGAGAACCATATTTTTTCACCAGATCCATCAACTTAATTCCATGGAAATGTAATTCGCCATTCTTTTCTGCCAGGTCAAGCCGGGGAAAATCAAACGCCTGTCGAATGAGTTGGTTGTAACTATTATGAGGGGATGTCGTTTCGGTTTTCGAGCTTTTGCTTTTAGCCATTGCGTGTTTTTTTAACAGGTGCAGAGGGAGGATGCATCAGTAATTTGATAATCTCAAATGCAGTGCGTGCTGTACGGTTTTGGATGTCGAGCAATGGAGTGACTTCAACAATCTCAAAGGCGATCACCTGTACGTCTTTTTGCACATTCATAAAATAATTCAACAGGTATTTCGTATCGGCCAGTGACAAGCCATGCTCTACGGGTGTGCCCGTCCCAAAAATTGGTTCCTTCACGGCTTCACGAACCATTGCCTGGTAAGCTTCCTGCTGTGTATCAACTTCTTTAAGATTATATCCCGTGATCGCATCAATATCAAACGAAACATAGATGTAATCATAATTATTCGTTTTGAAATATGCGATCGTTTCTTCCGCTACCTGCTGGATCGTTTTGGGTTCGTTGAGGTGGTTGCGGATTTTGGAATGATAATTTTCAATTTCACCATCTGCGTTTTCCCCATCACTGTATTTAAAATGGAGTGTTGGTTGCTTGGGAGCAGGGCGTGAACTGGGCAACGAATCAATATCACGGCCTAATAAAAACTGGCGTTCGTGGGGTTGGTAGTCCCGGATCCCAATAAAAACAAAATCATAGTTCTCGAGATTGTCCCGGTCTTTGGGATCCACAAACAATTGTGTCCATCGGTCGAGTATATCTTCCCGACGTATGGTATCGATACGTTTCGATTCGTGTCGTGCTTTTTTATCTGTGCTAATGCGCAGCGGATCGAGATTTACCTTGATGCCACATGTCATCCCAACGGGCATGCCGTGCATATTGCCGGAGGGAGTTGAAAAAGGACTATTGGCATCCACATGTGCATCGATCCAGATGACCCCCAGTTTTTTTCCGGGCTCGTATTTGCCGAGATATTTTTTAATACCTCCGATCGTAGCTGCAGCGGTAGAATGATCGCCTGCAATGATGAACGGAAACTCTTTGTATTTGAGTGTCTCGTATACTTTACTTTTTATTTTTTTAAAGATGTCAATAAGGTATCCGATATGTCGGGCAAAACGGGTATTTTCAAAAGGGTCTTTCGGTTGTTCCTCCAGGTCCTGGAAAAACACATCAGAATTGTCCATCTCATCGATATAGTCATAGAGATCTTTGGCAGTGACGATGTTCTCTGTTTCGTTATCAATGAAGATTTTACGCGGATCAAAATCTCCGGGTTTGGAAGGGCCTTTGGATGACAGCGCCTCTGCCCGGATAGCTTCAAAGCCCATGTCAGCACCGATCTGGCCCTTGGCGGTAGGTGCACAGATTCCTGAGCTGATCCCCAGGAAGGTGATTTTTTTTCTATTCATAGGCTTGCCTTTAGGGTTGCAAGTTCTCCATTATAGGTGAGAAAGGCAAATGTTAGGATAAGCACTCAAATTCACTTTCATTCCAACTAAGAAATTGAACTTCTTTTCTGGATGCAGTTCAAAAAATTGAATTAAATCAATGAGGTAATTGCATCAGGTCCGAATACCGCATTCTTTCCATCACGGGTGAGTCGTAATGTGACTGATGCAGATCCAGGATCGCATTCGACAGAGTGCAACATTACAGAATGCCTGTCTACCTGGTAACGACCATTTTTTGTGCTTGTGCAAAGTTTGTTCCGAGCAACTGCACGAAGTAGGCACCCGCCGGATAATCATTGAGATTCAATTCACGGAGATGTGCGCCTGCACTATTCCATTCATGGGATGCCATATCGGTGACGACATTACCATCTATATCCAGAACACGGATCGTAATATGGTCCGGATGTTCGAGCACATAATTAATGACTGCTTTATCCCGTGCAGGATTTGGATTGATTGGTGCGAGATAATGATTTACAAATCGAATATCCGGATCACCAATACCTACCGTCGTATCATCGAGGTCGACATTTTCATCACCCTGCTTATAAATCACAAAATTGATCGGCATGAATAACATTTCATCCGTAGTACGCTCACCCCATGATACCCATGTCGGCGGACTGTTTGGGTTACTTGGATTATTCGTCGTGTTATCATACGTGACGATCGCATGAATTGTCGTGCCCGGTTCCAGAACCATAAATTTTTTGAAACTATACACACCCTGCCAGTTAAAATCCCAATCCGGGATACGGATCAGGTTGGTTGTATCACCACCTGCATCGACTGCAAATACTTCATAACTCTTATTTAGCAGATGAGCATGCGGCCAAATTGCAAATACACTCACCTTGATCGGTGTCGTAAACTGTGTGTGAAAAGTTTTTACCTGGTTGGGTGGCATTAAAAAGAAATCGCCTGTCAGGAATGGACTAAGCGGCAGGAAGATCAGATTCTGTACCTGGCGTTCAACAGGTTCTTTTTTGAAAAAGATGTTGATAGTCGAACTATCTGTTGTCTCGACAGGTGATGGTCCATAATGAGCTTGCATTAATAAATCTGCACCTGCGGGTAATATCTGTCCAAGGCCTTCCGGATATGGAACAGGCTTTTGACCTGGCACATACCCTGGAAACATATTATTCATTGCTTCATCGATTCCAAATCCTCCGAAGCCGTCATATCCATATTTCGGATCGGCATCATCCATGGCCTGTGCGCTGCCCGTCACATCGTATGCGAACAACGCATGATGCAATACTTTTTTATTGCCCGGGCGTAATTCGATTGTTGAGATCTGTTTGTCTTCAGTAAGTCCTGTAGGTAAAACGAAAACACGGTATTCATCCTGATTGCCTCCCTGATGTACAAAAGCCTCTGACATCTTCAGCACAAGATCAGGCGTACCTACTTGTGATCCTGCTGGAAAATTTGGCAGCGCTGGTTCTTCAGATGCTACACCATACGGTGATCCATTGTCAACCCATTCGCCGATCAGTTCGATTTGATCTTCCGTTAATACACGTTCACCAATGAAGCGGGAGAAGTGTGGGTCTGCTTTCCATGGTGGCATGTAGCGGATGGATGTCACGTATTTGATAGACGGTGCCCATGGCAGGATCTCATCATAGTTGGTCATCGGGAACGGACCAATCTCATTTGGACGATGGCACTTGGTGCAATTGTTATAGATGATCGGGGCGATGTCTTTCGTGAAGGTCACATCCTGGGACATGGCTGTGCCAGAAAGAAGAGCAAAAAGGAATAGAGGCAGCAGGGTTCTCATGGCAGAAGTTACGAGTTACAAATGACGAATGACGAGTTATGTATTTTCGGTTTGGGGATGCAATTTACAATTAGATTTTCAGTTTCGTCAGCCAGAGAATGATGCTTCAGTTGTCTATTTTCACCCAAGCCAAGCTTGCCCTCATTCACTTTGGCTGACGCCTGGTAGACTGCACCTGCATTCTCTAATCACTCGCTTCTGCGAAACATCATTCTTACAAAACGCCGGGTGGTTATGGTTGCTACGGCCTTACCTTCTTACGCTCCCTGTCCTGAGCTGCACATGGATGAGCGTGAGACGTCGAAGGGTTACTTATCTAATGGCCCATTGAAACTGATAAAACAGCCGATCGCCTGTGTTTGGACCAGCGTATCTGGGGTTTGGTTTAAAAGCCAGTTCTCTATAATATCCTTCAGTTCGTGATTTTGCGGGTGAAGTTTGCGTTTACCCACTCGCACATAGCTGTCATCGATCCGGCCACGGTAGATGAGACGGTCAGAGCGGTGATCCCAGACGGCAACCTCCGGGGTAACGGTGGCGCCCATCTTCTTTGTCCAGTTTTTATAGTAATCCTGTTGTAAAGGAAAGTCGAGTTTGTACTTGTCTCCAAATGCCTTAATGTCCTCTGGTTTATCATTAAAGCTGGGGAAATAGCCGATGAAGCCTACTTTCTGATCGTGGTATTCTTTATAAAAATCCGAGAGCTGGGGTGTGTAGAACTGGCTTATGACGCACTCGTAGAGGAGGAAGATGTAGACGGTGAGGGAATCCTGACCAGATATCTCCTCACCCTCAGTTGCCTGACTCCCTACCCCCTGGTGGGACTGTGATTTCTCCTGACTCTCTACCCCCTGGTGGGACTGTGATTTCTCCTGACCCCCTACCCCCTGAAAGGGGGACTTTAGGTTCTCCTGACCCCCTACCCCCTGAAAGGGGGACTTTAGGGAAAAAGATACCAGGAATATGATAAGCCAATGTACCAGCATGGAATCAAAAGTACAAGGAGGAATGTCGTGCGATGCTTAGTTAACACTTAATTAATGAAACCACTATTAAAAGTCCCCCTTTCACGGAGCAGGGGGTCAGGCAGATTCCCATTTCACGGAGCAGGAGGTCAGGAAAATTCTCCCTTTCAGGAGCAGGAGTCAAAAAAAGTCCCCCTCTCAGGGGGCAGGGGGTTAGGAAGATTCCCCATTTCACGGAGCAGGGGCAGG
This sequence comes from Chitinophagales bacterium, assembly GCA_038203125.1. Classification (GTDB taxonomy): domain Bacteria; phylum Bacteroidota; class Bacteroidia; order Chitinophagales; family Saprospiraceae; genus Opimibacter. The sequence goes on from JBBREG010000017.1 coordinate 11,581, forward strand.
AGTCAAAAAAAGTCCCCCTCTCAGGGGGCAGGGGGTCAGGCGGTTTCTCCCTTTGAGGAGCAGGAGTCAAAAAAAGTCCCCCTCTCAGGGGGCAGGGGGTCAGGCAGATTCCCCATTTCAGGGGCAGGGGTGAGAAGTGTCCCTATTTCAGGAAGTATGAGGTACTTAACAAGTCCATAGCATCTTATTCATCCATTTCCCCTTATTTTCGCACTGACATGTTGCGCCCTTTACTATCATACGCACTGACTTCCATTCTCCTGCTCTCGCAGACGGGGTTACCATTGCATATACATTACTGTAAGGGGATGCTCGAAACGGTCTCCGTTTTTTTCAACCTTGGGTGTTCGGATCATGCGGAAAAAGAAGCAGACATATGTTGCAAGCCCAAAAATCTGAATCACCCCTTACCCCCTGAAAAGGAACAAAAGGACAGTTGCTGTGCATCACCGGGTGATGTTTGCGATAAAGAAACGAGCAGCTGTTGCGATGATGAAATAGCTGTGTTGCTCCATGATTTTGATTCATTACTTCCGCATTTTGAAAAATGGGATGTTGCCTTAGTTGCATTACCGCTTTCTTTCCAGGATTTTGGATTAGGCATTTTTCAGGTTGAATCTTCACCTGTGCCTTCCTTCAGCTCCGACGGAGGACCGCCGTTATATATCATGAACGGCTCGCTGATTTTTTACGCCTAAGAAGTTTGGATTTTACGTGTGCCTGAATTGATATCATACCATGGGTATGGTTTTTGATCGGGTTCACTGCTGATGGCTGTATCCACGCTCAGCTTTTATCTTTTAACTTCTATCTTTTAACTTTTAGTTTTTAACTCAATATGAAATCTCTCATTCAATATAGTATCCTTATCGCTTTTTTATTTGTATGCGTCACAACCACTGCTTCTGCACAATCAACTGCTGGCGAACAGACCCTGAGCTTTAAAGTATTTGGTCTTTGCGATGAATGCAAAGAGCGCATCGAACTCGCCTCCATGGATGCAAAAGGTGTAAAAAAAGCGGAATGGGACAAACAATCCAATGTCCTTGCCGTAGTGGGTTCTTCTAAAATGACAAAAGAAAATGTAGCCGCCTCAGTTGCAAAGGCGGGTTACAAATCAGAAATCATGGAAGCAGATCCAAAGGGTTATGCCAAGCTACCAACGTGCTGCCAGTACGTGAGTGATGACGACAAACACTAACCACATGAAACATACCTATCTGCTGTGCCTGGCTTTCTTCATGTTCGTGATGAAGGCCACTGCCCAGGATATTTCCGTGCGAGGGATCGTCATGGAAGAAAAGCAGGATGGCAGTCTCATTCCACTTGAATTTGTGCAGGTGTTTTGGCTGCAAAGCGGGCAAAACACAACATCGGATTCAACTGGGTATTTTTTCATTGCACACGCGTCAGGAGATGGAGATCAACTCGGCTTCCGGTATTTAGGATATGATCCCGACACCGTGAAAGCTTCTCCCGGACAATACTTGTCTGTTGTATTCAAAGAACAGAATAATATTCTCGGTGAAGTCGTTGTCGCACATCACAAACGCACCACTGAAATTTCTTTTCTTGATCCGCTGCAGGTACAGAATATTTCAAAAGAAGAATTATTCAAAGCGGCATGTTGCAATCTCTCCGAAAGTTTTGAAACGAATGCCACGGTAGATGTGAGTTTTACAGATGCCGTAACAGGTGCGAAAGAAATCCAGATGCTGGGCTTGTCTGGTAAATACAGCCTGATCAGTCAGGAACAAATGCCCGGTATTCGTGGTCTTGCTATACCCTTCGGACTCCTGTACACACCAGGCGCATGGATTGAATCTATCCAAATCAGTAAAGGAGCAGGTTCGGTCATCCAGGGGTATGAAAGTATGACCGGGCAGATCAATGTCGAATTAAAAAAACCGAATGATGAAGACAAATTATTGTTGAATGGGTATTTCAATGAATCATATCGTTCAGAATTAAATTTGTTTACCAAAGCACAGGTAAGTCCAATGTTTTCAACAGCATTGTTAGGGCACTATAGTATCTATCCCAAAAAGCATGATCGTAATGGCGATGGATTTGCAGACATGCCTGAAGGCGACCTGATCACGCTTGCGAATCGCTGGGATTATCACAATACGAAAACAGGCCTTGAAGGACAATTGCACGTGCAGTGGCTAAAAGATGAAAAGCAAGGTGGGCATGCATCGCATAATGATAGTGAGCCTGGTCATTACACAGCAGACATCAATGCTGATCGTTTGGTTGCCATGATGAAAGTGGGATACCTGTTTCCAAAAAAGAGATATAATTCGATCGGTTCACAATGGGGCTTCACACGCCAGGTACAGTCTGCATCGATTGGCAATAATATTTATGATGGTAAGCAGATTTCCTTATCGGGCAACTGGTTGTATCAATCGATCATTTCAGATTCGCGACATAAGTATGTGACGGGGTTGAGTTTTCGATATGATGATTATGACGAGCGATTCGGACCAAATCAATTTGCATTTACAGAGATTGTGCCGGGTGCTTTTTTTGAATACACGTACAAACCAGATAATCGCTTCACACTCGTGGGTGGTGTACGTGCAGACCATCATAATTTGTATGGGGTTTTATTCAATCCACGCGTGCATCTTCGTTTTGCACCCTCCGAGCACACAGTCTTTCGTGCTTCTGCAGGCAAGGGTATGCGCACTTCATTGCCGGTTGCCGAAAATCTTGGCCTGATGGCCAGTTCGCGTCAATGGAAGTTTGATGGAGAAAATAATTCCGAAAAACCTTATGGACTTAACATGGAACAGGCGTGGAATTTGGGTGCCAGCTATACGCAGGAATTCACGATCGATTATAGAAGCGGTTTACTCGCTGTAGATTTTTTCCATACCCGATTTACAGATCGTACCATCATAGATCTTGATATCAGTCCGCAACAATTATGGATCTATAATCTCGATGGTACATCCTATGCACATACCTTCCAGGTAGAAGCGCAATATGAATTATTGAAGCGGCTTGATGCCAAGGTTGCATATAAGTGGCAGGACTCGAAGATCACATACAGGGAAAATGGCTTACGCAATCAGATCTTCACGCCTGCATCACGCTTTTTTACAAATCTTTCCTATGTATCCAGTGTTGCAACCTATAAAGGACATTGGCGTGTAAGCCTCACTGGTCACCTAACAGGATCCCAACGTATACCGGATACCGATTCTAATCCGGTTGCATTTCAACTGGCTGAACAATCACCATCGTATTGGCTATTCAACGGACAGTTGACCCGTGTCTTCAATAAAAATTTTGAAATGTATTTCGGTATTGAAAATATCGCCAACTTCAAACAATCACCAGTGATCGTGGATGCCGATCATCCCTACAGTCCGTATTTCGATAGTGGTATGATCTGGGGACCGATTTTTGGCAGGGAATGGTATGTGGGATTTCGGTATGTGATTAAGTAGGGAGGAAAGGAAGAAAGGATTTCCGTTGGGACGCAAGGAACGCTGTTCTATTAAGACCATTATGATTTATTAGGATATTGATTCGGTCGTTGAGGGAGTCGAAACGAACAATAGCGGGAAACATATCGGACCTACGGATCTCAAATTTCTCACAGTTCTCACAGTTCTCACGCTCTCACAGTTCTCACGGTTCTCACGCTCTCACGGTTCTCACGGTTCTCACAGTTCTCACAGTTCTCACGATCTCACAGTTCTCACGCTCTCACAATTCTCACAGTTCTCACGATCTCACAGTTCTCACGATCTCACGGTTCTCACGCTCTCACAGTTCTCACGATCTCACGGTTCTCACGATCTCACGGTTCTCACGATCTCACAGTTCTCACGGTTCTCACGGTTCTCACAAAAAAAACGGGTGACAACTTTCGCTGCCACCCGTCATACCTAAATTCCTGTATCTTATTTTACTGCTTGGAGAAAGGCATGGAGCCCATCACTTTGCCGCCGAGAACAAAATTCAGATTGTAATTGCCGACAGCGAGTTTGGTGACATCGAGTTCGATGAGACCGTTGCTCATGTTAGCTGCATCAACTTTGAATGCACCTACCTGGCGACCACTTGCATCAAATGTGCGGATGAGGAGATCCTGTGTCGTACCAAAACCATGTTTGATCAGCAACTGATCTCTTGATGGATTTGGATAGATGATATCCACATATTTGTTGAGTTCGTTTTGTATTTCACGGATACCTGTTGTACCGGTTTCATACAACTGTTCGATTTCTGCACTGGTGAGGGCTTTGTTGTAAAGCTTCACTTCGTCCATTGCACCTTCGAAGTATTGACCACCATCGATCGGGTTGTTACCCATGCCGAGCGGATTGTCAGTGCTGTTCAGTTCAGTAGCCACTGGTTTGCGGTTGGCTTCAACACCATCAACATAGATGATGTCATCGGTACCGTCATGAACCATTGTAACATAGAACCAGAATCCAATAACCAGTTCGTTGCCATCACCGGAATCCATGTCAGAGATGAATTCATCAAACTGTGCATTGTTACCGTTAGTTGTCCATACGGGTTTCAGGTGCTGAGGTAAGGAAATTTTCCAACGCTCATCCCAGTGACCGAAGTCAATCAGGTAGGCTTCTGCATCCGCGAGATTTTGTCCATCCACGCGTACCCAGAAACTAACTGTAGCATAATCAGAAATCAACTGCACTGCATTCGGTGCTAATACACTGTCTGCATCACCATCAAATACAATGGCCATACCGGCTGCATTCGGACGATTTGTTACGGTTTCAAATGTTGGGTTACCACCAATCGTACCGTGATTATTGTAAGGTGTTGAATCGTCAGCATTGCCCTCAAATTTATAATGCGCCACCAGACCTTCTTCTCCTGTATCAATTGGATCACTGGTAGTAGCCGTTACAAATGCGGTTTCAGAATTATTGCCTGACAAGTCATATGCGTATACTTCGAAAGCATACAATGTAGCTGGATCAAGACCTCCAATGAAGACTGAGGTTTCATCAGCTGAAAGAGAGTCTACATAATTACCATCCACGAATGTCACATAACCTGCAACAGCCACATTGTCTGTGGAAGCATCCCATGAGAACACGGCAGAATTGGAGCCTACAGTAACCTGAAGATTGGTAGGTGTAGATGGTGCTTCCGTATCCGGAGTTTCATCCTGGCCTGTAGTCAACGTGATGGTGGTAGGAAGAGATTCATTTCCCGCTTCATCCACTGCTGTTACACTAAATTCATATTCAGTAAGTGGTGTAAGACCTTTAGGCGATGCTGTGGTCTCCGTAACGGTTTCTACTAGTTCACCATTCACATACACATTGTAGGCAATAACACCTGTATCATCCGTGGCATCCAACCATGTCAACGTCACATTTGTAAATTCTACAACTCCGGTCAGGTTCATTGGCGCACAGGGAGCTTCCGTATCTATGACGATAGGTGGCTGAAATTGTTCATTGTATAAATCCAGGATTTCCGCAGCACTTAATCCCCGATCATATACCAATACATCATCCAGTGAGCCATCAAAATAAGAACCTCCATCGATTACATTATACCCCATCGCGAATGGATGTACAGTGTTGTTAAGATCACCGACAACATCCTTTTCAGCAGCCAGTTGACCGTTGAAATAGATCAGGTCTTTTACACCATCGTGCACAAACGCGAGATGCGTCCAGGTGCCTGCGGATAATAAGTTCGCATCACCAGAATCCATATCAGAGATTCCGTTTGTGTGATTTGTTGTCCATACAGGTTTACCATGTGCAGGGAGTGAAATCTTATACCGTTGCTGCCACCCACCAAATGAGATCAGGTATGCTTCGCCATTTGCGGGAAGGTTATTAACATTCACCCAGAATGCTACTGTTGCATGCGGTGTATTTAATTGAGGAGAATTCGCTGCAGTGATATCATCAGTGCCATCAAACTCCATTGCGTGATTTGCGCGTGAAAAACGGTCTCTGGCAGCAATTGCTCCTGAAACTTTTCCATGATTGTGAAATGCACTTACATCTTCACCACTACCATTTAAAGGATAATCAGCTACGACATCGCCAACAAATATGGGTGCAGTGAATTGTTCTGCATAGAGGTCAGCCACTTCCTGATCTGTAAGATCGCGGTTGTATAGGCGTACTTCGTCTATAGAGCCTTTCATATAATTACCACCATCGATCGGATTATACCCGATACCCAGGTCATAGTTTGTGCGCGCAAGTGCATTACCTACATCTTTCGAGGCCACGAGGACACCGTCAATATAGATTTTATCCTGTACAGGACCATGTGACACTACGACATGTGTCCAATTACCCGGAACCAATGCGGTGTTACCTGAATCCATATCTGAGATACCTGCTGTATGGTGTGTTGTCCATACGGGTTTGCCATGAGAAGGAAGAGAGATCTTCCAGCGTTCCTGCCAGCCACCATGTGACAGCAAGTATACTTCACCTGTTGCAGGAAGCTCATCGAGGTTGATCCAGAAGCTTACTGAAGTGTAATCCGAATTGTATTGTTTCGTATTTGCAACGGTTACACCGTATGTTCCGTCAAGATGGAGTGCATTATTCGCATAACCAAAACGATCAGCTGAAAAATGAGCTTCTTTGCCTTCACCATCATTTTTGTAAATGGTTTCATCGCTCAGGTCCCCGCTAAATGGGAAATTAGCCACTAAGGGTCCAGGTCCCGGATCCGGATTTGGTACTAATAACTCATTGTAAAGATTGTCGACATCTAATCCGGTCAGTGCTCTATTAAAGATTTGGAAGTTATCAATAGCACCATCGAAATAATTCCCACCATCGATCGGGTTGTATCCGATGCCTAATGGATGTGTCGTGCTGTTAAGCGCACCAATCACATTTTTTTCAGCTGCCAATACACCATTGATATAGATAAAGTCTTTGGCAGCACTATGAACCATTACAACATGTGTCCATTCATTTACTTCAAGTGCATTTCCATCACCCGCATCCATGTCGGATATACCATTAACGTGATTGGTTGTCCAGACTAATTTTCCATGTGAAGGAAGAGAGATCTTCCAGCGTTCCTGCCAACCCCCAAATGATGCTACAAAAGCCTCACCAGTAGCAGGAAGTGAATTAGGTTTGATAAAAAAAGAAACAGATGTGAACGGAGAATTAAGTTGTGCTGAATTGGCGGCCGTTACTTCAGATGTTGTACCATTAAATTCAACAGCCTGTCTGCCAAAACCGAAGCGATCCGGAACAAACGTTACATCTGTACCACGTGCGTGATTTTCATAATCAGAATCATCCAATAGGTTGCCATCAAACTCATAGCTCGCAACTAAACCCTGAGGAAAAGTTGGAGGTGTTGATTGTTCAGCGTACAATGCCTGAACTTCACTCGCACTAAGAGCACCATTATAGATGGCTACATCATCAAGGGCGCCAGTAAAAAACAAGTTGTTTTCGATTGGATTGTATCCGATACCCAATGGATATGTAGTGTTATTCAAATTACCCACTACATCCTTTTCGGCTACCAGGCCACCATCGAAGTAAATGATGTCTTTAGCACCATCATGGACCATGACCACATGTGTCCAATTACCTTCCTGAAGGAAATTCGTACCGGAATCCATGTCCGAAATACCATTCTCATGGTTGGTCGTCCATACCGGTTTACCGTGTGACGGAAGAGAGATCTTCCATCGTTCCTGCCAGCCACCATGTGACAGCAGATATACTTCTCCCTGATCAGGAAGATCGTCTACTCGTACCCAAAAGCTTACTGTCACCGTGGGTGACTCAAGTTGCACAGCATTTGGAGCTGTAATGGAACTCATCTCACCATCGAACAGGAAGGCGTGATTAGCTACGCCAAAACGGTCCTGGGTTAGAGTTGCTCCGTGAACGGTTGCATGATTCTCATACGTGGTCTGATCCTTGGCGCTGCCGTTGAAGTCATAATATGCTACTTGTTCCTGAGCATGCATGACTGGCATTCCGAGAATAACCATGGTGATAGGAATCAGCCAATTGTAAATTCTTCTCATTATTACCTACTTTTTTATTTGTTAGTGAATTATTGCCTCTTACTGGGTGACGATGAATGATTGTATCCACCGCTTACGGTTTGACTGTATTTCTAAAAAATAAGTGCCCGATTGTAAATGAAGGGTACTCATTTTCTTATTCCACGTAGTTCCAAAATTTTCATTGGAAAGATTTCGTCCATCGATATCCAAAACAGATAGTGTTGTTTCAGAAAGCGAAATGGATTCTTTAATTGCTGTAATATCAATATGGATGTATGCAGTGGAAGGGTTTGGAAAAATTACAAACGATGTACGTTGTAATCCAACGGGTTCTCCTATCCCAGTCACCACATGCCCACTTTCGACCGTCACTGAATCCGGAAGCAGGGCGTAATTATAGATTTTGATTTCGTCAAGATCACCACTGTAATTATACGAGGGATCATCCGGCATGATTTGCGCGATCTCCAGGTCGACTGGGCTTAGATTGATGTCACCCGTAAATGCTGCAAAACTTTCCAGGCGTCCATCAATGAAAAGCATTAAAAATTTTCCATTGTAGGAAGCAGCAATATGATAATTTTTACCTGAGGTCACGACGGTTTCAGAATCAATATCCCGTACCTGGCCGGAGGTATTCTTTAATGTCCAGCGAACTTTTCCTTCAGGCGTAATAGAAAGCTTCCACCTGTTTTGCCAGCTACCATGAGAGATGATAAATCTCTCCTTGTCTCCAATGTTTCCGGGTTGCGCAAACAATGACACGGTAATACCATCTGCAAAATTGAGAATGGAATTATTCGTCACTCGTATATGGTCATTGACACCATCAAAGAAATATGCAGATGCGGGATTCCCCAGGGAGTCCGGCGTCAGTTTAGCGCCCAGTACCTGGCCATGAAGCCCATTGCCGCTGATATCCTGTGCATTCCCTGCAAACGGATACCATGCGATCAGGTCAGCCTCCACATGCTGGTTGAGATCGATCACCAGTAATTGTATCGATTCCGAGGCGGTACCTCCTCGTCCATCATTCACTTCCACCTGAACTGTATAAATTCCCTCTGTTCCGGGTGCATTCCAGTGAACCATCGGACCAGATCCTGAAATAGAACCACCACTTGTAGTCCAATCATATGCGATAGGGTCACCATTCAGATCCTGCACCACTGCATCGAGGCGAATGGATCCATTCGGTGATGTATATTTTTTGTGTGCAACCAGATCAATTATTTCTGGAACGTTGTTGATTTCTTCCACAACTGTTACGGTGATGATCGCAGTATCAGTCTGTTGATCTTCGTCTTCTACCACTAGTTTGATTTCAAATACACCTTCTGCATCGGGTGCAGTCCAGGTAGCTGTTTTTTCAAGAGATGAAATCGTATCACTCGGCAGGTAAAATGTATAGATCAGGTCTTTCGTTTCCTGGTCAATTCCTTTTCCAAAAATTGTAATCGTGGCATTTTTTTCAACTAATTTATTTTCAACATCCAATGCCTGAATCCTGGGAGGATAATTATAGGCAACCGATGTCTGGTTGTAATCAACGACTACATCATTGATCAGCATTTTATTATTCTCATACTTAATACTGCCACCGGCAGGAGCAATAACAATGGATAATGCCTCATCAGCAGCAATCTGAAAACTGATATCACCCGATACATTCTGGAGGATAAATGTTTCCGAAAGAACATCATAAACATCACTTGCGCCAGGACCAATATCAAAAGCTAATGTCTGGGAAGTTGCATGCGGATTAAAAAATAAATAAGATGGATACGCGGTGTCGCGGAAAAAATCAGTCTTTAACAGATCAAGCCTGAGAATTTTATCAACATTCGTTTTCTTAATAATAGCCCCCATGTATCCAATGGATGAGGTGCTATACAAAGAAAGATTGGTTGCAGCCCAACCACTACGGAGTGCATCACCTGTTGCGAGCGGTCTTTTATTCATCCACACTTCGCGCAATGCCTCATATCCTATGACGCCTTCAGGATCATATTCAGCTGACCATGCGGAAGCGTCCTGTAAATGCGAAGGAAGAAAACCCGGAAACATTAATCGTGTAGCATTCGCCACATTTAACATCCATTTTCCAACTGTCCGTGCAAACCGTTTATCATATCGCACCAGCGGCACTAATGCGCCGGCCTGTTGTACTCCATTTAACTGAAACGCATAATCATTGCCTCCATCATTTGCTTCACCAATTAATCCGGATACATCAAAACCATTCCAGTTACCAACAATATTGCCCCATCCACGCAACGGTCCGCGATTAAAAACCCAGAACAAAAGTTTTTCAACATTATATTCAGTTCCAATCTCGGCATTCATCCTCGCTGCGATGTATGCACCATAGGGAAGTTGAAGTTCGTAGGAAGGATTTGTATTTAGCGTGGTAAGATACTCCATGCTCCATTCGGCAGCCTTGAGATATTCTGTATCGCCTGTCTCATTGTATGCATGATATAATAACCATGTGAAAGTTCCCGCGGCTTCCGGCTCGTGTACTCCATCAGCATTGGGTTCCATATTCAAAAAGTCCCATGCCCTGTAATCCATAAACGCTCTTGTCCAGGGAGTTCCTTTACCTCCCATCTTTCGGACAGCCGCATTCATTTGATTGGCGACAAGAATGAATTGAGATTCCGCATCACCAATTTTGCCGTAGAGATCATACAACTGATAGAAGTATACATTTGGCATCATGTCATACCACCAGTCACCACCGCTATGTCCACCGATATTATTCAGGTATAAATTTTCGCCGTTGTTTTTGTTGAAATAATCCTGGCTCATGAGGATCCAGTTTTCACTGAACTGATTTGTCTTGTCTGCACCCGCGAGCGTCGCCCCCACCAATGATGGCAATACATTGATTGCTTCACCATTATTGTTACTGACGGTGCCTACGTATGTATCAAGACCAAAAGAAGGACGGAATGAATAATTCGTTCCTTCCGGTTTTATAAAAACTAATGGAAGGTAATCTCCGGTCTTGTCTTTATCATACACAAACGAATCATACTTGAGTGCCACTGCATTCCAGTCGCGCATGGAATACGGCGAAGGATCGTTTGGCATCAACTCAACCCTGTTAATACTGATTTGCTCAACCTGAGCCTGCAGATCGTTGCGGACCAGAGACAGCAAAGCAAATACGGTAAGGATCACATACTTCATTCAAAAAAATTTAATACCCCGGATTTTGTATGAGGTTTGGGTTTAGGTCCAGTTCCGTTTGGGGAATTGGATATACTTCATTTTTACCCGTCGTAAACCCATCGAGTACTTCTGCGGCAATGCCCCATCGTACAAGATCAAAAAACCGGTGCATTTCAAAGCCCAGTTCTACGAGTCGTTCGTGACGAATAAGATCGATCAGTTCCTGCTGATTCGTTGTGGTGATAGTGGGTAAGGCAGTCGTTGGATCAGTTGCCTGTGCACGCGCCCGTGCTCTTACTTCTTCCAGTGGCACAAGTGCATCCGATGCACGGCCAAGTTCAGCAAGCGCTTCTGCTTCCCACAATAATACTTCAGCATAACGAATCGCAGTATAGTTGATGTCACCATCAGATTTCTGGGTGACTTCGCTTGTGTCTTGTAAAAATTTCCTGGGGCTGGCTCCTGTGGATGAAAAAGAAGCTTTGTAAATGTAGCCAAAATACGGCTCATTGTGGCGAGCCACGGTAAACTTTAACCTTGGATCATTTGGTTCAAAAGCAGCAACAAATTCTGTCGTGACTTCTGCAAATCCATATCCATCGGGAATTTTCTTTGAAGCCCACCATTGATTCAGGCTATTTCCGACACCTAATTCGAGATTCGCATGTTGTATTTCCCAGACAGACTCACTATTGTTCTGGGTATTTTCTCTGAAATTATTTTGATAATCAGCCTGTAGTGCGTAAACGCCTAAGGCTTTGATCTCTGCGATCTTGTTGATCACACTCTGATAATCCTCCAGGTACAGATATGCTTTTGCGGCAAGTGCTAATGCTGCACCTTTTGTAGCACGACCTATGTCAGCGCCTCCATGGCTTACCGGAAGTAAGGATGCGGCTTGTTCAGCATCAATAGCCACCTGGTGCCATATATCCTGTTTTGTCGTACGCGCGACAAAAACTTCATCGGGTGATTGAATGGTAGTAATCAGAGGGATAGCACCAAACACCTGTGACAAAACAAAATGATACCAGCTGCGCAGAAAAAGCCCTTCGCCAATGATCCGGTTCTTGAGGGTTTCATCTGCATCGATCAGTGGTGTTTTATAGATCACCGTATTGGCCTGCACAATGCCTCCATAGTTTAATTTCCAAAAATCATTAAACTCCTGTGTGGCCGGGGTATGACTAAAGATATCAATATCATTGAAGCCGGGACGTGATCCATCACCACCTGTAATCGCTTCATCGGAAGCCACCGTGCCAAAGACCCAGTAAAAATTATTGTTCGCATTATTGATCAGCAGCGGCTGGTAAGCTGTGTTGACTGCCTGGACAGCATCGGATGCTGTTTTGAAAAATTCATCTGCATCAAGACGGCCCAGTGGATCCTTATCCAGCAAATTATTACATGCTGAAGCACCGCAGAGGAAGAGGATGATATATAGCGTGTATTTCAAATTCATGACGATTAAAAATTGAGGTTCATGCCAAATAAAAATATTCTCGGAGCGGGCACTGTACCCCAGTCTATGCCTACCGCGAGATCTGAGGATACATCAAATCCCCGTGTGTCGTTTGTATTAGCCTGAATCTCCGGATCCAAACCAGAGTACTTCGTAGCTGTTATCAAATTTTGGGCGCTCACATAGATCCTGAATTCTTTGATCTTATCTGTTTTGATCAGCCCTTTAAGATTGTATCCCAATGTGATATTCCGTAAACGCAGATAAGAACCATCTTCGAGAAATCTTGTTGAGGGCCTGCGGTTGCGATTTTTATCATCCACGGTTACTCTTGGTATATCGGTATCCGTATTGGTTGGCGTCCACCTGTCCAGGATGGCGGCATAACTGTTAAATCCTCTTAGTTGTGTTTCGTATGCAAAATTGCCATAGAGGAAATACACATCATTTCCCTGCACACCCTGAACTAAAGCTGAAAGATCAAAATTCTTATACGTGAGACTTAGGTTCATCCCGTACGTAAAATCCGGAAATGGATTACCCAAATGTGCACGATCCTTATCATCGATGGTACCATCCGCATTTAGATCTTTAAATTTAATATCACCTGGCCTCGTATCCTCTCTGTTCGGTGTTTGGACTGCATGCGCATTGATCTCTTCCTGCGTCTGGAAGATGCCTTCCATTTCATACAGGTAAAAAGAACCCAATGGATATCCAGGTTCTGTACGCGTAATGGGACCATCAGATAACCCAAATCCTCCTAACAACGGCTCGGTGCCTGCGATCGAAAGCACTTTATTTCGAACAGTTGCAATGTTAGCAGAAATCTCATACCGTAAATCACCAAGGTTGTTCCGGAAAGAAAGACCTAATTCAAATCCTTTATTTTCTACTGTACCTGCGTTAACATACGGAGGGAAAAAATCACCGGCGGATTGAGGAATGGGTACACGCACCAAAACATCTTCAGTACGCTTATTGTAATAATCTGCAACCAGCGTGATTTTGTCCTCCAAAAATCCCATCTCAATACCATAATCGGTTTGAGTCGTTGTTTCCCATTTGATATTTGAATTGCCGGTTTCCACCAGTTGTGCACCTGTTACCACCTGGTCACCAAAAACATACGTGATGTTACCGGTTTCCACGAGTGAGCTAAAGGGATAGAGACCAATTTCCTGGTTTCCCAACTGGCCATAACTGGCGCGAAGCTTAAGTGTGTTAAGTGCATTGACGTTGAAGAATGGTTCCTGTGAAACATTCCATGCTACGGAAGCTGCAGGGAAAGTACCCCAGCGATTGGCAGGCCCAAATCTTGAAGACCCATCACGACGTACGGATAGATTCAATACATACCGGCTTTTGTAATTATACCCAAGTTGACCGAAAAATGAAAGTAATCCCCATTCGGTCGCAACGCCGGATGCGCTTAGGTTGCCCAGCTCTTGATTATTGCTGTTGTTTATAAAGCGGAAGTTCGGATCGGAACTGAAAAAATTATTTGCAGAGGCACCCAGGTAATCCGTATGATTATCAATGGCTTCCATACCGAGGAGTAAACCCAGGTTATGCTGATCCTCTGCTCCAAAAGCGTCGGTATAATCTAACGTATTATTCCAAACAAGATTTCGATCGGTGACATTACCTCGCGAGAGCGACGTAGGATCATAGATCGCAACAGAAAGTCGTTCTTTAAAAATCGTCTCACTTTGGAATAGCAGATCCGTACCAAGATTGGTCCTGATTTTTAAGTTATCAAGTAAGTTGTATTCAGCAAACACATTTCCAAACAAACGATAACGTTGAATATTCCAGTCCGTCGCATTTATAAACGCCACCGGATTTGCATTGCCGTCACCATATAGAGAGGGATCGCCGAGTAACGCAGATGTATTGATGATCTGGCCATTGTCATCATAAACCGGGAATACAGGGGCTGCAATTAATGCATACCGTATCCCACTTAATTCATTGCCAGGTCCGGCACCATCACCCGAGCTACCAATGATATCACGACTGGTATAGGCGATGGATACGTTGTTACCTATTTTAAATTTTTTACTGCCTAATTCACCATTGAAGCGCAGCAGGTATTTATCAAATCCTTGTTTGCGAAATACACCTTCCTGGTTGAAATATTCACCGAGGATATAGAAGCTGCTGTTTTCTCCACCTCCTGAAGCAGAAAGTGAATGTCGCTGTGTGGGTGCTACCCGAAATACTTCGGACAACCAATCTGTATCAGCCAATGTATCGAGAATAGCAGGATCAAAAGTTGGCAGCTGACGAATCGGATCACGCAATTCATTTGAATTATTGATCGCTTCATTGCGGATCGTGAGGTACTCAGTCTTATTTAACAACTCGGGAAGACGATTTGCTTCCTGGATGCCGTAGTATGAATCGAAATTGAAGATTGGTGCCCCACTCTTTCCTTTTTTGGTAGTTATGACAATGACGCCGTTTGCTGAACGTGCGCCATAGATAGATGCGGAAGCACCATCCTTCAATATCTGAATTGATTCAATATCACTTATTGCAAACATGTTGATGTTGCCAGTCGTCGGCACGCCATCAATAACATATAGTGGATTATTATTTCCCAGTGTACCAGCTCCACGGATCCGCACTGCAATATCATCTCCTGGTGCGCCAGTGGATTGGGTGATCTGCACACCTGCAGCCTGCCCTTGCAATGCCTGGTCGAGACCGAGCATCGGAAGATTTTCAATGTCCTTTGCTTTCACCGATGAGATCGCGCTGGACACATTGCTTTTGATTTCTTTCTTGTACCCTACGACGATGACATCCTCGAGGAGCTTTTCGTCAGTAGCCATCACGACATCGATCAGGGACCGACCGCCAACCTGCTGTTCGATCGTCTGGAAGCCGATAAAATTGAATTGCAGGACCGCGTCGGGAGCTACTTCAACAGTATATTTTCCATCGTAATCTGTCGTGACTCCCTGTTGTGTGCCCTTGACGACGACACTGACGCCAATCATGGGTTGCAGGTCCTCGGCAGATGTCACGGTGCCGGAGACGACGATGCTCTGTCCTGTAAGTGAACAGGTTATCAAAAAACATCCGAAAGAGAAAAGAAGCGTAAAAGCCTTTTTACGTAACAAACTTGCCATGCAATGATAGTTTAAAAGAGGTGTTCATCCGTTCTGGAAAACAGTTCCTGAGCCGGGTGGATAGTGCATGAGTTGGGTAGGTGAATATACTTCAAGGACCGGGAGCAAATTGGTACTTTAAATGAAAAGATAGGTATTTTTATGAAATTCTGGTATTTTAGATTTGATTCATTCTTACTATTATGAAAGTATATCAGGAAATAACGCCTGTGACAGGTTCCGACCTGTTTGTGATACTGGACTCGGTCAACAAAGGTTTCGAGTACCCGATTCACAATCATGCAGAATTTGAATTGACCTTTGTGAAAGGGAGTGCCGGGACCCGCATTGTGGGCGACTCGAC
>JBBREG010000018.1:0-27616 GCA_038203125.1 Chitinophagales bacterium
CAGCCTTTTTTTGAGCTTTGAATAACAGCGGGTGGTTTCTTTTTATCCTTTCGTTTCTTAATGTTAAATCTTAATCCTATTTTGATTCCACGATTTGCCACGGGGGCAGATTGAGGCAAAAAAAGATTTATCAACTCTAAAATTCCACGCGTACTATGGGTATGGATACAAAAAACCTAAGAAACGTAGTGTTGCTCGGTCACAGCGGCTCCGGCAAAACACTGTTTGCAGAAACCATGTTGTTTGAGTCCGGAGCCATCACTCGAAGAGGCACCGTCGAAGGGCAGAATACGACATCCGACTATACCAAAATAGAACAGGAGCGCGGCAATTCACTTTTTAGCTCACTGATGCACGTTCAGTGGCGTGACAACAAGATTAATATCATCGACACGCCTGGATACGACGATTTTATAGGTGAAGTGATTTCTTCACTTAAGGTGGCAGACACTGCAGTAATGATTGTAAATGCAACTAGCGGTGTAGAAGTAGGAACCGAGTTGTTATGGGAGTATGTAGAGAAATATGGAACACCGGGCATGTTCGTCATCAATCAAATGGATCATGACAAAGCCAATTTTGATAATACGCTCGAACAACTAAGATCACGTTTTGGTCCCAAGGTGATCCCATTCCAATACCCAATGAATTCAGGCGGTGGTTTTAATACCATCGTGGATGCCTTGCGTATGATCATGTATGTATTTCCAAAAGATGGTGGCAAGCCGGAGAAAAAACAAATACCGGAAAGTGAAGTAGGGCGTGCACAGGCTATGCACCAGGTACTGGTAGAAGCAGCTGCTGAAAATGATGAAAGCCTGATGGAGAAGTTTTTTGATGAAGGCAGCCTGAATGAACATGAACTCGCCCTGGGCCTTACCATTGCTCTGGCGAATCAGCAAATATTCCCTGTGTTCGTTGCTTCCGGTAAAATGAATATGGGCAGCGGACGCATCATGGGTTTTATAAACGATATCGCACCCTCTCCGGATAAACGTCCAAATCCTACCGATATAAAAGGTGAAAAAATTGCACCTGATCCAAAAGCACCAACACGGGTATTCATTTATAAAACAATATCAGAACCCCAGGTTGGAAATGTTTCCTATTTCAAAGTTTTTTCAGGGACACTCCGGACCGGCGATGATCTGATCAACCTGGCAAATAGCAACCACGAGCGTATCAATGCCATCTATGTATCCAATGGAAAAAATCGCGAAGCGGTCAACGAGTTGAAAGCAGGTGATCTCGGGGTTACAGTTAAGCTGAAAGAAAGTCATACGAATAATACACTCTCCTCGAAAGGCGTCAATTACGCGATGGACCCGATCCATTTTCCGGAGCCGCGTATCCGGGTAGCTGTCACGCCTCCTAATAAGGCAGATATCGAAAAGCTTGCAAAAGCATTGCACACCACACATGAAGAAGATCCTACACTGATCATCGAGCAATCATCAGAATTAAAACAAATGTTGCTCCATGGACAAGGCCAGTTGCATTTGGATCTGATCAAATACCGTATTGAAAAAGTATACGGTGTGTCAATGGTTTTTGACAAGCCAAAAATTCCGTACCGAGAGACAATTACGAAAGTTGCCAACGAAATGTATCGTCATAAAAAACAAACGGGAGGTGCAGGGCAATTTGCGGAAGTCCATATTCGGATTGAGCCCTATCATGATGGCATGGGCGATCCGGAAGGATTAACAACCAGAAGCCGGGACGTTGAAAACCTTCCCTGGGGCGGTTCGCTTGCATTTTACTGGTGTATTGTGGGCGGATCCATTGATTCCAAATTCAATAGCGCCATCAAAAAAGGTGTGATGAATAAGATGATCGAAGGACCGTTGACGGGATCTCATTGTCGCGACATTCGCGTCAGTGTGTATGATGGAAAAATGCACCCTGTGGATTCCAATGACATGGCTTTCCAGCTGGCTGGTACAATGGCATACAAAAATGCATTTCAGCATGCTGGTCCCCAATTGCTCGAACCTATCTATGATCTCTCGATACTTTGTGAGGATGCCGTCATGGGAGATGTGATGGGAGATCTTCAGGGACGACGTGCCATCATCATGGGGATGGAACGTGAAGGACATTATCAAAAAATTCTTACCCGCGTTCCTTTGGCAGAATTACATGATTATTCGTCCACCTTACGATCACTGACACAAGGCAAAGCAAAATTCTCCATGAAGCTGGCGGATTATCAGCAGGTACCCGCAGAAATTCAGTCTAAGCTTGTATCAGAATATCAACTCCACGCGCATGATGAACATTAATCGTAAATCGTAAATCGTGAGTTGCTTGCACTAAAGGATTTGAAGTGTGCATTGTTCATCAGGATGATCTCAATGCGCCAGTTGGCGCATCCAAAATCCAAAATCCAAAATCGTAATTCGTAATTCGTAATTCATCACTCGTAATCGTCACTCGTAATTCGTAATCGTCACTCGTAATTCGTCACTCGTAATTCGTCACTCCTAATTCATCACTCGTAATTCGTCACTCGTAATTCGTAACTCCTTCCTATCCTTCCTGAGACTCGAGCTTATACCCTACACCTTTTAACGTCTTAATATACCGCTCTCCAACTTTTTCTCTCAGTTTGGAAATGTGTACATCAATTGTACGGCTTGCGATAGGAACAGAATATCCCCAAACTTTTTGAAACATTTCTTCTCGGGTAAAAACTTTGCCAGGTTGAGATGCGAGTAGCATTAACACCTCAAACTCTTTTTTTGCAAGGGTGATCACTTCTTCATCAATAGTAATCTGAAAACTGCGTGGATCAATCTTTAATGCTCCAAAATCCAGGACGGATGAAGTAATAGCCGCAGATCGACCTGAATCCTTTCGACGCATAAGCGCTTTTATCCTGGAAAGTAGCAGCCTGGGACGAATTGGCTTTTGAATATAATCATCGGCACCTGCTTCAAGTCCTGCGATCTCGCTATATTCTTCATTGCGTGCTGTCAGAAAAGCAATGATTGAATTTTTCAGTTTATCGTTTCTGCGTAATTCATAACACGTCTCTACACCATCCATGCCGGGCATCATGATATCCAGCAGGATTAAATCCGGGATTTCATCATCTGCCATCTTCACCGCATCCGTTCCGTTGGATGCCTGAATTACGTCAAAACCATTACGGGATAAGTTATAATCAAGAAATTCAAGAATATCCGGCTCATCATCGACGATGAGTACTTTGATGTTATTTTCCATAAGATCCAAGGGTCTGGTTGGGAGGTAGGGCAGTGTTTCAGCTGAATGCATGGACAAATATTGGAAAAATCTATCAGGAAATCGGCATTCGATCAATTACCGGGAGGCTGTAAAATCAATGAGCAGACGCTCAACTGTGAGGATTGTAAATTTTATGTAAATGTAATTGTGCCATTCAATTCGCAAGTTGATAGAGTCTAAAGGCACTGTAAAGACATGGTTAAAAATCAGCCAATACGGCTGTACGAATTAACAAAAACTTGAATGGGAAAATGCAAATGCCGGCCTTCCTTAAAGGTAGTTTTGCAGCGGAAATTGTTGGAGCCGAATTCCATCAGTCCTTTGTAATAAAACTAACCACATGAAATTGCTAATTACCCTCCTATCTACATTTATTTCTTTTCAGTTATTTTCTCAAAATCTCGTTCCCGTTGTTGATAGTGATCTTCAAGGGGGGCAAACCTATTTCTGGACGAATGATAATATCTACGTTCTTGACGGTCTTGTCTTTCTGGAGCAAGGTAGCACGCTCAATATTGAACCAGGTACTGTAATTAAATTTACCCCACGTGCTGACATCGGAAATCCATCAGCGCTTGTGATCACACGTGGAGCCAAAATCATAGCTGAGGGTACATCGGAAGAACCTATCATTTTTACAGCAGAAGCTGATAATGTAGCAGACCCATCCGATTTAGGACCATCAGATAATGCACTCTGGGGCGGTATCGTAATTCTGGGTAACGGAATCACACAAAAAAATGGTAACTCGACTGTCAATATAGAAGGCATCGATACCTCCGAGCCAAGAGGCGCTTACGGAGGTACAGACAATGCAGATGATTCAGGTGTATTAAAATATGTATCCATCCGTCATGGTGGACGTTTGATCGTAACAGGCAGCGAGTTAAATGGTCTCAGCCTGGGCGGGGTTGGAAGTGGAACAACGCTCGAGTATATCGAAGTTTATGCAAACTCAGATGATGGGATCGAATTCTTCGGGGGTGCTCCTGATCTGAAATATGCAGTTGTTGCTTTCACTGAGGATGATTCCTTTGACTGGGATGAAGTATATACAGGTAAAGGTCAATTCTGGTTTTCAATTCAAAGGCCAGATATCGCTGATGCGGGCGGAGAACTTGATGGCTCGACACCTGATGATCTGAGTCCTTATTCTAAACCAACAGTTTATAACTGGACACACATCGGTGCAGGTCCGGGAGCTACTGCTTCCAATCCGGTAGGATGGTTGTTCAGAGCAGGTACTGCGGGTACTGTGGCAAATAGTATTGTCACAGAAATGAAAAACAAAGCCATCGAGGTTCAGGATAAAGATGCAGGTGCAAATGATGCACATCAGAAACTCCTCACTGGTGAATTGAGAATCGCGAATAATCTGTTCTGGAATAATGGCTCTAATAGCACAATTGATGCTTCAGCCACAGGTATTATTCGTGTGACATCAGGTCAACCTAATCAGGATGATCCTGATGCATCAGATTTGATTACACATCTCATTTCAAACAATAACGTTATTGGCGACCCTGGAATCAAAGGTATAAGCCGTGATCAGAATAATGGATTGGACCCTCGTCCAACACGAAGCAGCGCAGCGTATACAAACCCACTGGCGGCATTTCCGGACAATGATGATTTTTTTACTCACGTCAATTTTGCTGGTGCATTTAGTTCAAATCCGGATCAACTCTGGGTGGAAGGCTGGACTGCACTCGATAGAAATGGTCACCTCAAAGATCTCGCTGCTGGAGGAGAAGTAATCAATATCGTGGATGCGGACCTGATCGGTGGACAAGTGTACAACTGGACAAAAAATAACACATACATCCTTGATGGCCTTGTATACCTGGAAGATGGCGGAATCCTTAATATTGAAGCAGGAACAGTCGTAAAATTCACATCGCGTGCCGATGTAGGGAATCCTTCGGCATTAATCATCACTCGAGGTGCCAAAATCTATGCTGATGGAACTCTTGAACAACCTATCATCTTCACTGCTGAAATTGATGATGTAAATGATCCAACAGATCTGGGACCGACTGACAATGCCCTCTGGGGTGGAATTGTACTACTGGGTAACGGTATCACTCAAAAGAATGGAAATTCAACAGTCAATATAGAAGGTATCGATACATCTGAACCAAGGGGTTCTTACGGAGGTACCGACAATGCAGACAATTCTGGTGTACTGAAATATGTCTCCATCCGCCATGGTGGACGTCAGATCGTATCGGGTAGTGAATTAAATGGTCTCAGCCTGGGTGGAGTGGGAAGTGGAACTACACTCGAGTTTGTCGAAGTGTACGCAAACTCTGATGATGGAATTGAATTCTTTGGTGGTGCTCCAAATCTGAAACATGCGGTAGTGGCTTTCACTGAAGATGATTCATATGACTGGGATGAAGTGTATACTGGAAAAGGTCAGTTCTGGTTTTCTATCCAGCGCGCGGATATCGCAGATGCCGGAGGTGAACTTGACGGATCTACCCCTGATGATCTGAGTCCATCTTCGAATCCAACAGTTTACAACTGGACACATATTGGTGCAGGACCAGGTGCTACTGCATCTAATCCGGTTGGTTGGCTATTCAGAGCAGGAACTGCAGGAACTGTTGCAAACAGTATTGTAACAGAAATGAAAAATAAAGCTATCGAGGTTCAGGATAAAGACGCTGGTGCAAATGATGCCCATCAAAAATTACTCAGTGGCGAATTAATAATTGCGAATAATCTGTTCTGGAATAATGGGTCTAATACAACACTGGATGCATCATCTACTGGAATCATCCGTGTAACATCCGGACAACCAAATCAGGATGATGCTGATGCTTCTGATCTGATTGCACATCTGATAGCCAACAATAGCACGATTGCTGATCCGGTGATACAGCATATCAGCAGAGACCAGGACGATAGTCTCGATCCCCGTCCTTCCGCAACAGGAGCCGCATATACAAATCCGTTGGCCAATTATCCTCCGGGTGATTCATTCTTTGATGAAGTGAATTACGCGGGAGCTTTCAGTGCATCAAGTGAAGAGTTTTGGATCGCCGGTTGGACGGCGTTGGAGCGTAATGGACACCTCGCAGATCCCACAGTAGCTACTGAAGAACCTGCTCAGCCTTCAGTCGCAGAACAGTACAGGATCTATCCGAATCCTACTCCCACCGGTTCATCATTTACAATTGAGGCGAAGACAAATACATCATTTAAGATTTCAATCCACAACCAACTAGGGATGCAGGTGACCAATGACGTAAGTCAATTAAATGGTGGTACCACCGATGTCAATGTATCAGGTTTGCCAGCAGGAGTCTATTATATCAAATTCATCACCGAAGAAAATACCTACTTCACGAAAAAGCTGATCATACAATAATAATGAGTTGAGACAGAAGGACCCTCCGAAGTCCTTCTGTCTCATTAAAATCCGATAAAAAATCTGTTATGAAAATCTGTTTGTTTTTTTTAAGCATGCTAATGCTTACCATTTCCTATGGCCAGAAAGGAATTTTAAGTGGCAAAGTAGTAGACAAAGTATCTGGTGAATCCATCATCGGGGCTATTGTCGAAATCCAACTGGTTAGCCAACAAATTACTGGTTCTTCAACGGATATTGACGGCAATTACCTGGTTGAATTAACACCAGGAACGTATTCCGTGATCATCAGATATCTCTCTTATGCACAACACACGATTTCTGATGTGGTGATTATTGCAAAAGAAGTAAGCACGCTTGATGTTGCGCTTGAAAGCGAATCAAAAGAACTGGTTGAAGTTGTAGTGAAAGCAGAAGCTATCCGTACTACAGAAGTAGCATTGATTGCCCTTCAGCGGAAGGCCTATACGATTCAGGATGGAGTTTCATCACAGCAAATTACTCGAACCGGAAGTTCAAATGCTGCAGATGCCATCCGTCAGATGCCAGGTGCCGTGATTGAAGGTGACAGGTTTATTGTTGTGCGCGGACTGGGTGACAGGTATTCCATCTCCCAACTAAATGGTGCAACATTGCCCGGTACTGACCCATATCGGAATAGTACCAGCATGGACCTGATCCCTTCCCAGATGATTGACAATATCATTTCTGTCAAAACTTTTACACCAGATCTTCCCGGTAATTTTTCTGGAGGTCTCATCAACATTGCTACTAAGAGCATTCCGGATAAATTTAATTTATCACTGGGGATCAATACCTCATTTAATTCCCAGTCTACCCTGATTGATAATTTCCAGTCACCTGCTGATAAAGGTAAATATGACTGGTTGGGATTCGATGATGGCAGTCGTGAACAACCTGAGATACTATTGAATGAGGAAATCCGCAACCAGTTGTCTTCTAGTACGTATCTCGAAGCCCGCAAGGCTGACAATAATGACATCCGATCCATTTTTGATGAGACATCCAAATCACTGAGTAATACCTTTGTGCCTGCCCGGACTTCAACACCCTTGAACATGGGATTTAATTTTTCCATGGGCAATCGAATGAAACTGTTCAATAAAGACCTGGGATGGACCCTCGGTCTGAACTATGCATCCAATTTCAATCACTACGATAATGGCAATGTAGCCACTTTCGTCAATACCAATAGTGAAGATCTGTTTGCGTACCAGAATCTGAATGAAAGCAAAAGCGTTCGCAATCCCAATCTGGGTGGATTGTTCAACCTTGCTTACAAACTTTCTGACAATCATATCATCAGCGGGAACATCATTTTCAACAATGATGCGGAAATTATTTCGAGAACGCAGAAGGGCAGTTACCTTGGTCAGATATCGAATAGTTTAGCTGATTTCAATACCAACTCGATTGAATTTATCCAGCGCCAGATGACTAATTTTCAATTAGGTGGCCGACATGCGTTACCGAAATTGAATAATGTGCTGGTGGAATGGAATTCATCCATGACACGATCCTTCCAGCACGAACCTGATATCAAATATTTTGCTTTCACAACTGTGTGTAATGATGGAGGGGTAGAAGGTGATTGTGAATATTATATTAATAACGCCGAGTATGCATTTCCATATCATTTCTTTAGAAAACTGGATGATAAAAACTTTGAAGGCAAGCTTGACATCACCATTCCATTTTTGAACGCTAAGAATACGAACAATCCGAATAGTTTGAAGGTAGGTGGTCTATATTCTTCAGCAGAACGTTCATTTGAAGAATACAGATATCAATTGAATAATAGTGGTGTGCCTGCAACCCTGAATTTTACAACTTTTGATGGTGACTTCAATGCCTTTTTTAATCCATCCAATTTTGGGATCGTGGATACATTGTTTAAGGGAGATGGTGGTATCCAGCGATATGTAACCGGATACCACTACATCAACCAGATCAATGCGAAGAATTTTTATTCTGGGTCTACATCTGTAGCTTCTGCATATGCGATGCTTACGTTTAATGTCACCAATAAGCTCAAAGCGGTAGGTGGTGTCCGGATGGAAAAAACTGATATGGAAGTGGTAAGCCGAGATACGACAGTGGATATAGGTCAGATCAATTTGACAGATTTTCTTTATTCCGGAAACCTGATATATGCTCTTACTGAAAAGTCAAACCTACGTCTTGCAGCTACACAAACTCTTGCCAGACCTAACATGAGAGAACTGGCACCGTTCGTGCAATTTGATACAAAGAATGGATTTTTTAATGTTGGAAATCCAGATCTAAAAAGAACACTCATCCAAAATTATGATGTGCGGTATGAGTTGTATCCAAAGGCTGGTGAATTGATTGCTTTCAGTGCATTCTATAAATTATTCCAGGATCCGATCATTCGGGCATTTAATCCAAGAGCAACTATCCCTGAATTGTCTTTTATCAATGTTGATAAAGCCACTGTAGCAGGAGTTGAAATAGAAGTGCGCAAGTCTCTGGATTTTGTTCATCGCAGTCTTCAAAACTTCTATTTCAATACCAACTTAGCATTGATCCATTCGGAGTATAAAATTCCACAGGATGAGATTGACAATTCTAAAAACATTGATCCGGAGTATGCAGAGACTACCAGGCCATTCCAGGGACAAGCTCCTTATATCGTAAATGCAATATTGTCCTACATCAATCCGGAATCAGGATTTGAAGTAGCACTGGCGTATAATGTTTCAGGGCAGAGGTTATACAACATCTCCCTTTTTGCAACGCCTGATATTTATGAGCAGCCTTTATCCTTACTCAATTTTAAAATATCAAAACGTTTTGCTGAAAACTATCAGGTAAGTTTTACAGCTAAAAACATACTTGATTCCGTGTCAAAGAAAACCCTTGAATTTCACGGAAAGGAATATATCGCTGAGTCGTACCCGATCGGAAGGACGTTTGGGGTCAGCCTTACATACCAGATTCGATAGCCTGCATGAGATAGCGGCCAACCCACATAACCTATTTTCCTAAGGCCCGGAAAAGCAGAAAGAGTAACAGATTTTTTTTATTATCGGAGCCCCGGATTCCTTTGGATTTCGGGGATTTTTATTTTTAACAGTATGTTGGGGCGAAATCAATTACAATAGTCGCATTTTTAGTGCGTTACTTGTGTTACCTGACCTATGAGGAAAAATCGTCAATCCAAAGTTACCAAGAGTTCGCAATTGAAAGGGCGGACTGTTTCCTTTGTGTTTCATGCAGCCTTGTTATTATTGGCTTTCCTGCCATTTTTATCAATGCAGGCCCCTGAAAAGCCATCTAAAGAAGCTCTTGTCATTCAATTCGATTACCCGTACAATGAATATGTGGCCCCTGAGAAATTTGTGGTAGAGAACATGAATGAAGGCTCATCCAGCTCTGGTAGCGAGGCGGGTGGAAGCACTCCTTCTCAGGAACCTCAGCAAACACGACCGACCGAAGCTGCCCCTTCCCGCTTACAGGCTCCGGCTATGTCTTCACCTGTGAGGTCAACCAGCATGCTTTCATCCAGCGCATCCGATATTCCGCTGCCGCAACCTAAGATCGTTACGCACCAGGCTTGGTCTGCTGTTAGCGATGAAGGGGGTGTAGAAAACGATGGGGTGGAAGAACTCAAGATGATTGAATGGTCAGATGGAGGTAAAGGTGATATAACAGGGTCTGGTGGTGATGGAGATGATGATTCAAGCGTGTGGAATGATGGATTCGGAAGCGGTACGGGAGGAAGTGGTACCGGATCCGGTGGAGGACCAGGTAATGGTACTGGCGCGGGCTCTGGCCCCGGTGGAGGCACAGGCACTGGAGGACTTGGGAAAGGCTCCGGCATCGGAGGCACAGGTAAAGGCCTTAAATGGGGTACTGCAATTGGAGATGGAGATCTCAGCAGGAGTCTGATACAACGCTCACCCAGAGCTGGTGCATTAGCCGTCAAAGAAGGAAAGATCTGTATCTACCTATGCGTAGACAAACATGGTAAAGTAATGTCGAGTAATTACAACCTGGCCAAGTCTACTATTAAAGATATAAGCCTGCTAACCAAAGCTCAGGAAACCGCAAAAGAATATGTCTTTGCTCCTGATATCATGGCTTCCGAAAAGCAATGTGGTAACTTCTACTTTGTCTTTTCCTTCAATTAAATCTCATGCCAATTAGTTTTCATTCAGGGCGGCAATGACATCCATTTCAAGCATAGCTTCATAATGTAGAACCCCGCATGGTATCACGGCTCTAGCAGGTCTGTGATCACCCATAATCTCGGCATAAACTCTGTTGATCTCCGGCCAGTATTCTATGTCAGGAATGAAAATGGAGGATTTAAGTATCCGGTCCATTCCGGACCCTGCTGCGTTGAGGATCGCTTCGATATTTTTCATGGTTTGCCGGACCTGGGATTCGATGCCTCCTTCTACCATTTGTCCCTTCGCATCGAGAGGTAATTGTCCTGCAACGAAGACCATTCCATTGTGAACAATTGCCTGGCTATAGTGGCCAGCGGGTTTTGGAGCATCCGGGGTGGTTATCTTCTTCATTGAAAGGTATAAATAAGGGGTTAACAGTTAGGTGATCTCAGCCAAAATACCCGTTTGCATTTGAACATTCGGTATCTTTGCACCGTTTTTCGAACAAAATGTAAAGAAAAAATTCCCATATATCATGCAGGATCAATTAGTTGAACAGTTGAAGTATAAAGTAAAAGACATCAGCCTGGCCAATTGGGGCAGACTGGAAATCGAATTAGCCGAAGCTGAAATGCCCGGATTGATGGCCCTTCGCGCACAATTTGGCGAATCCAAACCTTTGAAAGGAGCCCGCATTGCAGGTTGCCTGCATATGACCATCCAGACTGCCGTATTGATAGAAACCCTGGTTGAGCTCGGAGCAGAAGTTACCTGGTCATCATGTAATATCTTCTCTACGCAGGATCACGCTGCCGCTGCCATAGCTGCTGCAGGAATTCCTGTATTCGCATGGAAGGGGATGTCACTGGAAGAATATGACTGGTGCATCGAGCAAACCCTTTTTGCTTTCACTGATGGCCAGCCTTTGAATATGATCCTCGATGACGGAGGTGACCTGACAAACCTCGTTCTGGATAAATACCCTGAAATGATCGCTGCTGTCAAAGGCATCACTGAAGAAACTACAACGGGTGTATTACGTCTTTATGATCGTGAGAAATTAGGCACGTTACCTATGCCTGCGATCAATGTCAACGACTCTGTTACAAAATCAAAATTTGACAATAAATATGGCTGTCGTGAAAGCTGTGTGGATGCGATCCGTCGTGCTACTGATATCATGATGGCTGGAAAGGTTGCCGTTGTAGCTGGATTCGGTGATGTAGGTAAAGGATCCGCCGCCTCTTTACGATCTGCAGGTTGCAGAGTCATTGTGACCGAGATCGATCCGATCTGCGCATTGCAGGCTGCGATGGAAGGATTTGAAGTCAAAAAAATGGCAGATGCTGTTAAAGAAGCTGACATCATTGTGACTGCGACAGGTTGCATAGACATCCTGTTACCTGTACACTTCCAGAATATGAAGGATAAAGCAATCGTTTGTAACATAGGTCACTTCGATAATGAAATCGACGTTGCTTGGCTGAATACGACACCGGGTATTAAGAAAGTAGAAATTAAACCACAGGTGGATAAATACACTATTAATGGAAAGGACATCCTCCTGCTTGCAGAAGGTCGCCTGGTAAATTTAGGTTGTGCAATGGGTCATCCATCATTTGTAATGTCAACTTCTTTTACAAATCAGACGCTTGCCCAAATTGAACTTTGGACAAAAGGTGATCAGTACGAACATAAAGTGTACGTCCTTCCAAAACATCTGGATGAATTGGTAGCACGCCTTCATCTTGATCACCTTGGCGTAGAGCTGGATGAACTGACAAAAGATCAGGCCTCTTATATTGGTGTTGCACCGGAGGGACCATACAAATCAGATCAGTACAGATACTAGGATTCTAATAAAGCCGGAAGTGAAAGTATTGTATCTCATTATTGGAATGTCTCTATTGCTGCCTCCATGTGCGTCGGCTAATAAAGATCATGACATTCACCTAAGCATGTGCGAACTGAGATACAATGAACAATCTTCAACATTTGAGGTAGCGATCAAGGTCTTTATTGATGATCTTGAAATGGCCCTGAAAAATCACGGTGGTAACAATCTTCGAATTGGCGCATCCAATGAGAGTGATGTAGCGGATGAGCATATCGGTGCTTATCTCAATCAACAGTTTACAGTAGATGTCAATGGTAGTCGTATCACACCCGTATTCGTCGGAAAAGAGGTTGCTGAAGATATGATAGCCGTTTGGTGTTATCTGGAATTCAAAACTGATGTAACCCGTGCATCGAAATGTACATTTACGAATCGTGTACTCCTTGAAGTACACTCTGATCAGCGGAATATTATGGATATCAGGATGGGACGATCTCACAAGGATTATACCATCCTGGATTCCTCACATCCTGCCTGGAGTTATACCTTTTAATGCGGGTCCGCAAGTTATTTACCTATCCCATCAGGCTCTATCAGCTTACACTTTCTCCGTTGATCGGCGGAGGGTGCAGATACACGCCATCCTGCAGTCAGTACATGATAGATGCTATCCTGGAGTGGGGAACCTTCAAAGGCATCTGGCTCGGCGTTAAACGCATCGTCCGATGTAATCCCTGGGGTGGTCACGGTCACGACCCCGTTCCTAAAAAATCGGCTCCACAATCCTGAGCATCATTCTCTGCTATCACCTGTTTTTTCATTTTCATTCAAACACCATTTTGACCTAATTGCATTTTGGGTTAATACGAATCTTCACTATAATCAAAAATCAAAAATAAAAATCCAAAACCCAAAATCGATAATTTTTGTAAGCCAGGTCGGAGTTTTAAAAAATCCAAAATCCAAAATCCAAAATCGATACCTTTTAATAGGCCAAGTAGGAGTTTTAAAAAATCCAAAATCCAAAATCAAAAATCCAAATTCGTATTAGTCCTTGGTCTTTCATCTCCATTTATTAACTTGTTGTTACTTTCGTTACCTCTCTTTTACACGTCAAAAACCAACTGAAATGAAACATTGTCTTCTATTACTTTTCTGCGGAATTTTCTGTGCCTCAAATTCGCTTCAGGCCCAGGTGACCACATCTGCCATGACAGGTTATGTCTGGGATGAATCCCATCAGCCGCTACCCGGTGCTAACATTGTTGCAACACATATTCCTTCCGGAACCATCTATGGTGTTATTGCCCGTGACGATGGTGGCTACACCATCCCGAATATGAGAATTGGTGGTCCATACCTGGTAGAAGTAAGTTTTGTGGGATATGAAGCGGATGCGCAAGACGATATCTTTCTTAAACTGGGAGATAAATTGCGCAGAGATATAGCTTTAAAAGAAACATCCACGGAATTAGGCACCGTGGAAGTAGTTGGTTCTTTGAATTCTACGATCAATCAGGATCGAACTGGTGCCGCTTCATTTATTGCAAATGATCAGATCAGATATATGCCTACCATTTCAAGGTCGGCTGCCGATCTGACGAGATTAAATCCGATGGCTGCAGAAGGTGGTTCTTTTGCTGGCCGGAATGACCAGTTCAATAATTATTCCCTCGATGGTTCCATCTTCAACAACCCATTTGGTTTGGATGCTGCTACACCTGGTGGGCAGGCAGATGCACAACCCGTGTCGTTGGATGCCATAGATCAGATCACTGTCAATATAGCTCCGTATGATGTTACACAATCCGGCTTCACAGGTGCATCTATCAATGCAGTGACAAAATCCGGGACAAATACATTTACAGGTTCCGTTTTCGGGTACTATCGCAACAAAAGTATGATCGGAGATAAAGTTGGTGAAACAGAAGTTACACGAGGAGATCTTGAACATTTTCAGTCAGGCTTTAGCATCGGTGGGCCTATTGTGCAAAACAAAGTTTTCTTCTTTGCTAATTTTGAAATGGAAAGAAGGTCGGATTTAGGGTCATACTTTTTAGCAAGTCGACCTGGCCTAACAGGCGACAATGTTTCACGTGTTGCTGCCAGTGATCTTGAGACCGTTTCCACATTGCTGTTTGACAATTTCGGGTATGTTACAGGACCGTACGAGAACTTTAAACATAAGACCAACAATCAGAAGGGCATATTCAAGCTGGATTTTAATCTGAGCAATGATCATAAATTGACTGCTACAGTTAACTTCCTCGATGCCTTCCAGGAAAAACCTGCGCACCCATCCGCCATTGGTAGGAGAGGTCCGGATTTCCAGACATTACAATTCCAGAATGCTGGTTATCGCATCAATAATAAAATCATTTCAGGTATCGTAGAATTGAAATCGCTTTTTGGAAATAGTTTTGCTAATAAGCTTCAGGTGGGTCTTACATCTTTTCGCGATAGTCGGGATCCATTTTCTACACCATTTCCGGTTCTTAATTTTGGGAAAGATGGTATCCGCTATATAGTAGCAGGTCACGAACCCTTCTCAATTAACAATAGCCTTGATCAGGATGTACTTCAGGTTTCTGATAATTTCAATATTTATCTCACCGGCCATACACTTACGGTAGGGGGTAGCTTTGAGCGATTTGCATTTGATAATTCATTTAACCTCACTGGCTATGGTGCAAGAGTATTCTTCCCGGATATTCCTATTGAAGACGCAGCTTCCATTCTTGGTTCGCCAGATTTTCAGACTGAACTTGATGCTGCTATAGCCAATTTTGAGAATAATAATGCAAATGACACATGGGCGCTGGCAGAAACCAATATGGGTCAAATTGCTTTTTATGCGCAGGACGAATGGTCGGTAAGCGATCGATTTACGTTGACCCTGGGTCTTCGCGCGGATATGCCACTTTATTTCAACACGGCAGAACTCATTCAGGAAAATATAGACCGGAATTGTTGTTATGATCCTACGATCGAGTACTTCGATGAAGATGGTAACCCGATTACATTTGATCATACTGTACTTCCTGAATCCACACCCTTATTGTCTCCACGTCTCGGCTTTAATTATGACTTTCATGGAGACCAGCGTGCACAACTCCGTGGAGGTACAGGTTTGTTTACAGGCCGCTTTCCATTTGTCTGGATTGGAAACCAGGTGGCGAATCCTAATTCATTTTTCTATAATGTGACAGATCCTGATTTCAAATATCCGCAGGTATGGAGATCCAATCTGGGCTACGACAGAAGATTTGGAGAAGGTTGGACTGTAACGATGGATCTGGTGTATACAAAAGACATTCACGCAGCCATTGTTAAAAATTATGGATTACGACCACCTACTGGTCAATTGGAAGGACCCGGAGCGCGTGCGATCTATACGAATGCTGATCGGGTTCAAAATTTTGGAGGTCCTACTAACGCCTACGTTTTCACGAACACGGATTTAGGTAGTTCATTTAATGCATCGCTTCAATTGAGAAGAGACTACAATAATGATGCAGGATGGAGTATCGCATATAACTATCTCGATTCAAAAGATGCAGCATCGATTGATGCAGAAATTTCTTCTGACGCATATGATCGCAATCCTGCCAATCCGGTTCATTCGAATACGCCTATTCTTGCACCTTCACTGTATGGTAATAAACACAGAGTAGTCGGTACCATGTACAAACGATTTACGTATGGCGGGAACTGGGCAACCCATATTGGATTATTTCTGGAATATGCACAAGGTGGTCGCTATAGTTATACATACTCAGGTGACATCAACAATGATGGCTCTGGTCTTAATGATCTGATCTATATACCGTCGGAAGGAGAAATCGCTCAAATGAATTTTGCCGGCGATGCTGCAGCTCAGACAGCTCAGCGTGCTGCACTTGAGGCTTACATTGATCAGGATGAATATCTATCTGAAAATCGCGGAACGATTGCTGAAAAATATGGCGCCATCAGTCCCTGGTATTCCCGTTGGGATCTGAAACTCATTCAGGAGTATGGATTAAATAATGGCGATAATATTCAACTCAGCTTCGATATCCGGAACATTGGTAACCTGATCAGCTCAAAATGGGGCGTTCGGGAAATTGCAACCAACACAGGTCTGGCCCAGCCGATCGGAGTTAGCGTAGCCGGTGGAGTACCTACGTATAGCTTTGATACAAATCAAACCACTTCCATCTTCAACGATTTTAGTCTCAACAGCCGTTGGCAGGCACAAGTGGGGCTTAGATATAATTTTTGAGAAAAGCTAAACTTCAAAACCAAGGAGAGGGAGATTTTGCAAAGCCAAAGTCTCCCTTCTCTTTTTTACTTTTGTAACAGGATCAAAATAACCTGTGCTGTTATATTATCGTTCTCGGTCTTCTGGATCGGTTGCCAGTCTGACGAAAATTCGAAGAAAGT
This sequence comes from Chitinophagales bacterium, assembly GCA_038203125.1. GTDB lineage: Bacteria > Bacteroidota > Bacteroidia > Chitinophagales > Saprospiraceae > Opimibacter. The sequence continues at coordinate 17,048 of JBBREG010000018.1, forward strand.
CATTAATCCAAATGGCGACAGTGAACTTGCCTTGTTGATGAGGGCTATGTTTGATGAAGGCATGACCACAAAAGATGAAATTCTTGCAGGGAATCCTGTAAAATTTAATCTGGCGTATGAAAAAATTCATTCCGCGAAACCCACAGAATCAGGTAAAAATGAATCCATAGAATATGTCTTATTTGCGAAAGCTTACGAAGCTTCTGTTGAGCGGCTTCGCAATGCGGATGATGCGACGCGTCCTCACGCATACCAGACAATGGTTGAGACATGTATAAATTGTCACAAGTCTGTTTGTCCTGGTCCCATCGTCAGGATCAAAAAAATGTATATGTCAGACAAGGAGCTTCAAAGCGTTACTTCAGCAGAAGAATAAATTATTTAGGAGTGATTGATCAGATGTTCGATTGCTTTCCTATATCCTTCCAGCCCTTCACCAACAAATGAAGCAATACACTTTTCCTTCAGGTAATTGACAGACCTGAAGGACTCCCGTTCGTATATATTGGATATATGCACCTCCACCACCGGCGCAGTAATGGCATCAATTGCATCCCGTATCGCAATCGATGTATGCGTATATCCCCCAGCATTGAGAATAACACCTATCCCCTGGTCAAAGCCGATCTCATGGAGATAATCAATAATCCCACCTTCATGATTTGTCTGGAAATAATGGAGTAAACCTTCAGGATACTTCTGATTCAATTCGTCGAGATACGTCGCAAATGAAATAAACCCATACACCTCAGGATCTCTTTGCCCAAGAAGGTTAAGATTGGGTCCGTTGATGATATGTATCTGCGTGATCATAGATGAGAGAGAGCGTGAGAACGTGAGACGTGAGAGAATTTTTGATTTTTGATTTTAAATCGTCACTCAATTCTCATTACACATTACTCGAAATTCGTCACTCGTAATTCGTAATTCGTAAGTTCTAATTGGCTACATCGGATAAAAACTTGATCCTCACCAATTGTATTTCCTCAGCAGTTATATCATCTTCCTTCAGGGCATGATATGCTTCCAAAAACGAATCTGTTTGAGCCTTCATAAAGTATTCATAGATTTCTTCCTGGATGCTTTCATCAATGAGGCTGTCGAGGTAATATTGCAGATCCAGTTTCGTGCCGCTACCGACAATGATATCCAGTTCTTCGAGAAGTTCATCGCGTGTAAGGGAATTCGTGCGCTGGATATCTTCCAATGGCATCTTCCGGTCTATCGATTGGATGATTTGAACTTTGGTCCTGGATTTATTCGCTACCTGTCGAACGATAAAATCAGAAGGACGTTCGATTTCATTTTCGTCCACATATTTTTTGATCACCTCAACAAATGCTTTCCCATATTTTTGAGCCTTGCCTAATGACACACCACTGATATTGGAAAGCTCTTCCATATTGACAGGATAGCTCGTAGCCATCTCCTGCAAAGAGACATCCTGAAATACAGCCCAGGTAGGAACACCTTTCTTTTTCGCTTCCCGTTTCCGCAGATCTTCTAACTGAGCAACAAGTACTTCGTCCAATGCCACCATTTTTGTAGGGGCATCTGTTTCTGTTATTTCAATTGAAAAATCACGGTTGATCGGGATCTTGAGGCTCTTCGGTTTTTGAATGTATGTTTTACCTGATGCTGTTACTTTGAGAACACCATAGTTCTCAATTTCTTTTTCAAGAAGACCTGCTAACAAGGCCTGCCTCAAAATGGAATACCAGAATACTTCACCCCTTTCTATGCCCGAGCCATACCCTTCGAGTTTATTAAACTCAAACTCTATCATCTCCTTACTTGCTTTTCCAACAAGAAAATCTACGATGACCTTGGTGGAATAGCTTTCTTTCAATCTCAGTACAACTTCCAGGGCTGTTTTGACTTCATTTTTAACTTCATGCTTTTCTTTCGGAAAGCGACAGTTATCACACATGCCATCACATTGGCTGTCATCATACTCCTCGCCAAAGTAATGGAGCAGGAATTTTCTTCGACATCCACTCGTCTCAGCGTATGCTACAACTTCTTCAAGCAATTGACCACCCATCTCACGTTCAGCAACAGGCTTATCCCTGAGGAATTTTTCCAGTTTATAGATATCCTTAGGTGCATAAAATGCATAACACGATCCTTCTAATCCATCGCGACCTCCACGACCTGTCTCCTGGTAATAGTTTTCAATACTCTTTGGAATATCAAAGTGGATCACCACCCGCACATCGGGTTTGTCAATACCCATACCGAAAGCAATCGTTGCACATATCACACTCACTTCTTCTCCCAGAAATGCATCCTGCACCTGCGCACGTGATTTGGAATCCATGCCCGCATGATAAGGTGCAGCAGATATTCCATTCAGCCGCAGCATTTCAGCAAGTTCTTCCGTAGTTTTCCGGGCCTGCACATAAATGATACCAGATGGATTGCCTGCTTTCTTCAGGATCTGAAGGATCTCCTTAATGGTCTGTTCCTTATTGATCTTGGGTCTTACCTCATAATACAGATTGGGTCGGTTGAAGCTGGAGATAAATTTTCTTTCGCCACGCATCTCCAGGCTCTTGATGATGTCCGTCTGTACTTTCGGAGTAGCAGTGGCTGTAAGCGCGATCGCAGGGATATTCGTTCCAATACGGTCGATCATCGCACGGATATTGCGATAGTCCGGACGGAAATCATGTCCCCATTCGGATATACAATGAGCTTCATCAATTGCTACAAAAGAAATATTCGCATTGCTGAAGAATTCAAGATTTTCATCTTTGGTCAGCGTTTCCGGGGCTACGTATAAAAGTTTGGTAGCACCGCTGGCGATGTCTTCTTTCACCTGCGCTATTTCTTTGCGACCAAGTGATGAGTTTAGAAAATGGGCAATGATATCTCCTTCGCTGTAACCGCGAATTGCATCTACCTGGTTTTTCATCAGGGCGATGAGTGGAGATATGATGATGGCTGTTCCTTCCATCATCAATGCTGGCAGTTGGTAACACAATGACTTGCCTCCGCCCGTTGGCATGATGACGAGGCAGTCTTTTCCTTCCATCACCGTTTCTATGATGGCTTCCTGGTCCCCTTTAAACTGATTGAACCCAAAATATTCCCGCAACGCTTCCTGCAGGTCAATAACAGGTTGATTCATCTATGACTATTTTTCAAAAATCCGATTCAATATATCTCGTTCCGTTCATCAACTGGTGGTCGCTGACGAAAAAATAAATAAGCTTAGGAGTAAAGTAAGGAGATTGGGGTAAAAAGTCTTGCTTTATTCGTAATCGTGAATGACTCCCTAATATAATAAATATCTGTCAGGATAATCCTATCTAAAGAAAGAAATAGGCATTTTGTGCCATAATGACTTCCGAGAAAAACAGACTTTATCAAATGAAGATGCTTTAACCTAAGAGCTGAGCTTACTTACCCGCCAATCCTTTTATGATTTTCTCCAGCTCATATTCATCACCCGGCGTATATCCGGAGTGTTCATAGACAATGACTCCATGCTTATTCACAACAAATGTTTGTGGTATAGCCTGGAAATTCAGTGCCTGTTGTAATTCTTGTTTAGAGTCCACTAACACGTCAAATTCCCATCCCTTTTCCTGGATGAGTGGTTTTACCTGAGTGAGTGCTCGTGCATTGTCGATCGTGATGGCGACCAGTTTGGTATCATAATCGGCTAGCCATGAAGGGTAAAGTTCAGAAATGGCATCAAGTTCTCTTTTACAGGGTGCACACCAGGTAGCCCAAAAGCTGATGATCGTCGTCTTACCTGTCCCCACAAATTCCTGGATATTGACTGGTTTTCCCTGCAGATCAGCTATGGTTACGTTTGGCAGTTTCTTCTCCACCGGATGGGTAAATGACAGGAAAATGGCTGCTACAAGGAGGATACTTACAATGTTTTTCACAATAAATTTTTTTAGTAGGAATAATTCGTGCTGAAAACCAAAATGTTAGCTTGGTCATCACGCACCCAAATATCTATTTTTGACGCCAGATGATTATGGAATTGATTCCATTTAACGAATCATTAATCAAAACAAGTATCATGACGGCCAATCGTACCCTAATTGTTCTCTTTTATGGCCTCCTGGCCTGCTCCGGGTGGTCCCAGGAACAAATCAGCCTGTCAGGGAGTATCGAGTCGAATGTTAATTTTTACATGAGGGATGAGGAGATTGGGGCCGCAAACACGCCTCAGTATGAGCATCAGCAGATCGGAACCGACACCTGGCTGACACTCAGAGCCCAGTTGTACGGATTTGATCTGGGTGTCCGCTATGACCTGTTTGCCAACTCCAGCTTGCTGAATCCAACCGATTCCTACACAGCTCAGGGTCTTGGTCACTGGTATATTGGAAAACAAATCGGGAAGCTTTACATTAGGGGTGGCCATATTTATGACCAGTTTGGCAGCGGTGCCATTTTTAAAGCCTATGAGGAGCGTGCCCTGTTTATTGACAATGCATTAGTTGGGCTACGGGCGAATTACGAATTATCACCCACGTGGACAATTAAAGGCCTTGTCGGCAGGCAAAAAAACATCTTTGATCTATATCCTTCTTTCCTCAAAGGTTTGAGCATTGAGGGTTTCAAATCTTTTGGAGAAGGTAAAGTTTCGATCGCGCCGGGCGCCGGCATTATTCATAAAACATTATCCGATCAGCAGATGGATGCACTTGCCGGCTCACTGGCTCAGTACACACCTGAAGATTTTATACCTGAAGCCCCATTCAATAATATTGCTGCCACGCTGTTCAACACGCTGTCTATGGGCAGATTCACCTGGTATGTGGAAGGTGCCTATAAATCAGAAGAAGTGTTTTTTGATACGTATGCACCACGCACCCTCTGGACAGGCGGACAGACCATTGGTAAGTTTGTGCTCGATGATGGATATATGGCATTTACCGCATTATCATATGCAGGTGGCGGTTTAGGGATATCAGGTCAATATAAAAGGACGAGTAATTTTCGTTTCCGGACAGATCCTTTTGTGACACTCAATCGGGGCATGATCAATTTCCTGCCACCTATGTCACGAATCAATACTTATCGGCTCACAGCGCGATATAGCCCTGCCACACAGGACCTCAATGAAGAAGCTGTCCAGATTGATGTCCGATATGCCATCAATAAAAATCTGAGTGTACTCGTCAACGTCTCCAATATTAACAGACCCAAAGAGGAAGATAATCCCGATATCTACAGCGAAGTCTATACCCAGGTAACCTGGAAGAAACCTCGCAAGTGGACTCTCATCTCGGGAATTCAGTATCAGAAATATGATCAGGAATTATTTGAAGGAAAACCAGGTGTACCACCAGTACAGGCTATTACACCATACCTCGACTATCTTGTAAAACTGGATCAGAAAAAATCACTTCGAACTGAATTACAATACATGTCAACCGATCAGGATTTTGGTAGCTGGCTCTACCTGTTAGAGGAGTATTCTATTTCACCCCATTGGATATTCGAGGTATCTGACATGTGGAATATCTCACCCAAACACGAAAATGGAGCGGGTGAACTTAAAGATTTGCACTTTCCTACAGCGGGTGTTGTGTATTCCTCGGGCCCGACACGTTATGCATTGAGGTATGTGAAACAGGTAGAAGGAATTGTATGTTCGGGTGGTATCTGCCGTCTGGAGCCTGCTTTCAGCGGATTTAAGTTTAACCTGACCTCTAATTTCTAATACATGAATTTAATTTATACATCATTTCGAAAGATGAATATCAAATCAATTTTTCTGCTGCTCCTCATAAGTACAATATATTCGTGTGAAGAAAACAGAAGAGTAATTGTGCCTTTTGTTCCGGAGGGAGATCGAGTTATCTTATTGGAGGAATTCACCGGAAAAGGGTGTACCAATTGCCCGAAAGGCAGCCGGGAAATCGAAAACCTCTTGACTTTGTTTCCGGACAATCTGGTGGCAGTATCACTTCATGCAGGGTTCTTTGCGAATCCGGCAATCTTTCCACTAGGACAATATGATTTAAGGACAGATGAAGGAGAAGTAATCATTGATTATTTAGGTTTGCCAGATGGATATCCATCTGGTGTGGTCAATCGCACATTATTCAATGGTACAAGACAATTAGGTGCAAATGAATGGTCATCAGCCATTTCACAACAAATTCAGGTGGCACCAGCAGTTGATCTGGCCATCATTAAAGAGTATAATGAAGCCACGCGTGAATTAGTGGTCACTGTCAATGGTATTGGCAAGGAAGTGGTGACAGGTTCTATTACTTTGTCAGTCATGCTTACGGAAAGTGGCATCATAGACGCGCAGGATGACCAGGAAGCCGGAGGTATTGTATTGGATTATGTGCACAAGCATGTACTTAGGGACATGATGACACCTGCTACCGGTGAATCTATTGTTTCAAATATTTCTGTGGGACAAACGATTTCACAGACGTATTCAATAACTCTAGATCCATCATGGGTTGCGGATAACATGGAGATCATTGCTTTTGTATCCAATGTGAATGGCTCCATTTATCCGGTCCTGCAGGCTGCGCATGTCGGAGTGACGGAGTGAAAGCGTGAGAACGTGAGAACAGTGAGAACAGTGAGAACGTGAGAACAGTGAGAGCGTGAGAATGTGAGAGCGTGAGAGCGTGAGAGCGTGAGAACAGTGAGATCGTGAGAACAGTGAGAGCGTGAGAACAGTGAGATCGTGAGAACAGTGAGAGCGTGAGACTGTGAGATCGTGAGAACAGTGAGAGCAGTGAGAACAGTGAGAGCGTGAGAACAGTGAGAATATTTTAAAAGTTAATTAGCAAGAGAACATGACGATATCGCTTTTATGGTTAAATGATTATCTGAAGACAGATCTGACACCAGATCAATTATCAGAAGCATTGACTTCAATTGGTTTGGAAGTAGAGAAGATGGAACCGCGCGATTCGATCATGGGTGGACTTGCAGGCATTATTGCAGGTCATGTGTTGACATGTGAGAAACATCCGGATGCTGATCGACTTTCTTTGACAACCGTTGATCTGGGAAATGATAAGTCATCCTCGATCGTGTGTGGTGCCAACAACATTGCGGCAGGACAAAAAGTATGGGTTGCCACACCGGGAACTACCCTTTATGATAAAACTGGAAAATCATTTCAAATAAATGTATCTAAGATTAGAGGCGCACTGAGTGAAGGTATGATTTGCGCTGAGGATGAATTAGGTTTAGGAGACAATCACGATGGTATTATCATTCTTCCGAATGCGGTACAGCCCGGCATGAAAGCCAGTGATTATTATCAGGTCAGTTCTGATACCATCATTGAGATCGGTCTGACACCAAACCGCTCAGACGCCACGTCTGTATTGGGTGTTGCAGAAGATTTGGGTGCTTACCTGACAGTTCAGGGTGAAAAACACTTTAATGTGGAGTGGCCTGACATTCCATCTATCGCTTCAGAAAATATACTTGATTCGTTTAAAGTTTCAGTAATCAATGAAGCAGCCTGTCCGAGATATTCAGGTGTGATCATTTCCAATATAACTATTGGCCCTTCACCAGACTGGATCCAAAAGAGGCTACAGGCTATTGGTGTTAAGACTATTAATAATGTAGTTGATATTACCAATTTCATCCTGCATGAAATGGGTCAGCCGCTGCATGCATTTGATGCGGATAAAATATCCGGTCGGGAAATTATTGTTGAAACACTTTCTTCGGGAACACCTTTCCTGGCATTAGATGGACAGACGTACACATTGTATCACGAAGACCTCATGATCTGTGATTCACAACATCAACCCATGTGTATCGGAGGTGTCTATGGTGGATTACATTCTGGTGTTACGAATGGTACAACATCTATTTTTCTGGAAGCTGCGCACTTTAATGCTGGCTATGTGCGTCGCACCAGTATGCGTCATAACCTGAGAACAGAAGCTGCGAGACGTTTTGAAAAAGGTTCCGATCCTAATATCACTGTCAAAGCATTATCACGAGCAGCAGATCTCATTTCAGCATATTGTGGTGGAAAGGTTTCTTCCCAGGTTTTTGATATTTACCCCAAGCCAATCGAGCCAGCACAAGTTGTTTTAAACTTTGCAACACTCAATGCAAAAACTGGTATTTCATTTTCGGCGTCCGAAATCTATCGCATCCTTGGAGCCCTCAATATGCAGGTGCTTGAGAAATCCGATCATAAAGCACTCATTGCGGTTCCAACGAATAAATCAGATGTCACCCGTGAAATAGATGTTATTGAAGAAGTTTTGAGAGTATATGGTTTTGTCAATGTTCCGTTGCCAACAAAAATGCAAACCACAATAGCGATTGAATCCAGATTTGCACCGCATCGCATGCGCCGGTTGATTGGGCAGTTTTTATCCTCCCGTGGTTTTTTGGAAATGATGAATCTTTCTCTGACCCAACCGCAATACTATAAAGACATCGAGGGCACGAATCGGGAGAGATGGGTTACAATACACAATACTTCAAATGAGTCGCTCAACCTGATGCGACCTGAGATGGTCATTCCGATCCTGGAGACCGTGCGTCGGAATCAAAACCGGAAACAACACAATCTCCGGCTATTCGAACTGGGTAGTTCATATGCCAATGAAAACGGCAATCCACAGGAGCAGGAGCATCTGATGCTTGTCCTGACAGGCCAGCAACATTCGGATCATTGGCAATTTGGCACCGGAAAAGAAGTTAATTTCTTCTCGATCAAATCTGCGGTAAATGCATTGTTGACAAGGCTGGGGATAAAAAATATTGACCGCCAGGCATTTGATAAGAAGCATGGATATGCTTATGGTTTTGAATTACGTGTCGCCACACAACACCTTGCGTGGTTTGGACGGGTGGATACGCATTGGACAGCTCAATTTGGAATCGATGAAGCAGTTTACATAGCGGATTTTGATTTCAAATACCTGATTGACCTCGCATCAGAAGCGATTACTGTTACTCAAGACCTCAACAAGTACCCTTCAGTCGAGCGGGATTTGGCCATTATCATCAGCGACCAGATCACATATGATGAGATTCATGCGGTTGCTGTTAAAAATGGTGGCCATTGGCTGACAGATATTAGCGTGTTTGATGTCTACGCACACCCGGATCATGTAGGTCAGGGAAATAAGAGTGTCGCCCTCCGGTTTACGATCGAAAACAAGGAAGCTACCCTGAGTGACAAGGACTTAGACGGCTGGTTTACGAAAATACAGAAGGCTTTTGTCAGTGAACTGAATGCGGAGATCAGGAAATAACTTCAGGTACATTATAGAAGTAATGTACCGCGTGTCTACTGGCCATAAATTTTTCATGTTCGTTATTGCTCCCTATCTCCATTGCTCCGCACCCTTTAACCACTCATTACCAGTACCCTATGCATATCTAAAATTGTATATCGGATAAATCCCAACTTCCTTCTATCTTTACCAAGATGGCATCACCAACCGAAATCATTAATGACATTCAGGTTCGCCTGGAACGGCTGATGATGGCACATCAATTGCTTTTGGATAAAAACAAAAAACTCGAATCAGAAAATCAATCATTGGCAGATAGCCTGGAAGAGGCTAAATCACAACAGGAATCATTAAAAAACAAACTGGACACAATACGCCAGGATACTTTGAAGGAAACAAAAGGTGTCGATCAGTGGAAGGCGGATACCCGTAAAGAGATCCGTTACCTGATGAAAGAAGTGGAAAAATGTATCCCACAGGTCGAAGCCATGCTGGAGCACAAATAGGGTATGAATAGGATAGAAGCAGATATCGCCGGCACCAAGATCCCACTCAAAGTCTCTGAGGAAGAAGAAGTATTGGTAAAGAATGCCATCGAAGAAATAAATGCACGGATCAGACAATATCAATCGGAATTTGCCCGCATGGATATCCATGATTGTATCCGTATGGCGCTACTCACCTATGCTGTCGATTACCATAAAATCCGCCATAAAACGGTAGATGACACGTCCTGGAATACATTGCTCGATATTCAGAAACAACTAGAAGTACTCGAATCTCAGGCAATCTATTAATCTCCTGCTGATATTACACTCCTTTCTGCTCTCTGGCCAACCTAACCATAGTTGACCTAAAAACTTTATTTGACATGAATGAAATGATCTTAGCAGGAGGACTCGGAGTCGCTGGATTAATCATTGGCTACATACTCGCCAATTTCCTGATCAAGGGCGGAAAGAAAAGATTACTGGAAGAAAGCAACCAAAAAGCAGATCTCGCTGTCCAGGAGGCCCGTCTCAACGCCAAGCGCGTTACCGACGAAGCAGAAATGAAAGCCGAAAAGATCCTCGCCCAGTCAGAAGCCAAAAATGAAAACATCAAAAACCGTAAGATCCAGGAAGCTAAAGAAAAGTATGCCAAGCTAAAAGCTCAATTTGAGACCGAAAAGGCACAGCATAAACTAGAGCTGAAAGACCGGGAAGTCGATGTAGTCAATAAAGAGAGTGAGCTCAAAACAAAGCAGGATGCAATCAATGTAAAAGTTGAAAGTTTGGAGGGCCGTGAATCTGAGATCAAAGTGATCAAAGAAAATCTCGAGAAGCAAATGAAAGTGGTAACCAAG
>JBBREG010000019.1:0-27475 GCA_038203125.1 Chitinophagales bacterium
TTTTGGTCTCGGCTTTTATTCTGCCTTTATGGTGGCGGATAAGGTTGAGGTGATCACGAAGTCTTACAAGAAGACGCCGAAAGCTGTCCATTGGGTCTGTGAAGGCAACCCGGTGTATGAGATTGATGAGCACGATCGCAAGGACCGCGGCACTGACATCATTCTCCACATTAGTGATGACAGCAAAGAATTTTTAGAGAATGACCGCATCGAAGGCCTGTTGAAAAAATACTGCAGCTTCCTTCCATACCCGATCCAGATGGGTATGAAGACAGATGTGAGGTGGGAAGGTGAAGGAGATCAGCGTAAGAAAATAGAGACCGAAGTACCGAACATAATTAACGATACAAATCCACTGTGGAAACAAAAGCCCGGAAAACTTAAAGACGAAGATTATATCAACTTTTACCGAAAGTTATATCCGATGTCTGCGGATCCGATGTTTTGGATCCATCTCAACATTGATTATCCTTTTAACCTGACGGGTGTCCTGTATTTTCCAAAAATTGGAAATCAATTTGAAGCACAGAAGAATAAAATCCATCTGTACAGCAACCAGGTCTATGTCACGGATGAAGTGAAAGAAATCGTACCGGAATTCCTCACATTGTTGCATGGTGTGATTGACAGTCCGGATATTCCGCTTAACGTTTCGCGGAGCTACCTCCAGAGTGATGGAAATGTGAAAAAGATCACAGGATATATGACGAAAAAGGTAGCAGAACGTCTTTCAAAGTTATTCAAGGATGATCGTGCCGGCTTCGAGCAGAAATGGGATGACATTGGTGTGTTTGTGAAATATGGAATTATCACAGATGAAAAATTTGCAGAAAAAGCACTTGAGTTTGTGCTATTGAAAAATGTTGATAATAAATATTCCACCATTGAGGAATACAAGGAAAAAATCAAGTCGAATCAGACAGACAAATACGAACGGATCGTGTCTTTGTATACACCTTCACCGGAGTTACATTCATCTTATGTGAAACATGCTACAGAGATGGGTTATGATGTCCTGCATCTCAACCACATCATAGACAATCATTTTATCCAGCAGCTGGAGCACAAAGCAGATAAGCTGACATTTGTACGCGTTGATTCAGATACCCCGGATCAACTGATACAAAAGGAAGAAAAAAATGAATCCGTGCTGAGTGAAAAAGAGCAGGAGAAAATAAAGGAATTGTTTGGTTCCCTGATGGCAGGTAAAGAACACCAGGTGATGGTACGGGCGATGTCAAATTCATCACATCCGGTAGTGATCACACGACCTGAATTTATGCGCCGGATGCAGGAGATGCAGATGATGCAGGGTATGGGCGGATTAGGTGAGATGGATCATTACCAGGTCACCGTGAATGCGAATCATCCACTCATTGCAGATAAGCTTGTCAATATGCGCAGTACAGATAAAAAGGAAAAGTTTGCCTCGTACCTGTTACGTCTTGCCAAACTGAATCAGGGCATGCTGAAAGGAGAAGAAATGTCAACCTTTATCAACGACAGTATTGAATTCTTATCGTAAGAATTCGTGAAGTAAACAGGCACCAAAACAAACGGGGTCGATTCCTGGAATCGACCCCGTTTGTTTTATAAAACGCAGGAATTTGAACTTAGGATAATACCACCTGACACCAAATTTGCTGACCAGAATATCTCCACTTTTTAAAGGTGAGACTTTGGATGTTATGCCGGCCTTGTCAAATCGAAAGCCAGGTGGTAACTGGAGGCCAAATATACTGTATAAAAAAACAAATGGCAACTATAAAAATATCAGTTTAACATTGCTTTTGAAGACTCCGGAGATCGAAATTCCCGGTCCATACCTGTACAAAATTAATTGGCAAAGGGGTCTGAAAATCTGTCGTCGGTAAGATATTTTTCGTCCGTCATGGCATGTAAAAACGCAATGAGAGATGATTTTTCCAGTTCTGTCAGATCGAGTTTAATGGCTTCACCAGTATCCCATGATTTGAATACGTCATCCAGGTTAGGTGAACGTTGAATTCCTTCGCTGTAATGGTTGATAACTTCTTCGAGAGTAGCAAAACGTCCGTCATGCATATATGGAGCTGTCAATGCAACATTCCGTAAGGAAGGAATTTTGAATACACCCACGAGGGCAGGGTCAAACACACCAAAACCAATATCTGAGTATTCTTTGTCCAGACCTATGTCGGCAATATCTTTTGACCAGCCGAACCCTCCTCCATTGGTTGAAAAAAACGGGTCTACAAAAAATCCACCCCGATCATTCATATCAGGTCCGGAATGGCAATTGTAGCAGGTTCCTTTTCCAAAAAATACATTCATTCCTTCTTGCGCGAGTTGTGATAATCCTGTATTGGTCTGATTGAACCGGTCCAGATCGCTGTCACAACCGATCATGCTTCTGATAAACTGTGCCATCGAAGAGGCAATTTTATCTGAAGTAACATCATCATTTCCAAATGCATCCGTGAACAGATCGCTGTAATAGGGAGCAACCTTGATCTTAGCAATCAGGAAGCTCATATCTTCCATGCCCATCTCTTTGTGATTCTTGATGGGTTTCAATACCAGGTCTTCCAGGGTAGTTGATCGGCCATCCCAGAAGAGCAGATTGTCATCATATAGGTTTGAAATGGGTGGTGCATTACGGTCTGTCAGTTGTTGATCGATCCCGGTGCTTTGTTTGACAACATCAGAAAATGCTTTCGTCTGAAGATGACATGATCCGCAGGATACCGTATTGTCAATAGACAATATTTTGTCATAGAAGAGTACGCGTCCCAGTGTAGCGCCGGCATTTGTAATCCCAAGATCCTGCCCAACCATATGGCTGTGCATACCACCCCAGGCGGGTGCATAATCGTACGACACATCAGGCAGGGTAGGGGCTTGGATCACTGTCTTAAACGTGTCTTTCTGACACGAAAAGACGACAACAAGTAGGCTGAGGGATACGAGCGTCAAACGAATTTTCATGTTGGGTATTTTTATTGAAGTTAAAATTGAAATCTCAAATAAATCGTCGCCGGTTCGACCACCTGTAAGCCCCGGTCAATCATTATATCCTTGGTAGTATCGAAATCCGGAAAATTGGTAAACAACTGCTGTAATTCCGATTGGCTGTACGAATAGATCAATGCGGCATCGATGCTTAGGCTAATCCTTGGATGAACAAAAAACCTGAAATCCAAAACCGGACCAGCTCCTCCATTCCATTCAAGTCGACGTGTTGTCACACGATCAAATCCACTGTCCTCAATAATGTCTTCTTTGGAGCATCCCCCTTCATACCGCAAGCCTGCCTTGACCTGCCAGTTCCGATCTGAAAAAATAATCCGCGTCAGAGCCAGATGCCCCGAAAGGGATCGCTCTTCAGTCACCTCCGAATCTGTAAAACCTTCATGCGTCAGGTTTCGCATATTATATCCCGGTCTGAACCCAGCCTGTAATGCATATTTCTGGCCTGAGTACTCCAGCAAAAAAGCTGCATACGACCTGTTGGATTCCTCAGTATTAAATAGCTGATGAAGGATATCGCCAGCACTCACCCCCAAATTCCAATGATACATTTTAGGTTGCTCTGATTGGCTCCACATTGCTATGGACGGTAGCAGGAACAAAAGTGAAATCATATGTTGCTTACGAGCTTTCATATTAGAACATAGGAAATTGCAGGATAAATGTCTGTGCCTGCCCGGAGTCAAATGTGAGACCAAACAGATACACAATATTATTCTCGATGATGATATCTGAAAATGAACCTTGCGGCAGATCAAGTTTTTTCTTTACAGTGATGTGGGCAGGATCTGTTACATCATAATATTGAAGTGAAAAAGAAACGTTGTTACTCAATAAGGCAACAGCTGTTTTTTCATCAGGAGAAAGTTTGACATTAAATATGTTTTCTGAAAAACCAGGGTTCAGTGTGCCTACTTTCTGGGCTGACGAATTGAGTATCGCACCTCTGAATCCTGTGATAAAAATATGTTCCCCCTGCGCTGTTGATCCCTGGAGATTGTTTTGACCTACGGAAAGTGGAAACGGATCTACCTGAGTAATTTTTCCTTCATCATTAATCACATAGCGATTCGTATTGGATACGCCTACTTCTAATGCAATAATGGGATTGCCCGGAAATACAGCTAATGATCTCCCAAATTCGAGTGTATTCCCATCATGTGTATCAAATGCTGTTAAAGTATTTCTGTTTAATACTTGGAAAGATGAAAAAGAACTGTTGAAGGCAGCAAATACAAACTGTCCATAGGATGTCACCGCGTCAACACCAGCAGAAAATCCTTTGCTGAATCCACTATTCAGGTTCGGGATATTATATCGTTTGATGGTTAGTTGCGACCGATCACTGACAAACACCTGGCGGACTCCGTTATAAGTGGATACGGTAACACTGGGATTCGAAAAAAAGGTTTCGCCTATGCTCGTATTGAGAGTTGTTGCGCCAAGTGTGTAGGTCGACAACATATTATTGTTGCGATCATACATTACAATTTCCTGTTCACCGGGTTCGTGATCTACACGATCATAAAAGCCTGGAAGCAAGGTAATGCCCTTATCTACACAAACGGTTGGCGAGAATAAGAAGCGATCACCTACATCTGCATACAACTTGTAACACGTGCGGGTTGAAAACAGAATATTAGTGCTTTCATGCGTGGTGATATCTGCATCATCAATTCGCTTAATGACGGATATGGTGGCATTTGATACGGGTATGGGTGAATCCGGGATATGATCGTTCGATTGAAGAATAATATATTCACTAAAATCTGTGATTTTGACCGGATTCCAGCTCAGATTGGTCAGGGATAATTCCTGGCTGAGATGGAGCGTAAGGGCAGAGCCTGATGTGCTGCCACCGCCATCATCAAGGCTACAGGAAGGGAAAATCAATGATCCGGTAAGGATTCCCAAACATACAGAGAGATGCTTTAGTTGGATCATGGTGAGTGAATGATACAGGGTTTATAGCTATACAGACGACAACCAAATGCTGTATGGTTGGGTTTAATTCCTATAAATTTGAAATGTGAACCAGGTACCTACAGGAAATTTTACTGAATTTATTGAGTTTTTTCCACCGTTAGAGCTTCCAGCAAGCCTTTTGCCGGATATAGGAAAGATACCCACCGATGCACTCCCGCTTCCCGGCATCTTGTTGGACACCTTCATTCTACCGTTTGAAGGAGAAGAGGTTGATGAGTTTACGGAGTATATCCCATACGGTCGGATCGAAGGCACCCGGCAGTTTGAAGGCATCATCTATTGGAAAGCTGGGGTGATGCAATATGAATTTATTTTAGCTACGTTTACCAAAGACGGACTTCCTATCAGTCACGCGATTATTGGCGGCATGCGTTCTGAGGATAAAACCATCCTTCACTCAGTCGCGGTAATCCATGAAGACCTGTCTATCACGATTGCAGAAGGTACAGCTGCTACAGATGCTTCTGATTTTCTACGCCAATCCAATACCTACCAAATGAGGATCGAGTCCTCAGGCATTATCAACTATGATCTGAATGAAGAAGAAAATGAAGAGTGATCCCAAAACAGCCATGTCAGGAGTAGCCGGGAAAGGACAAAAATTACCTTATGACAAGCTGCGGATTGTCGTCATGGACACCATTCAGAAGAGCAAGACACAAACCTGGTCTGCCAGGCAACTATTAAAAAAGCTTAGAGTTGCCAATGGGAAAACGGATATTGTCAGGGTTCTCGAGGGACTGGTCAAACAAGAGAAATTGTCTGTCGCAGATGACGGGTTATATACCAGCCTGATGGAACCGAAAATGTCAAAGCATGCCGTCCTTCCCTCACAGCCAGTAAGTAAAGACGCTCTACAAGGTACCGTGGACATGACACGTTCAGGTTCTGCCTACGTCATCATCGACGGTATGGAGGAGGATGTATACGTACCTCCACGCCATCTGGGAGGAGCGATGAACAAGGACAAAGTTGAAATAGAGGTTATTTCAAACCGGCGTGGCAAAAAGCCCGAAGGAAGAATTGTACGTGTGGTCAAAAGGGCCATCGAGCACATCATTGGTACGCTTAAAATTTACAAGAATTTTTCCGTAGTCGTGCCGGACAAGGCGAATATCCAGTTTGATATTCTGGTGCCTGCAGATAAATTATTTCAGGCTGTGGATGGTGATAAAGTGGTAGTGAAGATTACCGACTGGACGGGTCAATCACCTGCAGGCGAAATTGTGCATGTGCTGGGGGCGTCCGGTAGTCACGAATTGGAAATGCAATCGATTCTGGTGCATGCTGGTTTTAATCTTGCCTGGCCAGCACCCGTATTGGAAGAATGCAAAAAATTGCCGGAAGAAATTACGGAAGAGGAAATTGCAAAAAGACGTGACTTTCGCAAGATCACCACATTTACCATTGACCCTATTACGGCTAAGGATTTTGATGATGCCATCTCAATCCGCACACTGGAGAATGGCAATACGGAAGTGGGTGTTCATATTGCTGACGTATCACATTATGTGCTGCCAGGCACAGCGCTGGATAAGGAAGCATATCTCCGGTCCACTTCGGTTTACCTTGTAGATCGTGTGTGTCCAATGTTGCCGGAAAAATTATCGAACGAACTGTGTTCCCTGCGACCGCAGGAAGAAAGTCTTTGTTATTCTGCTGTCTTCGAAATTGATGAGGAGCTTAAAGTGGTCAGTCGTTGGTTTGGCCGGACTGTGATCTTTTCTGATCATCGTTTTTCATATGAGGACGCACAGATAGTTTTGGATGGAGGGGAAGGCCCTTATCCTGAGGAGCTAAAAAAACTGAATAAAATCGCGAAAGCATTACGCAAAAAACGATTTCGTGATGGTGCCATCACGTTTGAGACGGATGAACTACAGTTTAAAGTAGATGAATTAGGAGAGACGCTTGAGATCTTCGTCAAAGAACGAAAAGATACACACCTGCTCATTGAGGATTTTATGTTGCTGGCCAATCGTGAAGTGGCTACATTGATTGCACAAAAAAGTAAAGCTAGAGAGATTCCATTTCCGTATCGGGTACACGACGTACCTGATCCTGACCGATTGATCGACTTCCAGCGATTTGCGAGAGAATTGGGTGTACAGTTGCAGATTGACACGCCAAAGCAAATTTCAAAATCATTTAATCGTCTTGCTGAGCTCGCAAAGGAAGATGAAAAGTTGCGCTTACTCGAACCACTTGCCATTCGCACAATGGCCAAGGCAATTTATACGACTGATAATATAGGTCACTATGGTTTGGCGTTCGAATATTACACACATTTTACGTCACCGATCCGACGCTATTCGGATGTCCTGGTTCATCGTATCCTGGATGGTAACCTGCACGGTATCATGCGGGAAGACAAAGCCAATCTGGAAGCAAAGTCCAAACATATTTCTGAAAGAGAACGTGCTGCCGCGAATGCAGAGCGGGAATCCATTAAGTACAAGCAGATGGAGTTTTTGAAAAACCAGGTGGGAAAAGAATTTGATGGTGTTATTTCTGGTGTAATTGAAAGTGGAATTTTCGTGATGCTGGAAGAATCACGTGCTGAAGGGCTTGTGCCATTCCGTGTGATGCATGGTGGCTTTTATCAGACGGCTCCTTATAAAGCCGGATCACGGACTGGCGATGAATATACTATTGGGCAGTCCGTCAAGGTACGGATCACCAAAATTGACCTGGCTTCCCGCCAGATGGATCTTGAGATGGTTGGATTTGAACGTGGAGATGCTCCGGCGCCCCAAAGAAGAGCTCCAGGAGGTGAAAAAAGTGCTCGTGGAAAAAAGGGCGTAAAGCCTGCTGGTCGGAGTCGAAAAGAGCGGTAAATCCCCATTCAAACGATTGATTTGAAAGACATTATGACAGTGTGGCATACCTAGGTGTGCCACACTGTCATAATGTCTTGATGTTTAATTAGTTATGAAGTTTTTCACCACCCGGATACCAGGCAAAAAAATAGCAATTCTTTCCTTCCCAAAATTGTCTTTCAAATTCCTCTTTCGTAAATCCAGGATTATTTCCATCTTTCAGATAATCCCCCATTAGTCCAACAGAATACCCCAATTCCGTCACCAGGAGATGGTAAACGTCAGCGGGACTTACGCCATACTTGTCAGCACCTCCAATACCGTGCTCGAAAATGAGATACGGATGCCACTTATTTAATGTCTGCCGTGCGCCCAGAAAAACATCATATTCACCTCCTTCAACATCTATTTTCATGAGGTAAACAGGTACATCCAATCCGATGACATCATCGAGTTTTCGGACGGGTACAATGATCTGATTGATTTTTTCATCCTGCTTATACTGGCGCTGTTGCAGTCCTGAATATGTAGGATTACTGACGACATGATTGAATGTGGTTTCCGTATTTGCATCGCCTAATGCATACGGGAAGACATTTGCTTTTTTTTCAAAAGCATTGCGGAGCAGGAGATATTCTTCAGGTACAGGCTCGAATGCAATGTGAAATGCTTTGGGTGCATATGTCATCATCAGTTTGAGGATCTCACCATGGTATGCACCAATATCCACGCATACACTATCCGGTCGTAAAAGTTTTTTGAGAAGGGCATGTGTCTGCCTGTCATATTGTTCATTGACAGTCAGCGGCCAGGGCCACAGATGGATGATCTTTTTGAGGAATGCTCTCATCTTGAAGTTGATACCGGAAGATTGTTTAACAATTTCATATCAGGTGTGGTGATCATACATGTATCACCGGTAGGTATGATCATCAGGTTATCAATCACCGGACCTGCATTATCAATAAATAATTCGTACTTATATCCTTTACCGTTTGTCGTAAGGGGAAATGAAACTTCGATCCATTGGTTAAATGCTTCAGACCATAAGATCGATTCCCGGTGAAGACCAGAGTTTTGTGTAATGATTCCCTCCGGATTCGTTTCCATCATCCGGGGCACAGGCATGGAACCTTTGAAATTATCAATGTGTGACCAAAAACTTACGTTCCACGTTTTAACTACACTACTTGAATCTTCATAGCTCCAGATGGATTGCGGTACAATTGTAATACGGACAGAACCATTGCCACTCATAGTTGTATCACTCACCAGGTGTTCAAACCCTTCATACATCGCATTACATGTATGCGTTGCCATTGTGTGTGAAAATTGTGTTTGTGTTTTGAAAACAGAAACTGGCAGACTGTATAATGTCATGGATTGATAGGTACCAATTTTCTGTGCCTGATCTATCCAGCGTCGTTCACCCGGTAACACAAATTCTTCTTCACAGACCAACAGGAGCGGACGGTCATCAAAAAGTTTTGCTCTTTTTTTCTCCTGGTATGGAGTTGATATTAATTCGATGATATCCATTCCCTGGGCAATGGATGTACGTGACATCGCGAAGTCAATCATCGGAAGACCTGTTTCAAAAGAAGCATGAATCCCCTCCCGCAAGGTCCAGAAACCGCGCGCCACACCCATCGTCTCACTTCCAATAGCCACAATTGGTAATTGAAGTATGGCCTGAAATTGTTCTGGCTGATAACCGGCAGCAGTCAACAGTGGCACGTAATTATCTTTCGCATCAGACAAATATTTATTCTGATGAAAGACTGGTGCCGCTACAGCTTTAATGTTGAGCCAGGATTCAAATCCCCAGATCAATAAAACAGCAAAGAGTGTATAACTTCCAATCGCACCGAGATCACGGTTTTTCAGTTTAAGATAAAACTGCCACAGGAGGTAGCTACATACGAGTGTATACAAATAATAGAAAGGAATTCCAAAGCGCCCCAAACCTCTGAATTGTTTGAGTAAGGGAATGGCCTCCCATAAAAATTTAAATCCATTTTGATAGATGACGCCTGCTGACATCATCCACGACACAATAGCAGCTCCCAGGAAAGCTTTGACATGTGTATTCGTATCACCTTCTTCCTTATTCCTGCTAAAGAGGAAGAAAATAATCACGGGCAACATAAGTAACCCAATCATACCTGTATACGCAATGCGCTCAAAAATGGGTTTTTCTTTTTTTAAGATCACTGTCCACATTTTATCCATCGGTGGAATAAATGGGAAAAACGTGGTTTCAAATGTGACCGTATGTGAATCTATGCCCCATGGTTCGATAGGTCTGTCCTTGATATCGTCGGTGACACTCTTTATTGTCAATAAACAAATGGCCGGAAGGATTATGGTGGCAGCCAATAAAGGCAGGATTTTCTTTACTACAGTCTTGCTATGCCGGTGATACCACCACCAGAAAACAGTATAACCGGCCAGTACGACCAGCGCCAATAAAAGAAAATACATGTGTGTCAGGCTCATGATAATCACAAAGAGTGAAACCAACCCCGCCCATAGAATTTTTTTCTTTTCATTTCTCACCAGGTAATCCATCATTAGAAATAGAAGCGGCAAAAAAGCTACATACGCAAGTGCATAGTGCCCATGAAAACGCCACAATTGTGGTGACAGGAAAATAATGCAGCAGGCTGAGGCCAGCGACCAGATGCGGCCGACTGACCATCTCCTCAATAAGGCATAGGTGATCAGTACAGCCAGATAGAGCGAGAGGAGTAAGAGAAGGTTTAACGTACCTATCACATGACGGTCCATGTCGAGGACGTGCTGATCGATCCACCTGAGCGTAAGAGCGAGGATCGGTTGATTATCTGTGTAGATAATGTTTTCTCCGTACGGATAATTCATACCGGAAAACTGCCACCCATCATCATGCTGGACATAATATGCCAGCGTATAATAATTTTTTAGTCCATCACCTGCTTCTTCAAATAGATAGCAGGAAGGACACTTAAAAATGTTGGTAAAATGATTGGAAATAATGAGGGCAGGCAGCGTAAGAACGAAAGCTATCCATAGTAGCCTCGACCTCCTGACGCGTAACAATCGTTTCATCCCGCCGAAGGTAATCAATACCGTTTTTTCCGCTTCTGGTTATTCCCGGCCGGCCGGTTACTGTTGTTGTTGTTGTTATTATTGGATTGGAAGCGACGACCCTGTTGTTGCTGACCCCCACCAGAACCTTTATACTGCTTGCGACGCTGTTGCTGGGACTTATTGGGAGCAGCAACGACATTCTTATAATTATCTATACTTGATTCATCAGAAACACTTAATGCTCCCTGAGACATCTTCCGGAGATCTTCTTTGATGACCTCATCATTGACAAATTGCTCTTTACCCCAGGTACGATAGGCGAGCTTCATGTAGCTGGCAATCACTTTCGAAAATTCCTCTTTCTTCGGACCCTCTTCCATCGCAATTGCCTTCAGGATCATGTTATGCACATTGAGCCCATAATGCCTGTAAGGAATTTTTTTCTGTGGGTATTCCAGATCCTCTGCAGGTTGCATAAAGACTTCACCTTTTTTGTGAAGCGTGACACCCTCAGGAATGTTTACTTCCACGTTATATCCCGCGATATAAAACAAGTGATTCCACAATTTATCTTCTATCTCCTTCGCGCTTTTGCTGTTGGGGATCATCTGGTTCATCAGCTCAATCAACGTCTCTACATACGACTGGCGCTGTTCGGGATCTTCGATGTCATGTGCATGTCGTGCCAGCTTTTGAATATTGCGACCATACTCCGGAAGCAACAATCGCTCACGCAGCGAATTGTATTCCAGGATTGCATTGTCATTTTCTCTTCTATCCATTTCCATAAAGAGGATTTTAGATTTTTGATTTTAAATTTTTGATTTTTTAATTCTTGAAGTATAGATGCTATCCACCTACATCAAGCTAATTATGAACCTCACTCTCTCACGTTCTCACGTTCACCCTCTCACTCCACAGTCACACTCTTCGCAAGGTTCCTGGGTTGATCTACATTACAGCCACGAAGGCGTGCAATATGGTAAGACAACAACTGCGTAGGAATCACGGAGAGTAACGGCGAAAACGGCTCTGCGGTTTCAGGTATTTCAATCACGTGATCGGCGAATTTCCGGATTTCTTTAGCTCCGTTAGAAACAATGGCGATCACAGTGCCTTTACGTGCTTTTACTTCCTGAATATTACTCAGGATCTTATCATAAGAACTTTGGTTGGTAGCCAATACAACTACCGGCATATTCTCATCAATCAACGCGATCGGTCCGTGTTTCATCTCCGCTGCCGGATACCCTTCTGCATGGATGTATGATATCTCTTTCAATTTCAATGCACCTTCCAATGCGACCGGGAAATTATACCCTCTGCCGAGATACAGCGAATTATTATAATCGGTCATCTCAGACGCGATGTATTTTATCTGATCTTCTACTTTCAGGGTCTCAGCTATTTGCTCAGGTATACGTGCAAGCTCAGAGATCAATTGACGATACCGCGAGTTGGATAGGGTCCCTTTTCGATGACCCAACCACAAAGCGGCCATACTCAATAAGGTTACCTGACCTGTGAATGCTTTTGTGGACGCTACACCGATCTCCGGACCTGAGTGGATATAGGATCCCGCATCGGTCAGTCGCGCTATGGATGACCCTACAGCGTTAACAACGCCGTAGATCATCGCACCTTTACTCTTGACGTGCTCAAGAGCGGCAAGTGTATCCGCCGTTTCACCAGATTGTGAAATGGCCATAACGATATCACCTTCACGAATGACCGGATTACGATAGCGTAATTCAGAGGCATATTCTACTTCAACAGGCACACGTGCCAGATCTTCAAACAAATATTCCGCAATCAGCCCCGCATGCCATGATGTACCACAACCCGCAATAATAATACGTTGCGCATTTTCAAATTGCGATGCATATTCCTGCATGCCACCAAGTTTTACCCAGCCTTCCTGGTCATTGAGGCGGCCACGCATACAATCCGAAACGGTGGTCGGTTGCTGGTGGATTTCTTTTAACATGAAGTGTTCGTATCCGCCTTTTTCAAGTTCCTCGATACGGAGAGATATTTCTTCGATGTGTGGTTTTTGGATCCTGTTTTTTCCATCCTTGATCGTCACACCATGATGACGGTCGAGGATCGCGATTTCGTCATCTTTTAGATAGATGACTTTATTGGTATATCGTACGATCGGGGTTGCATCAGATCCAATGAAATATTCATTTTCTCCCATGCCCACCACCAGCGGACTTTGCTTCCGGGCTGCGACTAATACATCAGGGTTTCGGCTATCAGCAATCACAATCGCATACGCCCCCACCACTTTGCTTAACGCAGAACTTACGGCATCGGCGAGATCCAGGTTTTCACGCTCCTGGTATGCTTCGATCAGGTTCAGAAATACTTCAGTATCTGTTTCGCTTTTGAATGTATAGCCGTTTCGTTCCAGTGCTTCCTTTAGGACGGAATAATTTTCAATAATCCCGTTGTGAATCATGACCAGGTGGCCATTATTGGAGACATGTGGGTGCGCATTGATGTCATTTGGCTCACCGTGGGTGGCCCATCGGGTATGGCCCATTCCGCAGGTAGCATCAAGGTCCTGTGATCCAACAAAGTTTTCTAGTTCAGTTACCTTGCCTTTCTTTTTAAACAGCTTCATGGTGCTGTTGAGCAGAGATACACCTGCACTGTCATATCCGCGATACTCCAGTTGCTTAAGGCCCTGAATCAATACCGGGTAAGCTGGGCGATGTCCAATATATCCAACGATTCCACACATAATATTAAATGTGTTATTCTGGTTTAGTCAAGTTTGTGATGCCGGGCGATTCTTGATATAATTCTCAGGAGAGGGGCATCCATACAGGCTTTCCGCATTTACTTAAAAGCCAGACGTATAAGTTTGTTTACAAAGCGGTATAATAAATCCGAAGCCGGGGTGCATATACCGGGTGACCGGGTCCAATCATCACCGAGCGATTGGGTACGTTAACCTTGTCAAACGGGTTGAAATATATGATATTTTCCTTGTTTCCCTGGAAGATGTTCTTCACTTGTGCCGTTACCTTCATACTGTATCGATAAATTGCTGGCGGCCCTGTAGATACTTTTTCCAAAGCACCACCATATAAAGTTTGATAACCGGTACTTGCTACCGCACCACTGGTCCGGGCAAGAGCTACGGCAACATCAATAGAATTGACAAATGCCGTATCGTTCAGTTGCTGTGTTACTAGAAATGGTATCGGCGGGTAGAAAGTCGGTTCGTCACCATCCGGAAACGTGCAATACACTTCTAATTCGGCCTGGTTGATAATAGCGGGTCCGATCTTAGATAAGTCATTAATTGTCATACGGGTCGTGAGACCTGAAAGACCTTGGACAAACCAATAATCTGTTTCTGGCTCTGACGTGAGTGCTGCTCCAGCTATGGTACCGGTATAATCATGTTCGACGTAGATGGTCTTGACACTCCCCGTCGTAAACACAAACTTAAATTCCCGGTTTTCAGAGGTGCCTTTATCAAAGTAAAAAGTGATCCCACTGACAGAGTTAAGCAGGTTGATCCCGATCATGGTATTGGTGGCTCCTGCCATCCGGATATTGATGCCTTTGAAATAATTCAGAAAACTATCCTGGTTGGAAAACACAGAAGAATCCTGTGAAACAATATCTGCCAGTTTTGCAAGTGATAATGGCACACGAATGTGGGGTGCAAGTACTGTAGTGTCTATGCCGGGTTTAATTACCGTTACACTGTCTTTCGGTCGTGGAACAAATGTAACTGCTCCGAGGACATCCGATTCAGTCAGAAATCTTTGGTTTGAATAATATTTTCTGTTGAACTCAGGATTTTCCAGCATCCTGTAAACTTCAAGTGTGACAGGTTCAGTAAGTGAACCATAATTGCCTAATGTGTCGTATTTCAATGTCAGCACGACAGAGTCAAGGGTGGATTGACGTAATTCCAGCGCGACAGTTGAAAGAATAGGTTGGGCAAATATTTCTGATTTGTAGGTTCCAAATATCGGATCATGGACTTCACCTAATAGATAGTTGTCGATCTGGAGACTGGCGTTAGCGCCACTATGTACGACGACACTATCGATTTCTTCTGTGAAAAAGGATAGGTCAAATGTATCCTGGAAATTGAGGGATGCCTTTTCATCTTCGAGAAAGTCAGATCCGATCAATACAGGTTTGGTGCAGGAGCCAGCTATCAGAAAAGCCACGCTCAGTATGAAAATAGTTCGTCCGTAAAATGTCATAAAAGTGTTCAGTATTACCAAACTGTGATCTTAACTCATCAGCCCTTTATAGAAATCGAAATAAGCCGGCAAATAGCTGTCCTGGTCGAGGTAACCGAGGGAGGGTTTATTGGAGGCTTTTACATCTTTGGCCAAAGAAGCATCCAGTTTTTCGGCTCCCTGGATCAGGGCATCTGCATACTCCATTGCACCTTTGTGAAGCTTAACGTGTCCGTCCCCGTTTTGGTATGCCAGGAGATCCTTGGGTTGCAGATTGTTAATAGAAGCTTTATCAAAAAATTCGTTGTTGAAATTGGATTCAAGACTTTCGTTATACACAGAGTAAACGATTTTACTTTTCTTAAAAAGAGGATCATCCTTATAGGCTGTACGCAGGTAGAATGGTACCAAACTTGTCATCCACCCATGGCAATGCACTACGTCAGGAGCCCATCCAAACTTGCGAACTGTTTCTACCGCTCCTTTGCAAAAGAAAACCATTCGGTCCTGGTTGTCATCATACAACTTGCCGGCCTGATCTTCAAACATGAATTTGCGTTTGAAAAACTCTTCATTGTCGAGGAAATAAACCTGCAGACGAGCACCAGGCAACGAGGCAACTTTAATGATCAATGGAAAGTCATCATCATTGATGATAATGTTCATCCCGGACAGACGTACCACTTCATGCAGACGATGCCTGCGTTCATTGATGCTGCCGAAGCGGGGCATCAACACTCTTATTTCCATTCCATTGTCCTGAGTATACAGCGGCAATTTTTTCAGAATTTCCGAGATTTCGGAAAGGTCAGTGTAGGGAGACATCTCCTGGGTGAGAAACAACACTCTTTTCTTGACACTCATATTGCTATCCTTGGTAAAATTTCAGATTAGATGACGCTTAAGGCTACTTTTTGCCGAAAGGGTTGCAAAGATAGCTATTAAATAGGGTTCTTTATTGAAACAGCCAACCTTCGGGACAGTCATTAACGGTTCCTTGTCAATGTTAAAGAAAGGAGTCAAATGTATAAACTCACTGATTTTCAGTTATTTAGAAAGAAAACCTGTTTTTAAAGTCCATGAGTTCTTCCTGAAATGACCGCCTGGGAAGCGGAATCTGGGTCCAGATTGAGCAAGGGACAGCCGTGAGAACATCCTTCATCCGGATATTATGATTCGCATGTATGATATCAAGTCGGGGATATAGGCGCTGGATCTGCGTGGCAATTTCATTGATGGTTTCGATATGTTCTACCAGATTATAGGTGCCGGGATCTACATCGCCGTCCACAATACTGACAATAGCACTGGCGACTTTGTCCACGTGGATAAAACTCCGATGCTGGTCACCGCTGCCATTGATGGTGATCTTGCCCAGAAAATTAGCATTAAAAAGAAACCGGTTGATCACAGCGTCTACCCGGTACGCCGGATTATATCCATATACATTACCTGACCGGAGGATGTAAACTTTTTTATTCCGTTCAAGTACTTTGAGCTGGCGCTCGCCATCCAGTTTTGACCGTCCATAGAAAGAATGTGGATTAGGGGTACTGGACTCATTCACGGGTTCCGGATGGGCACCATAGATAGAGATGCTGCTGAGGTAGATAATTTTGGAAACTTCTGATTTTTCAATGGCATACGCCAGCTGAGCCGTACCCCAATGATTGACCTGGTCGAAGGAATGAGCATCAGCATCGGCAAATGGTGTGGTTACCCTGGCAGCCAAATGGATTACACAATCTATTCCTTCAAGAGCTTGTTGCAACATACGGCCATCAAGAATATCACCCATGATGAGTTTTACAGGCTTGTGTTCAAATCGGGCCTCCGTAAAAAAACTATAGTTGCGCCTGGAGAGATTATCGTAGATGGTAATGGAGTGAAGTTGATCCACATCTTTCAAAAGCTTTTGGACCAGGCTGTATCCGATATATCCGGCACCACCGGTGATGAGTATACGCATTTTGGATTTTAGTTTTTCGGTTTTTGATGTGAAAATTTAATGCACCGCAAAGTTTTCACAACTCACACTTCGACTCCCGCTCAGTGCAGGCACCTCACAACGCTCAGTGCAGGCACCTCACATTCACAATTTCTCCGGGTTCTTAATAAATTCTGTCTGTATCCCACATTCATCCTTAGATGATCCTGCCCACCGACCTCCACGTCCCTCTGAGGATTCAACTACGGATCGTGTGCAAGGCATGCAGCCGATAGATAAATATCCCTGGGCTTCGAGCGGATGTTCGGGGAGGTTAAACGCCTTGCGGTATTCCCAGATCATCTTTGATGTCCAGTCCAGCATGGGATGATATCGCATTTTACCATCAGCAAGTTGCTCCTCTTCCTGGAGTTGTGATCTGAACTTGGTCTGATCACGTCGCACACCATTAATCCAGATGTCATGCTGTTGTAACACCGGTTCCATTGGGAGTACTTTATTGAGATAGCAGCAATGGTCAGGATTTTGGACAAAAAAGAATTTCCCACTGCTATCCCGTTGACCTGATTTGGAAACTGGTGATATGGCATCGAGAATTTTTAATTCAAATCGATCTTCAATCTCATACCGGAATGCAATAGTTTCAGGAAAGTGAAAACCGGTATTGAGAAAATATACCGGAATCTCTTTATCAAATCGGCTGATGATATGCAGCAGTGGAATACTATGTGACTGGAAAGAGGAGCTGACAAATGCTTTTTTACCAGCGGCTCTGTATTCATTCAGTTTAAAACCGATCTGGTCGACTAAAGAAGATATTTCAGGAGATATCATATCAAGGGTAAAGGTATATAGAAAGAAAGAACAGTTTCTGTCCTTGCAGGTTCCGAACGAAGAACTGTACCTGCCTTCCTTAAGGAATAATTATGAATTCAGTTCAGGTGTGGACCTATACATTGTCCTTCGAATGGGTCGACCTGTTATGGCACGGAAGGATTGTGAATTGATTTCTTATATTTTTCAAATTCTTTTATCAACAACAACCGATACGTAAAAATCAAAAACAGCAGAGAGAGTCCTGCGATCATATAATGTGGTCTGATCACAATAGACCTGAAGATGTTGTACCACCAGACATTGTAATATTGGCATAGGTTATGAATGGTCGCCAAGAAACTGACAAAGATGATCGTGCGGATCAGTACATATCCTGTCTGCGCATAGAAGGGTTTGCGATGAATTGGCCTTCCATACATTGTTTTATAAAACTGGTTTGGCGTATTGAAATATAGCAATGACGCATATTCTTTCCTGGTTCGTGCTGCATTGGTGAATTGACTGACAGGTTGATATCTGAATTCATAATAATAGTATAATAGTGAAATTCCGATCACCACCAGTATGTTCACCGCGATCAAACCATTCCACCCCACATTGAAATAGCGGGTTAGCGGATTCATCTCATCCTCCATGCCACCTGGCTGAAAAAACCAAAGGCTGGTGGAATAGAAATCACAACCACGGGCAAAAAGAAGGAGTAAAATAATGCTGATATACTTGATCTTCATAAAGGCACAGTAGGTTATTTTTGATCAGGCTCAAACTCCAGTACAATCGAATTCATACAATATCTTTTGTAAGTCGGTGGAGGTCCATCATCAAACAGGTGACCCAGGTGGCCATCACACCGTCCACACAACACTTCAATCCGCTCCATGTTGTAAGAATTATCAGCTTCATATTTCACAGCTGTAGGACGTAGGGTTTCAAAGAAACTCGGCCACCCACATTCGCTGGCAAATTTTCCTTCTGAACGAAAAAGTGCATTTCCACAGGCTGCACAGTAATACGTTCCAATCCCTGTATAATTCCAGTACGTACCTGTAAAAGCACCTTCAGTTCCTTTCTGACGGGCTATTTCATAAACACTATCCGGCAAAACTTTTTTCCATTCAGCATCCGATACGTTTAATGTCGTAGTATCTGTCCTTGAATAGTATGGATTTTTTTGGTGTGAAGGAGCTGAAGCTATAGGGTTTTGGTTCGTAGCAGCAGGTTGGGCATGAGTGCATGAAAGGATACACATCCACAACATCACGGACACTGAAAAAAAGCTGCTGATTTTCATTTCTTTTTAATTTATATACGGGTTGAGTTCATGATAGAGTTTCCCGCCAGTTCGAAAATAGTTGATTGCAATCTTTCAGAAAAACTGTTTCTCCGATCCGTGGCGCCAACCTTGGTATTCCGTAAGATTTGTTGAATTCAGTTACTTTTCTCATCGGATCATCCCAGGCATGATTCGCCATTTTAAATTTTGAGTTATGCACCGGAAAAACTCTTTTAGCTTTCAGGTCTTTGGCAGCCATCAATACTTCTTCAGGAGCCAGGTGAATGTATTTCCATTGGGGATCATATTGTCCATTTTCAAGAATCGCAAGATCGATAGGTCCAAATGAGTCTCCGATCTCTTTGAAGTGCATGTCATATCCGCTGTCTCCTCCGATAACTATCTTCATGGTAGGTGTCTCTAACAGAAACGATAACCAAAGCGATTTATTTCTCGTGAATCCTCTCCCAGAAAAAGGTCTTGCTGAAGAATTAGTCCTTTTACACCTCAATTCCCGGTGTCCACTTGTCAGTAGCTATGCCGGCTTGTGTAAAACCATCACTTCTCAAAATACTGACATCAATATTCATAGTCGCAAAATCTGAAGTGGAGCTTACATTCTTACAACGGAATAACTGTCAGTACATAATACCGGCCTCAATAAAAAATTAATTTTTATCAAGTTGCATCTCTCTGAAAGGCGAAACGATTTCTTCCACATTAGCACAGGTAATGGGATGATCTGCTGATGAAACGGATTAAATTCTCTTTATCCACCCTTTTTGGATTTCGTTTTATTTTTTTCCTGATTTTCTTTCACCCTGTATTTTACGATTTTCGTGATCAATGCATAAGGGATGGGCTTGTCCAATGGAAATTGAACAGAACCTTTTGCTCCTTCATATTTTGAAAGCTCCTCCGCAAAGGCTTTTATTCCAGACGGTGCCGGATAAAATCCAATGTGATGTTTGAAACCACCAAAGTGAACAAGGTTACCATTTAATTTAAACGTAGGTATTCCATAATTCATAGTTTCTTCAGCATCCGGAGCATCTTTTTGGATCGTTGCTCGTACTTTCTGAAGGATAGCCTGTACCTCTTCAGGATATCCTGCTATGTAACTGTCAATATCTGTTGGTTTGGTATCCATCCGTATCGTCAATTTTTTTCTTCAGTATATTTTTTGAAATTATCAAGTATCGCCTGCCATCCATCACGTTGCATTTCTATGGAGTTTTCAGTCTCGGCATCGAATGTTTCAATAATATGGGTTTCATTTGCATTTGCCTCAAATCTCACATCCACTTTGCGGCCATCTGACATGACATAGACAATACGTTCATTATCCAGCACCTCTTCATATGTACCACCGAAATCAAATCCGAATTGGCCATCTTTGGATTCCATACGGGAAAGAAAACTTCCTCCCGAGCGGAGATCATTTTCCGAATGGGTGGTATGCCAGTCATCGGATGCATTATTCCATTGCATTACATCTTCCGGTGATGTCCAGTGTTTCCATACCTTTTCAACCGGCGCATTGACAGTGGTTTTAATGGTTACGGATTGAAAATTTGAGCTCATGATGTTTTTAGATTGAGGTTATGATTTGATTTTAATTTTAATAATACAAACATACTTTCGAAATCAGAAGGATGCGGTGCTGAAATACGACATTGTTGGGGGCGATTCCGACACCCCCTAATTGTCTCGGGAGAAGTCAATTTAATTCAGTGTCTCCTGTATCTTTCCAATATTCAGGCTGTCGGCTATGAAGACAAAGATCTGCGCCGCGAACGATCCAATAAATGTCAGGATCAGGGTGGCCATACCAAGCTTCCTGTACGGCTTTACATAAGGGTTTACTTTGCGAAATAGGTTCGTCAGTGTCAGGCGTCACTGGCTAAATTAACTTTACTAGATTGGAGTGGGAGAATGTTGAATAAGTGACGGCATGCTAGAAATCCAGCCGGTCCCCATATTTCTTTAGCCAGGTTTCATGCTTTTGAAAATCCGGATCTCCTTTTTCAACCCATTTCCAAAACCGATCGCCGTGGTTCATCTCCTTGAGATGCGCCAATTCATGGATGATGACACTGTCCATAACATTCACCGGAGCGAGCAGAATTTTGGAAGAGAAATTCAAATTGCCATTAGTAGCGCAACTGCCCCAACGGCTATGGACATATTTAAGCCGGATGCTGTTGATGTCTTCTTTATAAAAAAGCCGATTATAGGCATGTACGCGATCAGAAAATTCTTTCTGCACGTCAGCGGAGACCCCCCTGGATATAAGTGCAGTGATAAAATCCCGTGTGTAGTATTCTTCTTCCTCCAGTTTAGGAAGACTTAGGATCAACCTCCCATCATCGACATAGGCAGAACCTGTTGTCTTACCTTTTCCGGTAGATAGCTGAAGAATATAATTTTTGAAAGCTGTTTTGATCACCTGGCCGCTGCGGTATTCCTTGTTCTTCCATCGCATCGCCAGGTCTGGTTTTTCCTGGAGTGTCTCCAGGAGCCACTTTTTAGCCCAGATGAGTTTTTCCTGCTTGTATTCCCGGTTAGCAGTATAGGGCATGCGGAGGTATGCTGATGTTTTTCCGATGGAAACCCGGGTGTCGTATCGGGGCTCTTCTATGATGAGCAGAGGGAGATGAATGCCTTGCCAGCGTACGGAGATCTTTGTGTGCCTGCTACGCATGCTTTAGCGAAAACTCTTTCATGACTTCGGCCAAAATTTTAACACCATCTTCCGGCATTGCATTATAAATGGATGCTCGGAATCCACCCACTGATTTATGTCCTTTTAATCCATCACAACCGGCATCCTCACAGTAAGTAAGAAACTCTTTAGTAAGCTCGGCATCTTCAAGATTCCACGTAACGTTCATCCTTGAACGATCTTCAGGGACACTGTGCCCGCTATAAAAAGGAATGGAGTCTATAACGTCATAGAGATATTTGGCCTTCCGCTCATTGACAGATTGCATCATACCTAATCCGCCCATATCGTGCAACCAACGCAACGTCAGCATGCTGACAAAAATGGGAAACACAGGAGGCGTATTATACATGGATTCATTCTGGATATGGGTTTCATACCTAAGCATCGTAGGCAGCGACTTATTGATCTTTCCGAGCATATCTTTCCGGATGATCACCAGGGTTACCCCTGCAGGTCCCAGGTTTTTCTGAGCTCCGGCATAGATCAGACCAAATCGGTGTGGCTCAATTGGCTTTGAAAAAATGTCTGAAGACATGTCGCATACCAACGGGATCGGATTATCGGGCCAGCTTTGGTATTGTGTACCGTAGATCGTATTGTTACTGGTGGTATGTAGGTATTGATAATCAGGAGAAATAGGGAAGCCTTTTGGAATATAACTGTAGTTCTTGTCTTTGGAACTTGCTATAACATCAATCTCGCCCAACATCTTAGCTTCATTGATCGCCTTGGATGACCAAACCCCTGTATCAACATAGGCTGCTTTTTTCCCCTCAGGCAACAGATTCATCACCGTCATAAAAAACTGGGTGCTGGCACCGCCGCTGAGGAACAAAACTTCAAAATCATCTGTCAGACCGAGCAGTTCACGTACCAGCTGTCCTGCTTCATGCAGGATAGGCTCAAAATATGATGACCGGTGAGAGATCTCAAGGATGGAAAGCCCGCTCCCATTAAGATCCAGCACTGCCTGGGAAGCTTGTTCAAAGACTGTTTTCGGAAGGATGGAGGGTCCTGCGGAGAAGTTTATGATATGAGACATGGTTTAGCGTCAGGTTATGTTGACAAAGCTACAATTCGGTGTGTACATTCGAGGACAGTATGGTCAATATTTTTTTTCTATTTCCCATCACTTCCCGTGACTGGCATTTATAGTTCATCACAATGACTTTGCAAAAACGAAAATTATTGTTTACGATTATATGTTCCCGGATACATCCCCGTCATGGTAATTGATTTTGGTGCTTCTGGAATATTTTCAAAAAAAAGCTTGTATTGGATTAAATTATTGGCTACAGTAAGTGAAAAACTAAATCACTGATTAAGATTCCATTGAGGAGGTGGGTGATGTCGAATCATTCGCCTCTTATTTTAATAGATCGTTTAGGGATTCTGACGGATCTTGGGTCTGACGATAATGCGCAGGCTTTGATCAAGTGTGATATACGACCACACCCAGTTGAAAAGAACAAACAATTGATTTTTTACACCCAAAATAGATTTCAGGTGTACGACAAGCCACAATATCCAGGCAATAAACCCTTGTGTCTTCATAAAAGGGAGATCAGCGACAGCCTTATTTCGACCTATTGTAGCCAGGCTTCCGAGGTCTCTATAACGAAATGGTTTGAAGGGTTTTCCGTGGATCGTATTGTTTAGATTTTTTGAAAGAAGTTTAGCTTGTTGAATAGCAGGCTGTGCTACCTGGGGATGGCCTTTATACGTCCCTTCTTCCATATAGGCATTATCACCGATAGCGTAGATATCCTGGACTCCTTTTACTTCATTATACTCATTCACCACAAGGCGGTTACCACGGGTATAAGAAATTTCTGGTAAACCTTGCAGAACACTACCTATGATTCCTGCTGCCCAGATGACTTTTCGTGAATATAATTTCCTGCCATCACTGAGTGTGATCTCATGTCCATCATAATTGGTGACCCGCACTTCGGTCAATACTTCAACCCCCATATCTCTGAGATATTGAAGCGATTTTTTCGAAGCCTGTTCTGACATGGAGGCCAGGAGTTCCTTAGTACCTTCGATGAGATGTATATTCATTTCTTCTGCACGTAATTCCGGATAATCTTTCGGAAGAATATATTTTCTCATTTCTGCCAAAGAACCTGCCATCTCAACACCTGTTGGCCCGCCCCCGACGATTACGATGTCCATGTAGCTCTGGCGTACATCATCTTCGCGTATGGTGAGTGCTTTTTCCAAATCATACAGGATGACATTTCGCAGGAGCAGCGCTTCTGAAACGGACTTGAGCGAATACGCCTGTGATTCAATATTTGTATTTCCGTAAAAATTTGTTGAGACCCCTGTGGCCAGAACCAGGATGTCATAATTCACACGCCCTTCAGTGGTGTTCAGATATTTTTCCTCCGCGTTGACTGAGAGTAATTCGGCAACTCGTATGTGGGTACCTTTCTTTTTCCGCAGCAGCTTGCGCAAAGGAAATGCAATGGAACTTGGTTCGATCCCCGACATCGCAACCTGGTAAAGCAGAGGCTGAAACTGGTGAAAATTATTTCTGTCGATCAGTACGACCTGGTAATCAATATTGGATAATTGTTGTGCCAGGTTGATGCCTGCGAATCCGGCCCCAACTATAACTATGCGAGGCTTGCTGGTTTCAGGTAAGTTGATGGGCATGAGATTGCTTTTCTGACTCAAAGGTACGTACGAAAAAGGTTGCCGGCCTGAATATCATTGAATAACAATCTCCACGCTACGGTTCAGCTGAAGTGATCCTCATCTTTTGCTGAAGAGACAGGCATAGTTGAACTTTTACCTGCAGCCATCACTAAAATGCCTTTTTTTAGATTGGCGTTAAGGTAGCTTGCAATTGCTTGTGCCCCTTGGAGGGAGAGATCCTGGGTTTGTAATGCAAGCAAGGAAAGGAAAGATTTCATTCTGTTTTATTTTTAAAACTAAATCACTTCTCATTGTTTCACAATCTTCGTCAACACCGATTTTCCCTCGAAATCAGTTGTCTGAATAAAATAAGTGCCGGGGGAGAAATCAGATACATCAATGGTAAATTGATTTGTATTCAGGCCGTTTTCTTGAATCTGGATGATTCCTGTTAAATCATATATAATCCAATTGGCAATCGGTTTTTCAATATCGCTTTCAATTAAAAGTATTTCATTCGAAGGATTGGGATAGATTCTAATTCCCTTCAGGTTGTGCTCATTAATCCCGGATATAAAACCTGAGTCGCAAACGGGATTGGTTGATATTAATTCTGCAAAGAAAGCTGCGAGATTATGTTCCCTCAATACTTTATTGTCATACGCATGACACGGATTATTCGTCTGATCCAGACAACTACCGGGCCCAAATAAAAAGCTAAATGGAAAATTAATATTGGTAAAATCATTGTGAATCGTATAACCGTAATCATTCTGAGAATTCCAATTACTAAAGGTTCTGCTGCCATATAACGTCACATTATTGTTGGTAATGCCACCGCAACCAAATCCATTTGAAAAACACCACGTGTAGCCCCAGTATACATCAGCAGAGTCGATCGGAACAACAATATCACAAGGCTGATGAAAGGAATAGATTGCAGGTTTGGGATGATTAGTCGATCGGTGTTCGAGCAGATCGTCGTACATCGCCCCATACATATTACCGATACCTTTGATCGTGTAATCGAATGCAGTTGGTTCAACTGAACCTGCTATAGGACCCAGATCTGGTCTTGTAATAGAATTACCGGTGAATATTTTGCCGGCATTATATGGACATGCCAATGAATTTGCATGCGGAAGTGGAGTGCTTTCAATTGCAAAAGTTTGAAGAGGTCTTTCAACGACCGTATCCATTAACCCAACGCCCAGGGCTGCCAGTGCGCCTGCACTTTCTCCTGCGACAAAAATATTATTTAGATCAAGGCTAAATTCGTCATGTCTATTGACCAAAAATCGTAACGCTCCTTTTCCATCCTGTACAGCTCTGTAATATGCTCTCACCCATTCAGCACTATCAGTAGCAAAAACACAGTTGTAAAGTGGGAAATTGCAAAAATGATCTTCGTCATCAGCTATAAATCCAACACGATAATCAATACTTGCGGTCACATAACCCCGTCTGGCAAACTGCCTGGAGAGATCCTGAATACTGGCATCATTTTTATCACCAGCCAGAAAGGCACCACCATGAATCCACATTAATACAGGCTTCCTCACCTCCTGATTGCTGTCATCACACTTTGGCAGATAGATATCCATCTTCAGACTAACTATTTCTCCATTAAAGTCTGCCGCAGATCCATAGACCACATTCAGCAGACTGTCATATGTATACTTTTTATCGATCCATTGCTGACCTTTGGTTGTGTTTGAATAGCAGAGTAGAAAAGAAATGGAAATTAACAAGGATCTCATGCGCCGAAGATAAGGGAACCTGCATCGCCTACAGAGAATCCTATTGGGTGGATTGAATGATTGTATATGACTTTACCAGGCACGGGAACAAATGTATTGTAGACTTTTAGCGAATAACAATCTTAGTTTCTTTAAACAAAACAATGAAGTCCATTCGTAGCTTATGTCTTTTCCTGGTTTCGACAACACCATTGACGATCACTTCCCCACTTTCGATGCGGATGTTTGCTTCTCCGCCCGTACTAACCAGCCTGGCCCATTTCAGCAGGTCATTGAGTTGTATATATTCTTTACCGTTGAGATGAAATTCAATCATAGGAGAAAGGTAGGATGGTTCTTTCATTCAGAGGCAGGATCTATGTTTCCGGCATCAGGTCCGATTGACAGTGTGGCCGGATTTCTCTCCAACACAAACATCGTTGGTGGCTCACTATTTAAAACAATGCGGCCAATACCATTGCCCTGACATGGGATGAGGGCGTCTTTTATGGACTTGGGTTGTTTCAAAATGCGATCCGGGGTTCATTGGGTTTGAGCTGCTATGGAAATCTGTTTTTGGCGAGTTCCTATTTGTTTTCATTACGGGAGGGACTTTTGGGTGATTGAGGTCTTAGATTGAAACCTGTTTAAAAAGCGCCCAAAACCATTCAAAAAATCGTTTTTCAATATGACCCAATTCACTGATATTCAGCCGAATTATAGCCTTATGATATAATAGGGCATTTTTTAACCCTAATTATGGAATTTCTGCCTGCCTGCTGCAGTTATAGAGTTCCTTGCCTGAATAGGAGAAGTTGAAATAAGGGGCGGATAGAAATTTTTCAGGTGGTTCTCACACTTTTTCACGGGCGTATTTTGGGACAGCTTATCAATAACCAAAGGAGCTGTGGAGAAAAAATGCCTGGCAGGGATGGGTGGAGTTTGAAAAAAGTTTGAGACACTATTGGCAGAATAAAATATTGTCATATATTTGCACTCCCAATTCGAAACGAGGGTCGGAAAAATGAGGCTGAGAGAGTTGAGTTTGGGGAAACAAAAAGAAGTTCATTGAAAGGCAGGACAAGATCAAAACCGGGACCCGAGGAGGGTTGAGGTGATGATTGTCAGGTAAGAAAATGATTATGGAATTTGGCTTTTTGATTTAGGTAATAATTTAAATCATAAATCCCAAATCCCGAAT
>JBBREG010000020.1:0-27397 GCA_038203125.1 Chitinophagales bacterium
CCCTCATGACCGGGTTGTCCACCTCTTTTTCGATTGCTTTTTTCACGAGTAGAAGACAAACCTTTGGAGCGCTTCAGATCCTTGCTTGGGGGCAATGAACTATTCCTGCTGGTAGAGCCTAATTTCAATCGTCGGATTTCAGCACGCAGCCCTTCAATTGTTTTTGCTTGACAACTATAGCTTCTATATCCGCTATACGCCGCTCATATATTTCGTACCGTTCCTCGTGTGTCAATGATTATAGACCTTGTAGATCAAATATAAACGAATTATATAAATCAATTTAGTGCCAGGAATGTTTGGGCTATATTTATGATGGTGGTCAATTTATGATGATGAAATGTCATCTTCTCATTGGGCTTCTTACTTTGGCCCACGTAATGATATTTTAAGAGACGGACATTGTCACACTTCAGGAATTTCCCATGCTTCGTAGTAGCCTCCTGCAAGTCCACATCTTTCACCTCGACAGATCTGAATCCAAAAACCTGAGATGCGAACGATGAACATTTGATCCTGAAGGATTCCATCGAGTCAAAGATTCGATCATCAAGGAATCACCAGTTTATATTATTGCTTGGGGATATATGCAAATGAAAAAAACTGAGGTAGCTGTATCACTTCATCATGTAATAGAATAGAAAGTGCAGGGTACCTTCAACCCGCCGCCTCTGTCCCACTTTCTTTATCTTTGCCGTCCAACCAGACTAAAACCAACCATCATGGTAAATAAAGTGATCCTCATCGGAAATCTCGGCCGCGACCCTGAAGTACGATATCTCGAAGGAAATGTAGCGGTAGCCAAGTTTTCCGTGGCAACAAATGAAAGCTATAAAGACAAAAAAGGAGATTGGCAGACCGTGACCGAATGGCACGATGTCGTTGCGTGGAGGAATCTGGCAGAACGCGCTGAAAAGCAACTTAAAAAGGGCAGCCAGCTCTACGTTGAGGGCAAACTCACACACCGCAAATACCAGGATAAGGAGGGTAACGACCGATACGTGACCGAAGTCGTAGCCAATAGTTTCCGCATTCTTGACCGCAGAGCCGCCGGACCCGGTGGTCACGAAGATGATTTCCAGGGAGAAGAACCTTTGAATGATACCTCAGGCCCGATCACAACCAGCGGCGAGCAGCATGCTGATGACGATCTTCCATTCTGATCACCTGCCAAAAAATTTCTGACTTAATTCTTCCGGATTGGATACCGAACCCTTCTTATATATTCTTACTGCCTTCTTTAGCTGGGGTTTGGCCGGTGGATTATTACTCCTTTTGATCTTATTGGCTTGCTCTGCGCTCATCGGCGGATCTGAAGTTGCTTTCTTTTCACTGGACAGCAATCAATTGAAACAACTGGAAGAGGAACATAATGCTTCCGGACAACGCATTCTAGCGCTTCGGGATAAACCGCGACGATTACTAGCAACGATCCTGATCACGAACAACCTGGTCAATATCGCGATCGTCATCCTTTCCTATTATCTAATCAACCTGATCATACCAGAAGAAACGTTATTTGGATGGGGCACATCTGTCAGTGCCTGGTCTATCACACACTGGATGGATCCGTACCAATGGTCTGGTGTTATCAGCTTTTTACTTTCAGTCGTAGTCATCACTTTTTTACTGGTTCTGTTTGGGGAAGTGGTCCCGAAGATATATGCCAATGTTAATAATATAGGCCTTGCCCGCCTCATGAGCGGACCTGTACATATTCTGATGACAATACTTGCACCGCTCAATAAAACCATGGTGCGATGGAGTAATAAACTGGAAAAGAAACTGGGAAAAGATTCGAACCTGGGGGCTAATAAAGAGGATATTGACAGGGCGATAGATCTCGCTGTGTCGAAAGACAAGGATTCTGCCGTAGAAGCCGAGATACTGAAATCGATCGTTACGTTTAATGATGTGGCTGTCAAACAAATCATGCGATCACGCATGGACATTATTGCGCTCGATGTTACTGTCACGCTCGAAGAAATGATGAGCGTGGTGAGAGACGCAGGGTATAGCAGGCTTCCTGTTTTTGAAGAACAACTGGACAATATCAAAGGGATCTTATATGTCAAAGACCTGATCGGTTATCTTGATCAGGAAGAACCACCCCACGAATGGCCAGAATTGATCAGAACGGAAGTGTTGTATGTACCTGAGGCACGAAAGATTAATGAGCTGCTAAAAGATTTTCAGCGTGAGCATCTCCACATGGCAATTGTCGTGGATGAATATGGAGGCACATCTGGTCTGGTCACGATGGAGGATGTGATTGAAGAAGTAATTGGTGATATCCAGGATGAATTTGATGAGGACCAGGAATTAGAGTACAGGCGACTCAGTGCTACGGAATTTATTTTTGAAGGCAAGACCATGATTATCGATGTGTGTCGCCTGATGGATGTGGATAAGGCAAGTTTTGAAGCCGTACAAGGTCATTCCGATTCACTGGCAGGTTTGATCCTGGACCTGAATGGTAAGATGCCGGTGATCGGTCAAAAAATATCATTGCCACCTTTTGCTTTTACAGTGCTGTCTGTTTCTCCGAAACGAATTGAGCGCATCAAAGTACAGATCGATACCAAATGAAATATATTCTTCTTTTATCCCTATGTTTCATCTGTTGGTGTTCCTGCAAAGAACATCATACAACTCCCAGACCACGTGCCTTTCCACGCATAGAATTCCCGGAGCGGAAATATGTTTCATTTGATACCGCATCATGTCCAATCAGGTTTGCATATCCATCCTACGCAGATGTGATCTGGAAGGATCAGCTTTGTTGGTTTGACCTGGATATGAAACCGTTCAATGCAAAACTTCACTGTAGCTATATCCCTATAGATAACAAGGCAGAATTTGATGACCTCGTGCGTGATGCATTTGTCATTGCAGATAAGATTAATGAACGATCAAATTATATGGAGCAGGCGATCATTGGAAATGATCAGGGTGTCCATGGTTTGATGATTTCATGGACAGGACCTGCTGCATCACCGGTGCATTTTTTCCTGACCGATACGACCACTCATTTTTTTACAGCAGCGCTATATTATAATTCTGTTGTAAAGCCGGATAGCCTTGCTCCCATAACGGAATTTATACGTGAAGACATCAACCATATGATTTCTTCATTTCAGTGGAAGGACAAATAAAAAACGCCTGTCTTTCTTTTAAGACAGGCGCATCAAAACAAAACGAAAAACCAACTATATCTTTACGATGAGATCTTCATCTGTTATAATCCTTTCTTTAAACGAACGGGTACATCAACATATTTACCCATTCTAAAAACTTTGAGTTGAATTGAATCTCCAACTTTTGCGAGATCAATCTTATTCTTCAGGTCATCAAAGGTTTTTACTTTTCTTCCATCAATCTCCACGATAACATCATTGGGCAGGATACCTGCATATTGAGCGGCACTTCCTTCGCCTACTGCATCCACTAACAAACCTTCGCTGATAACAATTCCCAACTCTTTCGCCAGGTCTTCATTTAAGACAAACACTTCAACCCCTAAAGATGTTCTCTCGATATCACCACCTTCTTTAATTATGTCATTTGCTATACTAAGAGCCAGATTGATCGGGATGGCAAAGGAGTATCCTGCATAACTACCTGTTTGAGAAGCTATTGCGGTATTAATACCTAATAATTTTCCGGTCGCATCTACTAAAGCACCCCCGCTATTGCCAGGATTAATAGCTGCATCCGTCTGAATAAATTGTTCGATGGTCTTGGATCCCTGGATAATGTTGAGATCCCGGCCCTTAGCACTGATAATCCCTGCAGTAACCGTAGATGTTAGATATTCGAAGGGATTACCCACTGCCAGAACCCACTCTCCCACGCGGGCTTTGTCGGAGTCAGCATATTCAAGCGTTGACAGATTGTTTGCATTTATTTTTACTACAGCTATGTCAGAGCTGGGGTCCCTGCCGACGATTTTGCCTTCATATTCTTTCCCATCGTTCATTTTGATCGTCAATTCATCTGCAAAATCTACTACATGATTATTCGTAAGGATATAACCATCCTTTGAGATGACTACTCCGGAGGCAGCACCCTTACGTATCTGTGGCCCGAATCCATAACCATATCCATCATACGGTAAGCCGAACTGTTCAAATAATTGCTGCATGGGATCTCTTTGACGACGGTTGTTTTTAGCAGTCTCAGCGCTTTCAGACGCCTGAATGAGAACAACCGCTTTCTGAGCAATCTCCGCGGCTAGTGCAAAGTCAGGTCCTGTGACTGGTACTGAAGTATAGGTAGATGCCTGGTGGAGATTACCGAAAGAGAAATTACTCGTTGGCATCCATTGTAAAGCACCAAAGCAAATCAAACCACCAAAAAATCCAGCGAGTATTAAGGATAAGAATGTTTTAATTTTCATGGTAAGAGTAGATGTTTTTCAGTCTTTGTACCGTCTTAAACGAGGCCGGATGGCCGTTGTTTTATCGCAAAAATTCGTTTAACAATAGTTTAACAGGACTCATCTCACAACGTATATACGTGTTTAAATGATTTGTGGTTTGATAGCTGAAAATGGAATCCACCAGGAAGTAGAAGCTAGCCTGAAAAGCCATGAATTTGTTTTCATTTTTACTTCCAAAGATTTTACCTTTTCATCACCATGGGCAGACATGATATATTGATCAAGGTGTGTTTGCCATTCATCAGTTGTACCTTCCAGTACTAATCTGCACAGAAGAATATTCCATTGCGCATCACGGACATGATGACCATCGGGTTGCGTACTAAATGGAATAAAGAGTCGCCATGCCTTTTTGTAATGTTTATTGGCATACATATCCAATGCAATCTGCCACTGTAATTCGTGTGTTGATAAAGAATCGTGTTGATCTTTTTGGATTCGATTGCCACTTAAATACTTCGTAGCAATTGACGGGGCACTCCAGATTCCATGGATCCACACAAAGCCACACAAGATGCACAGCAGCAGGGTGATGAGTATGGCAATCCATTTATTACTTTGAATTCGATTTGTCCCCGATCGAGCGTCATGATCCGTCAGCTTTTGACGGAGTGACCGATAGTAGAGATACTCTAGAAATTGGTATGTCTTACTTGTTTCTGCAACCGATTTTGCAAAGCTTGGGTCTGCAGCCATTCGTTGTTCCAATAGTAAGCATTCCGCCTTTGGAAGGCGTCCGCTTAGATAATCAGCAATGAGGTCTTCAAAGTTTTCTTCATCCATAACTTATGCAGCGTTGGTCATTGGTTAAGTTTATCCTGCCTATATGTATTCAGCTTTCAAAAACGTTATAGTATTTGAGCAATTTTTTTACTTTTTTGAAACATTCATATTTTATTTTCCGCGCCATCATGGATCCGGATAGATGAAGGCGTTCTGCGATCTCTTCCATTGTATAATGTTGGATCCATAACAACAGAACATCCCGGCACTTATGGCCCATGCGATTAAAAAGTTTTTCGGCTTCCCTAAACTCTTCCCGGATCAACAGTTTTCTCTCCGGAGTGTCATGGTCGACCTCGTAATATTCTTCCACATCTTTTACAAGGATCATCCTGCTGGCTTTTTTGTATTGATTGAGCCACAGGTTTTTTGCAATGCCAAACCAAAAGGTTGTGATATGGCCTTCGAACTCAATGCCATGCCGCATCTTTTGAATCATAAGCAGGAAGGAATCGTGGGCAATATCCACTGCATCTGAGCGACCGGATCCGTGGTGTTGGATCCATTTCTGAATCCAGATTTTGACAATAGCATGATGGGCGGCATAGATTTCCATGACGGCATTCTCTCCGGCAGAGCCACCAGCTCTGACAGCACAGATCAATGCTTCATCAGTATAGATAGGACGTGTTTTCAACTGGTCCGTATTTGTTTTCAACCTATGCTTTCCGTGTTGCAGAAACCCCCGTCAGGTTTCACCAAAAGCATCTTTACAAGTATACGGATTTTTCGCTTGCGTTTGTCAACAACTAATTTTTATTTTTTTAAAAATAATCGACGAACGGCGTAACGTTTTTGCCTGCTCAGGACATATACTATTATAAGAGGAAGCAAAGACCAGATGCGAAGGATCATCAATAGGATCATCCCGGCATTTTGTGGCATGCGACCTCTCTTTGCCAGTTGATTTCTAATGCCGGATGGATTGCACCCAAAAAGACATCCGGCATCTTTCTCTTTTTTAACATGCTACGACAATGGATCCGAAATATGATTGGGTTGGTGTATCCGCCTCTCTGCGCCAGTTGTGGTGTACAGCGACCACTTGACAATCACATCTTCTGCCTGGATTGTCTCAATGAGTTGCCCGAGACCGGATATCATATGCATGCCCACAATCCATTTGTGGGC
This sequence comes from Chitinophagales bacterium, assembly GCA_038203125.1. GTDB lineage: Bacteria > Bacteroidota > Bacteroidia > Chitinophagales > Saprospiraceae > Opimibacter. The sequence continues at coordinate 6,356 of JBBREG010000020.1, forward strand.
CATTTCAAGGGCCGCATCGGGGTGAAGGCCGGTGCGGCATTTTTATTTTTTTCAAGTGGCGGCGGCACACAGCGCTTACTCCACCAAATCAAATACAATAACCAGGCAGACCTCATTGTCACTATTGGCCGCTGGTATGGAAAACAATTATTGAAATCACAACTCTGGGATGACATCGAAATCATCGTACCCGTCCCGTTGCACTGGAAGAAACAACGCAAAAGAGGATACAATCAAAGCGCCATGTTCGCAGCAGGTATCGCAGAAGCGATGGGCATTTCCTGTTATAAACATGCCTTAAAACGGGTCACGCATAACAAAAGCCTTACCGGTATGAAACGATTTCAACGTGTAGAGACCATCGGATCATCGTATGTCCCTGGAAATGTTCGCGCCATCAAAAACAAACATGTACTTCTGGTCGATGATGTGCTCACTACAGGGTCTACACTGGAAGCATGCGCACTTGCTCTAATGGAAGCACAAGTTGCATCTGTCAGTATGGTGACAATCGCATGTGGTGAAGTCTAGGAACGCATGGGGCAGGGGTACGTGATTAACACATTCTAGTATCTGCGGATAAAAAGAAATGACGGGATCTGAGCTGCGCTATGACCTGTGATTACCTGCATACTAGCAAGCAGCAAGCCACAAGCCGCAAGCTGCAAGCCACAAACTGCAATCTGCATGCTCCCAGCTAATTACCTTTACAAAAAAAACCATGGCTGGCACCGACGACATGCGGGATGCGATCATCCGCGAAGTTCATCTCAGGATTTATGAGGAGTGTCTCCCGAGGATCATCCGATGTATCGATCTGCTGGATGATCAGGAAGTATGGTGGCGCCCAAATGAAAACTCCAACAGCATTGGTAATCTGGTAATACATCTATGCGGGAATGTACGTCAGTGGATCTATTCTGGTCTGGCCAGAGGAGAGGATCTCAGGCACCGTCAGGCTGAGTTTGACGAAAGAAAGATCATCCCTCGCTTGGAATTACTGGAAACGTTAACCAACACAATGGATTTAGTTAAACCTATTATCCTTACCATACCAACAGAAGAATTACTCAATATCCGCTCCGTCCAGACGTTTGAAGAGACAGGCCTGACGATACTGATCCATGTCACCGAGCATTTTTCGTATCACACCGGCCAGATTGCTTACATCACGAAAATGCTGACCGACCGATCTCTTGACTTTTATGCGGGTATTCCCTTGGAATAAGCCGGAAGATTTAGACCTATTTTTGCGGTATGCATAACATCTATTGGCTCCTGCTGATGAGCTTGGTTTGTTTTCCCGATGCGTATGGTCAGCTGATAGTGGAAAAGCTCCCCATCGGGGTTAATACCGATCAGTATGATGAAAGCTCACCCATCCTGAGTAAGGATGGCAGTCGGTTGTTTTTTACCAGGACAGCCTATCCGGATTTTGTCAATGTCATTAAAGGTCAGGACGATCACCTGATCACAAATACCAATGACAGTTTATTCTCGCAACATTTAGCAAAGATTTATAGTGAAATCGCCGGAAGGAAAATTGTGGATCCGGTTTCTTCGGTATTTAACCAGGACATCTGGATGGTCCCGATTCGCGAAGACTCCATCGGTGATGCTTTCCATTATAGTTATCCACTCAATAATGCACTTCCTAACAGCCTTGTGTCAACAAGTATGTTGCCGGATGAATTTGTCGTGATTAATCAATTTTATGAGGATGGCAGTATGTATTCCGGTTTTTCACGCGTAAAAATTCTGGAAGATGGTCAACACACGTTCCCACAGCCCATGCATATCTATGAGTTTAATGTCAACAGTTCTGACGTCAATCTGACGATGTCACCGGGTGGACACTTTCTTATCTTAAGTATGCAACGATCAGACAGCAAAGGAAAGAATGATCTGTATGTTTCATTTTACATGCGTGACAATGTTTGGTCAGCACCACAGCATATGGGGAATGTGATCAACACAGAGTTTCAGGAGACCACCCCCCACGTCTCACCGGACAAACGCTATTTGTATTTTTCTTCCAACAGGCCCGGTGGTGCGGGAGGTAATGATATCTATATCACTGAGCGACTAGATTACACCTGGGTAAAATGGTCGGAACCTGTTTTAGTGAAAGGCGATATCAATTCTCCGGCAGATGATAGTCAACCTGCCTTTACACGAGGTAACAATTATATGTACTTCACGTCACGTCGTGATGGCAGCAGCGATATTTTCAGAATGCGCCTGACACCCATGCCGAAGCTTAAAAAATCGATTTATGTCAAAGGGACAGTGGTCGATTCCAAAACAGGTTTGCCCATCCGCAGCGAAGTTTTATGGGGACCAGTTTCTGCAAAGAGTTTTCTGGAATACTTCAATAGTTATAACGGTTCGTTCGAAGCAGTCATGACTGAATATGAACCCTATAAATTTTTACCGAGGAAAACGGGTCGGACCGGTCAAAGCGTCCTTGTAGATGCAAGGATTCTCGACCGGCAGGATAAGGATACACTGGAATTGATCTTATATCTCGATGTCAAGCAAACCGACATCACGGATGTGGAAACAAAAGATCAATCTTCAGGTAAAAAGAAAGGTCTGGAGTCAAAATCATCCCGGGCAGATGCTTCTAACCCACAAGAGAAGGATGTTTTCTTCTACGATATTCTTTTTGTTAAAGCCGAGGCAAAGATCCTCACGAAATCTGCAAATGCCCTTAAGGAGCTTTCCACCATGATGGAAACCCATGCAACGCTGGAAATCCTTATCGAGGGCCATACAGATAATGTTGGGGATGAAAAAGCACTGATTGATCTATCAGAGCAACGTGCAGCCGCTGTCAGGGATTATCTTGTGGCGAAAGGGATCGCATCCGGTCGTATCACCATTAAGGGATGGGGGGCGAACAAACCTATCGGACAAAATGATACCGAAGCAGGTCGCGAAAAAAACCGTCGCGTAGAAATCAGTATTACGAAAAAATAATCATGAAGGCGGCTGCCAACCTAGTTTCCATACTTTTTCATCCCCTGCTTGTATTGACATACATGTCGCTGGTGTTACTGTGGACGAATCCCTTCTCGTTCGGATTCCGACATGTAGCAGAAGCTGACACGCTGCTGATCATCATTGTCATGACTTCAGTGACACTTCCGGCAATTGCAGTGCTGATGATGAAAATGTTGGGATGGATAGATTCCTTTCGTATGGACAGCCGGCATGAACGTATCGGCCCGTATATCGCTGCCGGCTTAATGTATCTGACATTATATCTCCATGTTTCACAAGGCGATTCATTTCCCACTTCGATTAAGGTGGCGATCCTGGGATCGCTCATCAGTTTGTGGGTATGTTTTTTTCTGAATAATTTTTTTAAGATCAGTGCGCATGCTGCCGGTATGGGAGGCTTCGTGACATTGGTTACATTAACCAAGATCAAATATGGTTACGATCAGGCACAAATAGGGATTCCGGGTCATTTCAATCTGGCGATTCCACTTGACTATCTGCTGTATGCAGTGATCATTATAGCCGGCATGGTATGTACTTCACGACTTGTATTGCAGACCCACGCGCTGAAGGAAATCTATATTGGATTTGGAATTGGTGTGGGGGGCATGACACTTGCCTATTTAATTCTGGGCTGAAACACTTTTCGTAAGATATTTCTGAATCTCTTCTTCCACGCCTTTTGGAAAAGGATATTTTTCAATACCACCCGTATATAAAATACACATGGCAGGATCCTGAAGAAACAGGGTATCAAATTTGTACAACCATAAATCAATGTGGCGCCGCAAAGCAGTGAGTTTTGGAATTTTCTTTTCGAGCGGCTTTACCTGGTGGATGATCTGCAAGGATTTTTCGTGATTGGCTTTGATGTATTCCGTATGATTGCGAATTGCCTTGTGCAACTGGCGTTCGTACTTATTCATGTCCTGATAATGTGCTGCGAAAAAACTCTCGTAGGGAAGTGCCTCTTCAATCTTCAGGCGATTCCGGATACGATCGTACAGATCGTTGCGATTATAAAGCTGTGCATTGAATCCGATCAGCGCTGCTTCGAGATATTCAAGTAATTGAGTAAGTACTTCTGTCTCATTAGCAGGCGTGGGCGCATGGCTCTCTGTGGATTCCATTTCCTGCTCATAAAAATTGTTGACAGCCTCTAGCAGGACGGTGGATGTATTGTGTTCTTTCTGGCAGGTTTCAAGTAACGGGAGAAGCTGATTGTGTGTGATCGCGTAGATGACCATGTTGCGCCAGGTATCAATACTTTTATCAGAGAAAAATATATGGCTGACATCTAATTCCGCACGACCGGCTACTGCCCTGGCATCCTCCTTGGAGATGTAGAGTTTCGCCAGTTCTTTGCACATACGGGTGATGAGACCTTCGTATTTCTTCAGTGTCATGTTTTCTTTTTTCCGAATTGTATTTATTCGATGGTCCCGGTGAATGATTTTAAGGGTAAGCCTGCATCATGAAGTATGTCTGTAATCATCATTCCAAACTTTAACGACCCTGAGGCATCATCTTTATTCATCGATCCCGTATGCATGGCTACTGCTACCTGGTTATTAATTACGGGTCCGCCAGGCGCACTTACTTTTTCCCGTGTGCGATAGATCAATTGCGAACCTTCCTGCCGGACGATCTCGCCACCATTGATCCGTTTATTGGTATCAGAAGGATGAGAGATGAGACTGATATCACGTGAGATCATCAAATCAATATCAGAAATGGGCATTGAAAGTTCATATGCATCATCTCCTTCCATTCTTCGTAATAAAGTGTAATGAAGTTTTTTATTATTTCGGATAAATGTTGGATCCAAATCCACTTCTTCGATTTTATTCAATTCATCATACCCTGCATCATATTGAAGGTGTAAATGAATGTCCTGGATGGATTCCGGAGTGACATTCAGATATGTTGTCAATACATAGCCATCTCTCAATAGGATGGCACTTGAATATGTATCAGGTGTCCTGATGAGTCCTACTGCCTGTGAAAGACCGATGATGTTTTGAAACCACTTCAGTTTCTTTTCTTTTAGATTCGGTTGTAAACCTTTACCGCCTATTTCAAGATCCACGGTTTCCGTAAAGATGCGGAAAGCTTTTGCGGTTTTTACTCTCGTTGTTTCGGGTTCGTTGTTGGATGTATCTGCAGGATGATCGAGTGCAATAGTTTCTTTGAGCATTGTATCTACCAACAGGTTATCCGGATATTCTTTTACTACAAAAGTGAGAAGGGATTTCAGGGCACCTACTTTATAGGCAGCCGCCTGAAGGATATTCCACCAATTATCCCGGGGGCGGTTGCTGAATTCAATTTCAACGGTATTAAATGCGGATTGTGTAAGGACGCGACGCGCTTCTTCAACAGACGGATAGAGTGCGGCAAGTTGATCTGCAAGTGTGGCGATGTCGTAGATGGACATGAATGGGAAGGTAAAGAAGATTTCGGATTTACGATTTTAGCAGATGAATTTTTATCTGCTGATGCTTACCTGATTGCACCTGCAGGTGTCAGAGTAATCGGAGATCCTTCAGCTAAAAATGCTGAAGTTGGAGTGGCATCGCGTAAAAATGCAAATTGAGGTCCATAAACTGCTGCAAAATCCATATCAATTTGATAGGATTTTGTAGGGTAAACACGCCACGGGGGATGTTCAACACGGTATTCAAGTGTTTTATGTGTACCGGCTTTTGTAAAGCCCCAGTGCTGGGTAGTCATGAATTCTTCTTCGCTTCCGGGAATCATTTCGACAGGTATAGGGTCCGCAGTGATTTGAAAAGAATTCCAATTTTTTTCCTTCCAGCTGTACTTCGCCGTTATCGAATCCGAATGGGTGTTGATTTCATATTTCATAGGCGCTGTATGGTATGGTTCGTGAAAGAATGTATTGGCTACAAAAGTCACCATGGGTAACGCCACCACCTCCCTGATAAATACAACACCGTAACGCCAGTCATTTTCAAATTTACGTCGTACGTACATACGTAAATTAATCTCGCAGAAATTAGTGTGAAAGGGGATGCTGATGCCCTTTACTTTTACATCCAAAAATAGAAATCCCACCAGGCTCACATAACACTGTTGCTTCCAAATGGCTAGTTCCGTGTGCAGAGGCAGATATGGCTCCAGTATTTTTTTATCAACAGGATAATTAACGAGCAGAAGCTTTTCCCATTTTGATCGAATAGCAGGTTCTTTCATCACACTATCAGTATTCCATTTGATTTCATTCCTTCGATGACCTTGTTGATATGAATCCCCTCATTACGGAATGCAATGCGTTTCGTGCCGGGTTCACGGATATTGCCACCGGAGTGATGCAATGCGATCAGGTTCCACTGATCATCAAAGACAGGAGAGCCGGATGAGCCGGGAAGGGTATCTGTCAGGTACTGTACGATATTTTCATCTGCATACCGGACATAATTATGATGTAAGGCAATCTGTTTGTGTAATCCATTCGGATGCTGGATGATCGTGACTCGCTGATTTTTTTGAATGGTATTTTCTTTTAGTGCCAGCTCACCCCAATTTGTATTTGCATCACCTTTGAGTTTAATAGCGGTCCAGTCATGTTTGTCTTTCGGGCTGGTGGCAAATCCATTCTGTGGATCAAACTCAAACTCTGTTACGTTCAGATCAAGTCCGGCTGCATTACGTTGGTAATTGAATTGCACCTTCGCATCCAGGGCTACAGCTTTATTTCCAATGACATGATTATTGGTGATAATAAAATTATCGCGGATCAAAAAGCCACTCCCCGTTGCACCATCTGGTAATTCAATACGCACAACGGTCGCAGCGCGGATGAGACCAATTTCCAAATAAGCGATGTCAAGAAGTGTGCTCTCTTTACCGATGATCTTTTCGTATGTATCATCATCATGGGTATCATTTTTCCAGTCGCTTTCCGTATCCAGGATGGTATCAGATACGATGCCGGTCAGTGCTCCTTCCAGGGCACCCCTGAGCGAAAGATCGTCCGGATAGTCCTGTAATGCTGCCCTGATGAGCTGATCCACTTTATTTTCTTTGACAGCCTCATCAATGATATAATACCAATTGGTGACCGGCTTATCGTGGAACCCGATATTGATAATATTCAGTGAGGCACGTTTAGCTACCGGAAGTGAATCTGATTTAAATGGGTAAAATCCTGCAAGCAGGTAATTCAGATTTGTCAGATTTTGATTCCAGGACACAGTGCAGAATTATTTTGCAAAATCAATATTTTTTGGTTTCCTGGTTTCCATAGCAGGTTGGTTTGCTTTGTTATGTCAGATGATATAAAATCACCGGAAAGAAAGGAATTAAAAGTTAAACCCGATACTGAATTGCATCGAACTGCTTTTATCATTGTCTGTTCTCGGGATAAATGTGCCATTTGAATTAAGTTCTTTCCTCGATATATCATAAAAATTATTGGTGACATCACTCAGTCCCAGAATATACTTGCCGCTGATAAACAATCCATCATTGAGATAATAGGCAAGCCCGAAATTCAGTCCGAAATCCAGGGTTTTATAATATCCACCATCTTTGGTTTCGAAATCATAGTATGCCCCGAGAAATTCAGGTACATCGTAAGGAATGCCATCAACAGAAATAACTTTGTTCACGGTTGATGCTTCGCCAACTTCATCACCTTTATAATTGTGATTCAGATTTACTTCAAACGGAGCTACCGGATTTTGTGTATTGGGCGAAGGTCCTTCAAATTCTATACTGCCACCAGCTGTAGAGGAAAGCAGGAGACCAGTGTTGAGTCCGGCTGAAACTTCAAAATGGCCTAATTTATAATAAACCAACAAAGGGACATCGAGATAGGCGTTCGAAACATTAAGTGACTGCCGCCGGTTACCCATCAGTGTAAGCGTACTCAACGTATTGGGTTCTAATACATAATAGGATGGTCCGTTGTATTCGTAATCGGTGCCACGCTGGGAGTACAGGAGCTCCGTCCGAAGTCCCATGATGTCCGTAAATTTAAAATTGAGCGTCAGACCGATATGAAAGCCCGTCGACATTTTATTTTGCTCAAGCTCGTTGCCGGTGGTTCCGATTTCGGAGGGTCCATCAAGTTTGGCAAAGCTTAGTCCCGCACGGAATCCATAGCCCATCAGGTCACTCTGTGCTGTAGACGAAAGGCAGATCATTAAAGTCAAAGAAAGTAATGCGTATTTCAACATAAGAAAGTGTTTCAGTACAAACGAAGGAACGATCACAACGTTGTGCTGTTCCGATTTCGCTCAAAATTAAAGACTTTTCTCTAAGATGATGCGGTGTTCAGGAATTGACTCCCCTGAATCGATTTGGATTATGTGAAAACCTCGGTTGAGGGCCATGATCAGCATCTGTGGAAAACGGTTCCGCGTTTTCATCCATATCTTCGAATATCCGCGTGATCGGGCCCATGTTTCCTGCGCATCTGCCAACCCACCGGCGATGCCCTGACGACGATATTCAGGGTGAATAGCACCGAGCCAGGAATAAAATTTATGATCACGTTCGTAACCGATTTTGAAACCAACAATATACTGTTCAGATACTGCCAATAGGATTAGGTGAGGTGTATGTTTAAGACGCGATGAGATGGCATCTGCATCCGGCAGATTCTCAAATTCGGGAATTTGTAATAAGATATTTATGACATCTTCAGGACGGCCTTCTTCGATGCGATAGGGTATCATCCTTTTGCTTTGTAACGCACTTCCATTCCTTCTGCCGGATTGGAAATCGTGACTTCCGTGCGACGATTATATTGATGTTCTACTTCACTGCACGGCACGTCATCTACGCAACGATTGCGCGGCATGGATTCTCCGGAGGCTTTTGTAATAATGCGTGATGCAGACACACCCAATAAGACCAGGTATGATTTGGAAGATTCAGATCTGCGACGAGACAATTCCATATTGTATTCAGATGTTCCACGTGTATCGGTGTGAGACGTCAACTCGATGGTGAGATCGGGATATTGTTTGAGAATAGTTGCTAACGCCTGCAATTCGCCGGCATCACCTTTACGGATCTCTGATTTATTAAAATCATAATAGATATTATCTAGAACGATAACAGTACCCGTTGCAATAGGTGCGGGAGGTGCAGTAAGGGTGGCACTGCTTTTCAAATACACGGTCCAATGTTCATCCTGTTCAGCAGGTGTGAATAAAAAACTATGGGGTGCATAACCAGCCTGTGAAATGTCAGCTTTGATCTGGCATCCGAGCGGAAGGCAAGTCATGGTATGACCATCCGTATTTGTGATCAGGTTCGATCCTTTTTTTACGCAGGGACCGGTAAGATTGATCTGCGCACCATTCAGGACCTGGTTTCCTTCAGCATTATAGACTGTGAATTTTGTGTTGTAGCATTCAGATGTTACTACAGGAGCTTTGACAAGACGTATGTAAGCTGGGAGCTGATCGGCAGGAATAACATTGACATATGGGTTGTATTCTTTATGCTGTACGACTACCGCATATATTTTTGATTCTTCAATATTCAACATGATCCTCCCATCTTGTCCGGACACAGCATCAGCAGATTCAGTAGAAAGTGTATCTGTTACACCCCAACGCAAATAAAACGAACCATCATTTCCTTCATTCGGCACCAGCTCTGTGCTGAATTGTTCCTGGTGCAAGGAGGGTCCTTCTGCATTCATAGGTATGATCCATACATATGCTGTCGATACAGGTTCACCTGTTTCATTCGTGATCAGTATTTCTCTGGTTACATATTCAGGTGTAATGACGGCTGGTGTACAGAATATGGATTGAGTAGATGTCCAATGGTACAAATCGTCTTTTCCCTGAGTGGGTTTGCGATCACTGGCAAAATAACCAGAACGTCCATCTGCAGCTACAATAAATCCAAGGTCATCGCGACCGGTGTTAAATGGAAATTCAAGATGCTGCAATCCTGCGAAAATATTTTCAGGGGTCCATCGGGAAGCAAAAATATCCAGGCCACCATGACCACCCAGGCCATCTGAAGCATAAAATAAATATCCATCGGCATGCCATGAAGGAAAGACATCATTTCCTTTTGAATTGATTTCGGCACCAAGATTTTTGGCTTCCATCCAACGGCCTTCCACACGCTCGGCGATATAAAGATCCATGCCCCCAAGTGAGCCGGGCATATTGGATGAAAAGACCAGGAAGCGGCCATCCGGACTTAATGCAGGATGTGCAATCGAATATTCATTACTTGAAAATGGTAATTCTTTAATGTTCTCCCAGTCCTCTGTTCCTTTCGTACCCTGGTAAATTTTTAGCTGAACCTCCCCTTTCGCGCTATTGATGCCCTTACCACCTGAAACATTGGATCGCGTAAAAAAGATTTCAGTGCCCTCAGTATTGAATGTGGAGGGTCCTTCGTGATATTGTGTTTGAATATTTGGAGAAAAGCTGACAGGTCTTCCCGCAGCTCCATTAGGTGCAAGGTCCGCATACATCAGGTCAAAATATGCTTGTCCCGTTTTCGGATCGAGTAACCTGTTACGTTCTTTTGCAACAACAAACACAAGCCCTTTTTGATAATACACAGGTGAAAACTCAATCGATTTGGAATTGAGTTCATCCATAGGCACCAATTCGACATTCTGTTGTTGACAAATAAAGGAAGCGTCTTGCGCTACCGCCATACCAGAAACGAAGAGGATACAAAATATCAGGATAATTTTCATGGGCCGTCTTAGAAATACCTTGGATTAATAAACGTCGACGGTTTTGCCGCCTCGCCAAAACAATACATCATCATCACTTCCAGGCTACCGTTGCTGTATTGGCGCAACTCGCTCATGGTAATATCATACGCAGCACCAATGCGCAATCCACGTAATACTTTGGCTGATGCGATGAGGTCAACAGACTCCAATAACCGATCATCCACGCCTCCTTTGCGTAATGTGACACCGAGACTATAATCTTCCCACCAGCGTATGCCAAGATTAAGATCGACATCTACTGGTGCCGCTTCGGTGTATCTCACCATCACCTGTGGCACAAAACTGATCCGATGATCTATTCGTAATGCCCAACCGGTCATCAGATAAAAGTGAGCCTGCTCACGTGCAATGAAAAGACTGTTAAGTTCAAAATCGATATCAGAACTCATCAGTCTTGGTGCCGATACACCCAAATAGAAGGCCGGTGTGTGATAATATATACCAGCACCCACATTTGCGAGAAATTTAGAATCTGAAATAGATTCAACACCCGGATCCAAATTAATGTCCTGCACGGTTCTCACATTCGGATCTGTATAATCCACTTCCAGGAAGCGGGCTGATGCCTGGACCCCTAAGCTCAATGTACCCACACCAATAGGAAATCGATAATCATAGATTCCATCTAATGTAGTAGAGCTCGAAACACCAATTGAGCGGCGTTGCAGGTTAAAACCAATCCCGATGCTCTGGGATGCTAACGGACCATGCATGCTGAGTGATTGTGTTTTCGGTGCTCCCGTGAAACCCATCCATTGTTCACGAATATGACCCGTAATACACGGATGCTCATGATAACCGGCATAAGCCGGATTCACAAGAAGTTTATTGAACATAAACATCGTGTGCAGAGGCTGCTGTTGGCCCATCAACAAAGTGCAGGGCAACAAGGCAATCACGAATAAGCAGATGATTAACCTCATATTTTCAAATCTGAAATTGTCTATCCTTTTCATCTTGTATCTCTTTGAGGTTATCGTTCTAAGATTAAGAAACTCCTGCGCGGTGTGCTGCCATCACCAAAATCCATGATGTAGAAATAGGTGCCAACCGGTAATGAAGAGCCAGACACACGTCCATCCCAATTATTAAAATAGGGCGCAGCCTTAAATACTGCATCTCCCCATTCATTAAAAACAATGATGCTATTGTCCGGAAAACTTGTGGTTTCAAGACACGGTATCAGCAATACATCATTAATGCCATCCTGGTTAGGTGTGAAGAGCGTTGGAACAAAACAATCATCTTCATTTCCTACCCGGATGACGACGGTAGCCTGGCTACATTCCTCAGGACAATCCGTTGAGCAGATCCTATAGACCAGGATATCTGTACCAACAAAACCAATATTCGGTGAATACCGGAAAATACCATTACCAACATGGAGGATATTTCCTTTCTGCGGGGGAGTTACGATTTCAACTGTAAATGGAATGCCGGTGAGTGAGTCATTTAATGTTACGATGAATTCCTCTGTAAATCCAAAAGGCACACTTACCGTATCAGCGAATACAAGTGGTGACGAAATAATTTCTACTTCTACTGAATCCACACTGTAATCAATACATGATGCAAAACTCAGCGTCCAGGTCATGTAAAATATACCCGTAGGTAGTGGCCCCACAGTCGTAACCGGAGACATTTCATTATCAAATACCACAATGTCGGATGAAGATGTCCACAATCCTGTTGCAGGTGAAGGATCTAATGCACTTACAACAATTTCATCTCCTGGGCAGATCGCAATGTCTATCCCAGCATCGGCAGGTTGTGCAGGTACTTCATCACCCACAATCGTGACAGCACTACTGATCTCAGAAGGACATCCCTGCAGCGATGCAATCGCCGTGATCAGATTATCACCTCCTTGTAACGGATTTCCCTGGATGGTAATACAACTATCAGTTCCGGGAATTACAGTGGTTCCATTCAGGAAATATGTATAGACCGCACCCGCAGTAGATGTATTAGGTTGAACACAAATTGTCACTGCATCCGGATCACTAATGCAGACTGCACTGAGGTCCGCGATAAGCTGGGGTGTTGCGATTGTTTCCTGTACTTCTATATCTGCTGATGCAGATGTATCGGATGGACAACTATTAAGCTGATAGATTACTATATATGATCCTGCATCTGATGGTTGAACAGGAAAAATAATTGGACTTGCTTCATTACTCGTAAAACCATTGGGTCCAAACCATTGGATAGTTGCCCCTGCAGGAATATTAGATGTAAGCAACAGGCTGTCACCTTCACAAACGAGTAGTGATGATGTGATGACGGGTGATGCTAATGGTGCCCTCACCTGAACCGCAAACGATGCGGATGCTGAAGTACATTCACCAACGTTTACAACCACATCGTACACACCTGTCATTCCTGTCGTTGCATTAGGCAGGATAAGTGTGCCCGGACTGGTTATGCTAACTGTTGTATCAGATGAAGTCCAGGTATAGGTTGCTCCTGCAATAGGAGAATCAATAGTAAGAACTATGGTGTCACCAAAACAATACACGTTATCACCGGTAATTGTTGGCTCGCCCGGACCATCAATGATATTAATCGTAAGCGTGGCTGTATCCGTGGTGCAGGCGCCATTGGTAATGAATAACGAGTATTCTCCATTAAATGAAGCATTAAAATTTTCAATCACTGGTGATGAATCCTGTGATGTGAATCCATTGGGTCCCATCCAGAAGTATTCAAAGGCATCTGTATCGGGAACTGTCACTGACCATAAGCGAACATCGTTTTCTCCATCTGCGCAGGGTGGCGCATCGCTATTTAATGAAATGATTTCTGGTAGCTGGTCAACTGCAATATCAATGGAGTCTTGTGAATTACAACCTGTTGAGCTTTCCACGACAACACGGTAACGGCCCTCTTCTGCTAAAATAGTAGGAGAGACTTGATCCGAAGTAAATCCATTGGGACCAGACCATTGATAGATGCCGGGATTTTGAGGTGATACCTGGAGTGTAATACTATCTCCTGCACATACGATGGTATCAGCGATGATGTCAATAATGATAGCAGAATCAACTGCAATAATAAAAGCCTGCGAAGTATCAGAGGGACAGTCGTTGTCATAAACGATCACGCGCCATCCGCCTGCATCATTCGCAGTGACGGGGGATATCACTATTGTATTAGTCAACTGTATCACAAAATTTTGTTGGGGATCGATCCAGATGTAGTGCGAGCCTTGTGTTGAGGCTGTAAGCGTAATTGTCCCTCCTTCACATGCCAGCGTATCTCCTGTGATCACTGGTGTCTCTGGTTTGGGTTGGATCGTAATGGTGACACTATCAGGATCAGAACTACATCTGCCATCATTTACCTTCAGCCTAAAAACATACGGGGAATCAATCCCAATTACCGGAATACCTGCAGGTGTAATTTCATTTGAAATATATCCCCCCGGACCCGTCCATGTGTACGTCAATGAAGAATCAATGACAACCGGAGAAAGGAACAACGTATCCGCTATGCAATAGGAGGGAAGAGGATCTGATATCTCCGCAACCGGTATGGGAGCAACATATAACGTGACATTAGGACCCGCTTCAGACGTACAAGTATCCTGTGTAACCTGTGCAAAAAATGTATAGACTCCCGTATCTGCAGGAATAAAATGTAAAATAGGTTCAGAAGTCTCAATCACTACGGTATCTCCGGAGGGTGTGATTTGATTCCATATATACGTTACCTGACCAGAATATGTCTGTGTAATCAGATTAATTTCTTCGTTGACACAAATCGTGTCTTCAGCAAGAGCAATAATTGGAGCGACTAAATCCTGGATCAATACTTCAACACTGCCGGTGGAAACACAGCCATTTTCGCTTGTGACAATAACAGTATAGGTACCGCTGAAGGAAGTATCAGCATCCGGTATGACCGGATTTTCATCTGTTGAAACAAATCCATTTGGACCACTCCAAACAAAAGCGTAAGACACTGCAGGTCCTGGTGGAATATTTGCAAAAAGCCGTAATGTGTCATCACACAAACCCCGCTCCCAGGTGGGAATAAGCGATTGTGTTATCACTACAAGTTTGGTGAGACATGTTGCGTCATTACCAAATTTATCTTTCACGATGATTTTTACATCGATGGTGAGGCCGCTTGAATCACAATCAATGAAAGGAGGAGAATAGAGGATACTATCCACTTCACAATTGTCCGTTGCTGAAAGGATTAATGAAGTGGTTGACAGATCAATCGACTCAGCTCCTGACGGATGAAGGAATAGGGTGTCTGTTTGACAAGTTAGCTGAGGTGAGATGGTATCATTCAATACCACAAAATATTTGCACGTGTCGATATCGCCCGTACTGTCACGTGCTATTAACAACACTTCGCTGATGCCGGAAAAGAACGTCACAAGCACACTATCGCTTGCAGAAGCAAATCCCATAGAATCAGGTGTTGCATTGCCAAATATTTCATAACGTAATGAAATCACACCTTTGCCACAACCACCCGTAGTCGTAAATGGAGGATGCACATATAGGTCTGCAGAACATACGTCTGTCGTTGCAAATATTAACGTATCTGTTGGGCAAGTCAATTCTACTGCATTTTCATCTATAATCTCAATCGAAGTAATACATGTACCAGCATTGCCTTTGCAGTCAGTGGCAGTCCACAGAGCTATATGGATGCCAACATCCATAATGGTATCTAATACACCTGTTGAATCCAATGAAAAAGGCACTCCATTATTCAGCGTCAGTGTTAACGTGACATCATTGGGATAACATGTTTCAGTAAACGTCGGCTCTTCAATATGGACTAATCCGGTACAAAGTGACGTGTCTGGTTCTACAAATATGACTGGCACACAGTTGATCACAGGGGGTGTCGTATCATTCACCACAAAAGAAACAGCTTCGACAACCACATTGCCACAAATGTCAAATACAACCAGGTCTGCCTGGATATTTACATCTTCTCCACACGACAGGAAAATAGAATCAGGTATCGGCGTGCCTGGCCAGCTAGTCGTATCACCCAAACTATAGGAACCTGTCAGTGCAATAAAATAATCTGAATCCGAACAACCATCAGTAATCGTTACGGAGTCACGCCATGCCTCATACACTTCCTGCAAGGATCCTTCTGCGCCACTACACGTAAAGACAAAATTGCCTGGCGATTGTGTAATCACAGGTGGGGAAGTATCACTCAGATCAAATTGCTGTGAGGCGGTTGTTGAATTTCCGCAAGCATCTGTTACGGTCCAGACACGTTCCAGGGTTTGCTGACATGCGGGGCCGGTTACATTGTCTGAAAAACTAACAACAGGATTGGGATCACAATTGTCAGCCACATTCATTAAGTTCAATGTATCAACGCTGCAAAATTCCACCATGGTTGAAGGCAGATCAAATGTTGGTGCCATCGTGTCGTCACGAGTATATACAATGGACTCAATAGATGTATTTCCACAAGCATCGGTAGCAGTATAAATTCGAATGACTTCTGCCGGCTGGCCAAGACATCCACCCGGGCTTTCGATATCTTCTGTTGTGATCGTAATAGCGCCACCACAATTATCAATCACTTCCGGATCAGTCGATGGGATCGTGTCCGTACATCCAAGTGCGATGCTATCCTGCGTGATCAGGAAGATGGGCGGAACTGTATCAATGATAGAAAAAATGGCTGTATCGGAAACAGCATTCTGACATACATCCGTTGCGGTGAAGATCACTTCAAATCCACCTGTGCATCCAAGAGTGGATACATCAGGATAAGGACCTGTATTCGGAATACCGGATTGAGACACCCCGGACGTATCGACCCAGCTAAATGTCCATGTCAATACGCCACATCCATCCATTGCCTCCGCGCCACCTAATGTATCCAGCCACATATTGAGTTGTGCCTGTCCATCTGCTGAACAATCAGCATCAAAATCAGAGGCAGGAGTACTAATGACAGGCGGTATTGTATCACCCAGGCTAAAAGAGGCAGTAGGTGTAAGCAAGCTGAGGTTGCCACACTCATCAGTCAGCGTAAATGTAATCGCAATACTAACCCCCTGATCACAGGCTGTATCGAGAGCTGCGGTAAGGAAGGTCATGGCACTGTCCGAAGTGATATTGGCCTGTACACTGACATCGCTACATTGATCCATAAAGGTTGCACCACCGGCTGTGTTATACCAACCGGTAAAAACATCCTGCCAACTATTGCTTTGCGAACAATTGAAAGAAGTATCTGCGGGATTCGTTACAAAAACGGGCCTGCCATTGTCTGTTATACCGAAGACACCCACATCACCTGCAGTATTGTCGCAGCGGTCTGTATATAGAAATTCTACTTCCAGATAAGCTTTAATATTGTTGATACCGACACCATTGATGATGACATTGTCATGGCATACACCATTCAGTGAATCCTGCCATGCATCGAGTACACCCTGAAATGTTAGGATGGTTGTATCAATCCGAAATCTTTTAACAAGGTCATTATCTGATGTGCACAAATCATGAGCTGCACTATTACCGTGTTTCGTCAGCCAGTTCATCAGGAGTGAATCCAGTGTTGTAGAAGTGCAACTCAATATCATCGATGAGGGCTCAGTGACAATGGCCGGAGGCGTATTATCTGTCAGCGTAAACATGGCTGACGTCGTGTCGGCATTGCCACAACCATCACCTGCTATAAACAATACATTGATCGGTTGTGAACAAGGGACATTGATAGATGGAGATGCGGGTGACGTGCTCCACACGACACCGCTGCAATCATCGGTTGCAACCGCACCACCGTGAGTGTTAATCCAGGTATTGAAGATCGTCTGGATATTGCTTTGATTACAATTACCGCTTGCATTTGATGCGGGCGTGGTAATGACGGGTGGCACATTGTTAGTCACCGTAAATGTTTTTACAACAGTACTTGAGTTCGCACAATTGTCAGTTGCAGTAAAAGTCACATTGATCGGACCGCAAAAAGACTGGATGATATTGGGAGAGGGCGCATTATCTGTTTTTGACATCACCCCACATCCGGCATCCGTAGCGGTGAAATTGGCGCGTTGCGTGGTGAGCCATGTGGAGTATAGTGCCATGGCATTTGCACAGGGGGCAGTACCATTTTGCAGATTATTGGCAATGACGGGTGGGGTATTATCCGGACGCACCGTTATCGTCTGTACAAAACTACTGGTGTTGCCAAGATCATCATCAGCTACCCATGTGCGGATGATAGAGCCACCCGTACAGGGCATGGCATTATTAGTTTCTGTGAATGTGAGGGTAAGGACGATATCCTGGTCTTCACAGTTATCATGCACCTCCACGTCCGCGACAGGGAAATTACCGGTGCAGTTGACAGTGAGGTTAGCAGGCAAAGTAGTGGGATCAAAAACCGGTGGTAATATATCCGTAAAGGAGATGGTAAATCCAAAGAGGGCGGAATTACCAAAATTGTCAATTGCCTGATAGAAGACAGTGACCGTAGTCCCGCCTCCTACGAGGTCACCAATAGCATAGCCGCCACTGATAGAGTAGATATTGAATGAGACAATCATCCCGCCGGGGATATTACTGGTGACGGTGGGAGTATTCGGATGGCCCCAGTTGAGGGGTGCCACACAATCCTGGCCTACGAGGATCTGGTTAGGACCCGTGTACGTGAAGGAGAAGCCGTTTCCCTGCCCAAAACTCACCCCAAACATGCATATACATGCGAATAGTAAAATAGAACGCATCTATCAAAATTAACATATGAAATTGGATTGGGGTGGGAAATCAAAGGGATGGAGGCTAAAGATAGTCAGAAACCCTATCGTAGCTCCCCGGTGACTTGTAGATGGCTGGTCGTCGTGGGTAACATAACGATTAAGGTAGGTGGATAGAGGCGTGGGATTGTGAAGAACAAGGAAATTTGAGAAATTTAAAATTCCTTCGTGCAATTCAATCCGTCAAAATATATTTAGGCGCTTTCCGATGTTTTGTCCCCTGCTCATACCCATATGCAATCTCCAGCAGTAGAGGCTCACTCCACGCCCTACCCATAATAGAGATACCAACCGGTAATTCACCCACAAACCCCATTGGGACCGCTATACTCGGATAACCGGCAATAGCCGCTAACGAAGAACTGCCTCCCATAAAATGATCACCATTAACCAGATCAGTTTTCCAGGCAGGTGAACCTGTGGGCGCAAGGATAGCATCCAGTTGGTGTTCATTCATCAATTTGTCAATGCCTTCTTCTCGCGTGACTTTTTGGATTTTGTTTAATGCTGAATTGTATTCTGAAGATTGCAGGTCCCCTTTCGCATTCGCCATTTCTAATAGGTGTTGGTCGAAGTATTGTAGCTCTACAGAGTCTTTATTGTTGAATGCAATCAACTCGTCAAGACTTTTTATGGGTGCATCAGAACCAAGGCTCGCGAAGTATTTATTCACGCCCTCTTTAAACTCATACAAGAGTACATCAAATGATTCTTTACCAATATCATCCAGGTGGGATTCAATTTCAATCACCATTGCTCCCTGGTCCTTCATAAAGTTTACAGCTTCCATCATAAGAGTATCCACTTTAGCATGAAAGCCAAGCTTATTTGTCAGCAATCCGAGTCGCTTTCCTTTCAATCCATCTGGCTTTAGAAATTTCGTATAATCAGAATGAAATATAGCCGATGGGTTTAATGTCTTACTGTCACTTGAGTCAACACCTACCATGACACCGAGGCTGACGGCAACATCTTCGACCGTACGGCACATCGGACCCGGTGTATCCTGCGAAAATGATATGGGAATAATTCCGGTACGACTTATAAGCCCAACAGTAGGTTTAAGCCCAACTATACCATTGCTATTGGACGGACATACAATCGAGCCGTCCGTTTCAGTACCAATAGCGATGACACAAAGATTAGCTGCTACGGCGACGCCGGAGCCAGAACTTGAGCCGCAAGGATTGCGATCCGTTACATATGGATTTTTAGATTGACCGCCAAGGCCACTCCATCCACTGGAGGACATGTTAGCCCGAAAGTTTGCCCATTCACTCAGGTTTGATTTTGCAATGATGATAGCACCTGCCTCTGTCAATTTGCGCACCACCCAACTATCCTGATCCGGAAAAGAATTTCGCATGGCGATACTACCGGCAGTGGTAGGCATTTCATGCGTATCGATATTGTCTTTGATAATGACAGGTATGCCATGCATCGGTCCTCGGATTTTTCCGGTAGCCATTTCTTTTTCCAGCTCTTCGGCCTGTTTCACTGCATCCGGGTTAACATAAATTATCGAGTTGAGTTGGGGCCCATTTTTGTCGATGGCATCAATGCGTTGCAGGTAATCTTTCACCACTTTGGTGATGGTATACTTGCCTTCTTTATACCCTTTCTGCAGTTGAGTAATGGTAATTTCCTCGAGATAGGCAGTCGATGCTGATTCTGTTTTGGTGGGTCCTTGTGGAGATTGGCATGCAAGAAAAAGGAACAGGAAGGTAGAACACGTAAATAATTTCATTTGGCTGGAGTTGAGCATGCTTAAATGTAATTGTTATTAAAGTTTTTTGCCAGGGTTCGTTGAATGGTAAACGGTAAAATTGGTAATCGGTAGACTGTATGTGGAGCACATGTTTTTTTTCCTGTGACAAGCTCAGGGACCGAATTGAGTTTTCCATTTCGATATTGCTAAAGCCATGTTATATGCATCGGTCCCTGTCGAAGGGAAAGCGAATTCACACATCCCACCCCCCCCTCTTTTTTTCTGCCCTTCGGCAGGCCTTTAGGGTCCGCGTTGAATTTCCTGTGTTTCGACTTACTTGAAAATAAAATCCGCAATCCCATGGTTCGACCCGCTCAACCCATCCTTGTGCTATAGTTCGACTTGCCTTTTCGCAACCTTGGGCTACAGCTCACCAACCGCAGCTTACCAACCATCCGAAATTTCCAATCTTACCCTGCCCACTCCTCCCGATCCAGGCTCCTGAAATTTATCGCCTCCGCCAAATGCGGAATATCAATACGTTCACTCCCTGACAAATCAGCAATCGTTCGCGACACTTTAAGTATACGATCATACGCTCTTGCAGACAATTGAAGCTTCTTCATCGCCGTCTTTAACAGCTGCGCTCCTGCCGGATCAATATGACAGATCTCCCGTACCATATTGGCAGGCATCATATTATTACTGTGGATACCCTCCATTTCTGCAAATCTCAACTCCTGGATATTACGCGCACTAATCACCCGCTCACGAATAGTGGCACTCGTCTCAGATTCAATTTCATACTTAGATAATTCT
>JBBREG010000021.1:0-26504 GCA_038203125.1 Chitinophagales bacterium
TCTCACAAAAAAAAAGAGCCGGGCTCCTATACCCAGGCTCTAACTATGAAAATCTATTACCCTCTTTTTAAGAACCTCTCCTATTCGTTCTTAGCTGTGCCCTGGATGACAAAACGAAGTCTCGCCTTGTCTGTAGCGGGAATCACCTGCTGATTACGTACATATGTGAGGTTGTAAACATTGGCAATCGAACTGCTGAATTTTTCAAAAACAGAACCGAGTTCATCGATTGTTTTTGGGAAAGCCGCGGTACCACTGCTGGAGGCCAATTCTTCCAGTACAGGTTTATCAACACCGCCATTTCCTTCAAGTCCAATTGTAAAGCTGTTAATGCTCACACCGGATGGTGTATTTTCTAATTTATCAAGTAAGTATTCTGGTGTGTATTCCGGATCAGAGTTATTGTCTGTTCCATCAGTAAACACAAGCAATGTTTTTCCTTCCGCATCTCCATTCTGAAGATAGTCAATTCCAATATTGACAGCTTCGTACAGCGATGTGAACGGGCCCTGTTCCAGGCTGGCAATATAATTCTGGAGCGCTACTTTATTATTGGTGGGCGGGAAGCTGTGGATTTCATCTGAGAAATCAACGATACCGATTCGTGCTGTTGGAATTTCCGTCAATACCTTAATGATAAAATTGTTGGCGTAGATTTTTACCTTTTCAAAATCACTACCCAATGAAGCACTTGCATCCAATACCATCACGATCAACAGATCCTGCACCTGTGTATAATTCATTGTAAACTCCACGTCTTCCTTCCAGTCGTCGATATCGTCGCGCCACTCATAAGCTGTAATGCCATTGATCTCGTAGTTGACATTATTATCATCGATAATGCGCACATTGTCGATGATCACATTTGTAAATTTTGGCGGTACGGTGATACCGGCAAATGTCTTGGTAAAATCAATTTTGACTTCCGGAGATGTATTCACGGCGTCAAACGTAATCTGGGGATTATTGCCCTGGGTATTCCAGAAATCGATGTACAATTCAAATTCCCGATTCTTTGGGTCATTCTGGTCCCCGCCTTTGCCACAGGCACCCATGGAGAGCGCGATGACAACAATAGATAACAACCTGAAAATCTTGTTCATATATAATTAAATTGTTTAATGTCTTATCGGACGGGGTGCGTGACGATCATAGGTCTCTTCAGAACCCCGGATTGGAGCTTTACTGTAATGAAAACCAATTTCTTAGACATAATGGTAAATGTTAATATGTATATGCTTTCTACAACAATTACCATGCCCGACAGTCACTCAACCCGGCGTCCCGGAAAGTGATAGTTCTAACGAACAGACTACTTATTTTCTTTTTTTAGATAACTATCGGGGACTATTTTCAACATTCGGTGGTCTGTCCTTCGACTCCCCTTTTCGGTTCCACTTCAATGGAAAGGCATTCGGCATACTGATGCAAGAATACTTTTTTGTCTCATCAGAAGGATCGTCTTTGTATTTCAATACATTTCGCAAGCTCACCCGCTTTTGTTGTTGGGTATCGTCAAAATTTGATGATCCCGTGAATGTGTTTGGTCCTGACCTTTCTCTTGTTTTCTTTCTACTTTGGAAGCTTCATGCGAAGCCTGCAACGACAACGAGAGATTTATCTGCATGGATTAGCCGGGAGACTTCCGGCGATACCGATGTCCTATCAGATGCTGGAGGACAGGGCCAAATCTTTTTTGAGTAAGGAGGCCGTTGCCTATCTGGCCGGTGGTGCCGGAAGCGAGAGCACCATTGACCACAACAGGCAATCTCTTGACCTCGTCAAAATCCATCCACATATGCTGGGTGGTGTGCAGGAAGTCCGTATGCAACTAAAGTGGAGGGAGCATACGCTTCCTGCACCTTTTTTATTAGCTCCCATCGGTGTGCTTGAACTCGCACATCCGAAAGGTGATCTCGCCGTTGCACAGGCAGCCCGGAGATCGGGTGTACCTATGGTCATCAGCAACCAGGCATCCTATCCAATGGAAGAGATCGCGAAACATTTGGGAGATAATCCCAGAGCATTTCAACTTTATTACAGCAAATCACAGGATCTTTCAAAAAGTTTTATTCGCCGTGCAGAAGCTATTGATTGCATGGCGCTCGTCGTTACACTGGATACCACCATGTTAGGATGGCGTATTCGTGATCTGCAGCAAGGCTATTCACCTTTTTTACATGGCAAAGGAATAGCTCAATATTATTCGGATCCTGTATTCACAAATCTCCCCGATCCCGAAGATTCGCTGATAGTAAAGCCTGCTGTAACTCCGACATTACTTTCATCACTCCTTCATCTCAATAACCGTATTCCCGGTGGCCTGGTACAAAATACTCTTTCTAAAAAAGGATTACGAACTGTTAGAAAATTTACATCCGTATTTAGTAACCCGGGGATGAATTGGGAAGATATACAACGCATCCGGGATTGGACTAAACTACCAGTGTACCTAAAAGGGATCTTGCGACCTGATGATGCTATCAAAGCTGTCGCCAGTGGTATTGATGGCATCATTGTATCCAACCACGGCGGACGGCAAATTGAAGGTGCTGTTTCTTCCATGCAGGCATTAGCCTCTATCATACCTGCTGTAAAAGGAAAAATTGATGTCTGGATGGATAGTGGCGTACGGAGTGGCAGTGACATGTTTAAATGTATTGCTATGGGTGCGACAGGTGTCCTGATAGGCCGGCCGTATGCATACAGTCTTGCGATCAATGGTGCTGACGGAGTGGAAGAATATATTCAGAACCTAATGGCTGATTTCGAACTTACCATGGCACTTTCCGGATGCCATACGCTTACACAAATTAACAATGATCTTATCTCACATCCATGGACGAACACATAAGTTATATCATCAATGATCTTGGTGAACAGCGTGAAAAATATTTTAATGCCATGTCACCACCGGTCATACAGTCAAGCAATTTTGTATTTCCGGATGTCGATGATTTTCGTCTTGCGATCCAGCACGAACTCGACTCACACATCTACACCCGGGGTAATAACCCAACGGTAGAAATCCTGCGAAAAAAAATGGCGGCACTTGAAGGAACAGATGACGCCCTGGTATTTTCCAGTGGTAGTAGTGCTATTGCTGCAGCTATCATGAGTACCGTGAGCCAGGGTGACCATGTGATCTGTGTCCGGCATCCATACAGCTGGACATCAGCTTTACTTAACCGGTATCTTGCACGCTTTGGTGTCCTGCATGATTTTGTGGATGGCAGCAACCTGGATGCTATAGAAAAACTTGTTCGACCCACTACAAAACTTCTTTTTCTCGAAAGTCCAAATACGTTTACGTATGAGCTCCAGGATATTCCAGCATGTGTGAGCATCGCAAAAAAATATGGGTTCCTGACGGCTATTGATAATAGTTGTTGCAGCCCGATATTTCAACAACCCGCAAAGATGGGCGTTGATATGGTAATCCATTCTATCACAAAATATATAAATGGCCACAGTGACGTGGTCGCGGGTATCGTATGCAGCAATCATGAGATCATTCATAAAATGTTTGTAGATGAATATATGACGCTGGGAGGAATCCTTTCACCGCATGATGCTTCATTGGTCATTCGGGGACTTCGCACATTATCCATCCGAATGGAAAAAATCCAGGACACAACGCGAAAGATCATTCAGGAACTGAATGAGCATCCAAAAATCAAACGGATCCTGTACCCATTTGATCCCTCTTTCCCTCAATATGAGCTTGCCAAAAAGCAAATGACGGGTTGCGGTGGACTCTTCACCATCGATTTTAATGTGCCCGACATGGATACTTTGCTTCAGATCATTCGAAAGATTAAACGGTGGAAAATTGCGGTCTCCTGGGGTGGTCATGAGGCGCTTATGCTTCCTATTGCAGCGTTGTATAATTTACCCGGTCGACCGGATCCTCACATACCCTGGAATTACGTCAGATTTTATGTTGGACTGGAAGAAGCTGATTATTTGCTGGAGGATCTGAAGCAGGCACTGCAGAATTCGGAATAAAAGTTGCAGGATACTTTTGTCTAATTACCTTTGATAAATGTTAGACGGAATAAAAACGTCATTTTCCATTACCGATCTCGAGGAATTAACCGGGGTGAGTGCACATTCCATTCGGATCTGGGAGCGGCGGTACCAACTTTTTGACCCGCAACGCACGGGTGGCAATATCCGTCGATATTCGAATGACGACTTAAAAAAGCTGTTGAACGTCTCCTTATTACTTAAGTCGGGTCATAAGATTTCCGACCTGGCTGCCATGTCTGTTCAGGAATTGTCGGCTACTGTAAATTCTTCCCTGACGAAAACAGGCGACCATCAACATGCCCTGAATGAGCTCAAGGTGGCAATGCTTCATTTTGACAGCCGGCGCTTTGAAGATACCTACTCCAGGCTGATCAGCAAACTGTCATTCTATCAACTTTTCCAGGAGGTGCTGATCCCATTCCTAGAAGAAATCGGCACGTTATGGCAGACTAACAGCATCACCGTTGCTCATGAACATTACATATCCAACCTCCTGCGACAGAAACTTTTCTTCCAGATTGAAAACCTTCCGGCTGTCCCCACAAGCCAGAAGGAGCAATACGTTCTCTTTCTGCCTTTGAATGAATTACATGAGCTGGGGTTGATGTTTGTTAATTATGTCCTGAAACTTCGCGGACATAATTCGATCTACCTGGGACCTCAGGTAGATCTGCAATCCTTGCAAGGCATTCCTGGCAAACCCTCACGAATTTTTATCTCCTATCTCACCTTTGCACCCGCCGAAGACGAATTAAGGGATTTTTTCAAGGACATGCGTGCTCATGTGATGTATAAGGAGGATCAATTATGGGCCGTTGGGAACAGGACCCGGGGTTACCGGAAGCATGGCTCCTGGACGAATATTCATCTTTTTTCATCGTTATCAGAAATAGTCGGGAAAATTAAAACTTGATTGTTGTCTAACTATTTTATACATTTGTTAGACAAATAGAAAAATGACCCTTCAAGCCACCGTGATCGGATCCGGATTTTCCTCCTTATCAGCTGCCTGCTACCTGGCCCAGGCTGGTATGGATGTTACCATCCTTGAGAAAAATGAACACCCCGGTGGTCGGGCCCGACAATTAAGAAGTGAAGGTTTCATTTTCGACATCGGTCCCACCTGGTACTGGATGCCGGATATTTTTGAAAATTTCTTTGCCGACTTTTATCGGAAACCTGCAGATTATTATAATCTCCGCAGACTGGATCCTTCATACAGCATCTACTTCAGCCCTACTGATTTTGAGCCCGTTCCTGCTTCGAGGGAAGGGATCAATCAGCTATTTGAAAAATACCAGCCAGGAAGCAGTTCAGTACTTCAGAAATTTCTGGAAGAAGCTGAAATGACCTACAATCTGGCGGTGACCCAGATGGCTATGAAACCAGGTCATTCACCATTTGAATTTATCTCTGCTCAGACCATAGCTCATGCGCCCCTTTTTATCCAGTCATTACGGCAGAAGGTTCGCGCCAAATTCAAACATCCATATCTCATATCCCTTCTGGAGTTTCCTGTATTATTTCTGGGTGCAAAACCAGGGGATACACCTGCCTTCTACAATTTCATGAACTATGCCGACCTGGTATTAGGAACATGGTATCCGGATGGCGGCATGTATACAGTTGTAAAGGGCATGGTTGCACTGGCAGAAGAACTGGGCGTAAAACTCATAACGGATTGCGAAGTCAAAAGCTTTAATAGCGATCATCAAAAGATATATGAGGTAAATACTTCCAAAGGAACATATCCTGCAGATATTGTAGTAAGTGGAGCTGATTATCATCATACGGAATCGTTATTGAAGGGTAGCGATCGTAACTATAGTGATGCATACTGGGAAAAACGAACATTCGCTCCATCTGCCCTACTCTTCTTTGTCGGCCTGAATAAAAAATTAAAAAATGTACATCACCACACGTTGTTTTTTGACACGTCTTTTGATGAGCATGCGCAGTCGATCTATGACAGGCCGGAATGGCCTGAGGATCCATTGTTTTACGTTAATATTCCATCTATCACTGATCCTGATGTCGCTCCGGTAGGACATGAATGTCTAACCATACTTGTACCCATTGCTCCTGGCATAGCGGATACCCCGGAGATACGGGAGGTGCTATTTCAAAAAATCATGGACCGGATGGAAGCCATTACAGGCAATGAGATCCGGCAACACATCGTCATAAAACATTCGTATTGCATCAATGAATTTGTTGAAGATTATAATGCTTATAAAGGCAATGCCTATGGAATGGCGAATACCCTTTTTCAGACGGGCTATTTCCGTCCTTCCATTCAGAATAAAAAAATCAGGAACCTGTATTATACAGGGCAACTTACAGTTCCGGGAGGTGGAGTGCCTCCGGCAATTATGTCTGGCAAGATTGTGTCAACAGAAATTTTAAAAAAGGTCAGAAGCTATGAATTCGCAGGTTGATCTTTTTCACGGCGTGTCGGGAGAAATAAGCCGGCGTATAACCGAGAGATACTCCACGTCTTTTTCACTGGCAATACGTCTTCTGGGCTCGGATATTCGTCAGGACATTTACAATATCTATGGCTTTGTACGGGTGGCAGATGAGATCGTAGATTCATTTCACAATTTTCCAAAAGAATATTTGCTGGACAGATTTGAAGAAGACATGTATTATGCTTTGGAAACAGGTATCAGTGTCAATCCGGTCTTAAACAGCTTTCAGTACACTGTCAATAAGTATAAGATCGACCTGCAGCTCATCAAAGATTTTATGGCCAGCATGCGCCTGGATCTGACGAAACAGAATTATTCTGAAAATGAATATAAAGCCTATATCTATGGCTCTGCAGATGTGGTAGGCCTCATGTGCCTGAAAGTATTTGTACAGGGAGATGAAGGAGCTTATCAGAAATTAAAAAGTACTGCTATGTGTCTTGGGTCCGCTTTCCAGAAAGTAAATTTCCTGAGAGATATGAACAATGATTATGCGGATCTGCAACGTTCCTATTTTCCGGGCTTCCAACCTCAGTCTATGACCAGGGAGGATAAAGAACTGATCATTGCAGATGTACGTAATGATTTCCGGGAAGCACGTAAAGGAATTCGTCAGCTTCCGGATTGTGCGAGGCTGGGTGTTCTGACAGCATACCGTTACTATTACAAACTCCTGTGCAGACTTGAACGAGTCACTCCAGAGCAATTACAAACAGGTCGTATCCGCGTGCCGGATCTTAAAAAACTCTTTATCATCTTTACTTCTTATATGATCTATAAATTTTCAGTGAATGAAAAGGCGTGGTGATATGAGCGCTCATACTAAAATTGTTATGCCATGGGTGTCCTGACCGTATTCCTAACGTTTATCGGCATGGAAGGCGTTGCCTGGTTTACGCATAAGTATGTCATGCATGGCTTCCTATGGGTATTACATGAGGATCATCATGTGAAGAAACCAGACCATGGTATTATCGAGCATAATGACTCCTTCTTCCTGGTATTTGCCATTCCATCGATGATCCTTTTTGCCTTATGGAGTCTGAACGGATATGGTTGGGCTTTGCACATTGCCTTAGGTATCGCCCTTTATGGATTAGCCTATTTCCTGGTGCATGATATATTTATCCACCAGCGGATCAAAATCTTCAGGCGATCCAATAATGTATATTTGCGTGCGATCCGTAAAGCACACAAGATCCACCATAAGCATCTAACCCGTTTTCACGGCGAATGCTTTGGGATGTTGATGGTACCCATCCGGTACTTTATGGAGGCGAGGAAAAAAGCCTAGTATGTATTTATACCTTCTGATCAACTTTTGTGCGGTAATCATTCCTTTCCTATTTAGTTTTCATCCCAAACTTCAGTTTCACAAAGAGTGGAGATATTTTTTACCGGCGAATATTATTGTCGCTGCTATTTTCATTGCGTGGGATATTCAGTTTACACAAATGGGTGTGTGGGGATTCAATCCCGAGTACGTGACAGGAATACGTTTTAAAGGCATTCCGATTGAAGAGATGTTGTTTTTTATATGTATCCCCTATGCAAGTCTCTTTACTCTGCATGCATTAAAGAAAATATTTTCTGACTTTGGGATAGATGATCATGCGCGTGATGGCATCACGTATTTTCTCATCCTGGGGTGCCTTGTGATGGGGTTTATCTTTTTATCAAAATGGTACACAACAACCGCCTTTTTTGCTGCGGCAGTTGCATTACTGATTGGTAAATTTTATTTGAAGGAAAAAATTGACTTGTTCTACCAGATGTTTGGTATGATCCTCCTACCCTTTTTTATTGTCAATGGTATTCTTACCGGCTCATGGATCCCCGGTGAAGTTGTCTGGTATAATGATGAAGAAAATCTCGGCATACGGATGTGGACGATCCCGTTTGAGGATATCTTCTATGGATTGGCCTTACTCCTGTTTAATTATATCGGAATGGAGATGTTGAGATCTGCGTTCGGGAGAGGTCATTCGTCAACCGTGAATCGGGAAGCGTGAATCGTCAAACCGTGAAGCGTGAATAGTGAATCGTCAATCGTGAATCGTCAAATCGATAAACGTGAATTCTGAGGCGTGAATGGTGCCCGCGAGATCTGCGGAAAACTAGATTATGCTGTTGTCAGTAGGCAGTACTCTAAATTCAAAAATCAAAAATTCTTATTTATTTTCCTTTAAACTGGCTCATCATCCGCTGCATATTATCTCCTTTACTGAGCGTATGCATCATCTTCCGCATCTGGTCAAATTGTTTGATAAACATGTTGACTTCGTGGAGATCGCGTCCGCAGCCTTTGGAGATGCGGGTTTTTCGATTCATGGTCAGGGAATCCGGATTGGCACGTTCATCCGGCGTCATGGATTGAATGATCGATTCGATTTTGACAAAGGCCTTGTCATCGATCTCGATATCTTTCATCGCTTTGCCGACACCGGGGATCATACCCATCAGGGATTTGAGGTCGCCCATCTTGCGGATCTGTGACATCTGCCCCAAGAAGTCATTGAAATCAAAAGTATTTTTCTTGATCTTCTTTTCAATCCGCTTGGCTTCAACTTCATCAAATTGTTCCTGCGCTTTTTCAACGAACGTGACGATGTCACCCATGCCAAGAATACGCTGCGCCATCCGGTCCGGATAGAACATATCGATCGTATCCATCTTTTCACCGGTGCTGACAAATTTGATCGGCTTGCCAACGGTGTACTTTATTGATAAAGCCGCTCCGCCTCGTGTATCACCATCCAGTTTGGTGAGCACTACGCCATCATAATTGATGACTTCATTAAATGCCAGTGCAGTATTCACCGCATCCTGGCCGGTCATGGCATCAACGACAAAAAGGGTTTCATTAGGTTGAACCGCATCTTTGACTTCGCGGATCTCTTTCATCATCACTTCATCTATCGCAGTACGACCGGCTGTGTCAATGATGACAACATCAAATCCATGGCTTTTTGCGTGCTGGATCGCTTTCAATGCGATTGCAGCCGGATCCTTTGAATCTGGCTCCTTGTAAACAGGAACGCCGATAGCTTCTCCCAGTACAGTCAACTGATCCATCGCCGCAGGACGATACACGTCGCAGGCTACAAGCAGAGGTTTGTTTTTCCTTTTTGTCTTTAGAAAATTAGCCAGCTTGGCTGAAAAGGTAGTCTTACCACTTCCCTGCAGTCCGGCAATCAATACAACACCCGGATTTCCTTTGACATTGATACCGGCTGCCTGCCCACCCATCAGGTCAATCATCTCGTCCTGGACGATCTTGACCATGAGCTCACCCGGCTTTACAGCATTCAGGATGTTCCTGGTACCCATTGCCTGATCCTTTACCTTGTCGGTAAATTCTTTGGCAATCTTATAGTTTACGTCCGCTGCCACGAGGCTACGGCGGATTTCCTTAATGGCTTCTGCTATATTGAGCTCGGTTAATTTACCTTCCCCCTTCAGGGTCTTTAAGGCATTTTCGAGATTATCTGTTAAGCTTTGAAACATGTGCTGCTGTGCTAAATGTGAATTTTTTATAAAACCGGACTGCAAATATAATCAGTCTGGTTAACCTCCTTCGACCGGCTCTACAGGTTGTTCCTGGGGTGGTGTCAGGGGAGGCTCAGGTTCTTTCTTCTTCTTTCCAAAGATTTCAGGAAACCCATCATACTCCTTTCGGAACGCGAGTCCAAATCCCACTTTGTTTTTGCGACCTTCTATTGTATAATCATTTCTGTTATACATTCTCAGCTTTAGACTTCCATCTGCTGACAGGTCATATTCCACTACAATATCCCCCGCAAAATATTGGCTCTGGGGAAGGAATGTTGCACCCGTCACATAATTTCCACCCACTGCAACTGAAAGCCGGTCATTAAAAAATTCAACAGGAAGATTCAAGCCCACTACAGTCGTATTCGGATCGTCAATATTTCCACTGGCATCTACGAAGCCACCCTGGGTAAGTGGCAATGAAACACCAACCTCTAATCCAACACTGGAAATCACCTGTCCTTCCGGAATTATATCAGCCAGCAATCCGGATAAATAGCTTGAGAGTGTTGCAGAAATAAATTCACTAAGCGTATTATTTAGTCCTTTTGTTGCCACCAAACCCGCAGTTAAACCAGATGTAGGAATAAATGATCTCGTGAGTAGCAAACCGACGACCTGTTCCCACATGGCTAATTGGTTTGCTTTCAGCAGTTGAATTTTACTATTCGCATATCCTGCGGCCTCACCCGTCAACTCGGGAAAGCTGATGTCAAAATCAATAATGGGTTCCGTTAAGGAACCGGTCAGTATCATCGTCATGTCTATAGGAGTTCGTTCACGTGCATCACTGAGAAGACGATTGTTTCCACCAGGTAGAATGTCCTGTATCAGGGGATATATCGGGGCTTCCAGGTCTTTATACTTTGCGGTTACATTCAAAGTAGCATTATAGGCGTCTCCTTCCCAGAAAATCCGGCTGCCTGGTAATATTTCGAATGGTTTTTTGACAATTTTAAAATTGGTAAACAAATAATCACCTTCCGTTATCGTGAATAATCCATACATAGATAATTGTCCTGTGCGGGACATATTAATCGTCAACACACCATTTCCCTGTCCCCTCATCACCTCACCTGTATTATCATCAAAGATGATTTCGACAATGGCATCATCTTTAATATTCATGATGATGGTCAGATCTATACCACCCGGATTAAAGAGTGTTGATTTTGTTGCAGGTAACAGTCCATTTTCAAGAAATACAACAAAATCTTTATCTGTTGCACTGACACCGCCTGAAAGCGGGAGAAAGATATGCGTGCCCCGAATGGTCGTTGCATTGATGACCATTTTTGGATTTGCCAGGGTTCCTGTAAAGTCAGCTTCAACTTCACCGATCCCTACTCCGTAGAATGTACTATTCTCCTCCGATGTCACATCAAGACCAAGGATTTTCGGTGAAGATATATGCGCATCCAGTCCCAGGTTCTTCAGGTGACGGTGGGTGAGTCCACCCTGCACAATTGCTGAATTGCCCTGGACATCATACAACCGCGTACCTGACAGATCAATCATACGGTCCGTAATCCTGAAGGCCTGATCATGAAATGAATAGGCTGTACCCAAATAATCAATTGTTGTACTTCCATTATACACCTTACCAGTTCCATTCGGATTCAACCTACTTATCGGACCTTCCAGTGTCAGTGAAAGATCAATCGAGCCTTCTGTGTCCCGGATATTTCCACCCATCAGAAACTCCAGAAAGTCAAGTGGAAATTCTGTCGTCTCCACCTGCAATCGCAGGTAGTTATGTTTCTCTTTTGGCACAGCTTTGATCGGTAACAGATATGCTCCTTTTGCCGTGAGTTTTGTTTCATTATTATTCATCACCAGCTCTATGCTGACACTGTCCTGCGGATCATCCATCTGTGCGTTTAGAATCCATTCACCATAGGCTACATTATTGATCTTCATGTCAGGGATGTGCGCCACGATCGACATGTCATTGATCTTATAAATATTATCGATCTCCACATCAAGCGTATACTGTCCTTCAAATTCAAACTTATCTGTTACCCAAAGTGAATTCAGATAATTTATATCAAATCCCGTGATGAAGGCTTCGATACCGACATTATTAATATCGTTGACAACAATGCGACGATCCTCTGAGACGAGTTCAAAATTCTCAAGATTAAATTCATTTTTGTGGATCTCTATCTTATTACCGGCCGGTACCACCCAACTGCCCCCGAGTAAGTCCAGACGTATCGGATTAATACTAAATGACCAGCTGCCATCCTTTGGATCTGCAAGCACCTCTACATCAAGCTCATCAATGATCTCAGCAATGTGATCTGTCTTGATACGGAATTTCAGACTGTCATCCGTACCAGTTGCATTGATATAAACATCCTCCAGGAACAGGTCTTCCTTTAAGTCGGCTGCAACGATCTCCAGTTCCGTGCTGAGTGTGCCTTTTGATTCCAGGAAGTCGATGGAAGTTGCATAGACATTAAATCCGGCATAATGTAATTCAGGAAGGTCAATAAAACCCGCGATCTCTTCAATCGTGAGATCCATTGTACCATGTGTATAGGTGTTCTTAAGTTCCAGTCCTGGAAATCCGAACAATTCAAACCAGGGTCCGCTGTCTTTGATTTGGAGATCCCATGAGATTCTCTTATTCCCAGTCGAGACAACAGGTTTTTTGGGAGGACCTATCGTACTTGGATAATGTTCATGCAAATATTGCTGAACCTGTGAGGCGATCGTCACCGGATCAAACACACCGCTAAAAACACCTGAGATAACATCGGAATTGATGTTATAAAATCGTTCGCCCGTACTGGAATCAATGGAGCCAAACAATGAAAGACTATCAAGATAATAGTCCACCCCATCGAGTCGAATATTTACTTTTTCCCCTTCTAATGATCCAACCATTTCAGAAGGCTTCCCGGCAGAAAGGTCTACGTTAAAAATCCCGGAGACAGCGATCGGTTTGTCCCCGAATCCAAGATCCAGAAATCGAACACTATCTATACGTGTGATAAAATCCAGTTTCGGTGCTGATGACCTGAAATCAACAGTACCTTCAAAATGCATGTCTACATTCGGGTCATTGATATCCATGGTGCCACTGAACAATCGATCTGTAATCTGTCCATCAAGTCTGGCATTCCGGTATGTGTAACCCTGATACACTGCAGAAGCCAACTCTGCGGTAAGATCCGCACTTAAAGATTTTGCTGTCAAACCAAACCCTTCAATCACTCTTCCACTCATGGTAACACGACCAATATCTTTATTTCCGATGAACGTGCCCAGATCAAAATTGTCCATTTTAATCCGTCCTGAATATTTAGCACGCTCCATACCATTGACCAGATTGAGATTCATGTCCATGGTGAGATTTCCCAAACCCGTATTGAAAGTTCCAAATGCAACGAAGTCATCCGGGTAACCATCAAATTTACCGGTGAAATGCACCTGGCCAAGCTTATTGATGATGGGCGGTATTTTCATTTTTGGAAACAGGTCCTTGATCGCCGAGGCACTGAATGTAGATTTATTGAGATCCAGGCTAATCAGTTCTGATCCGCTTTTGGTGATGTCCCTTGAGCGGAAGTCCCCAATCAAAGCGAGACCTCCCATAGTGGTATTCATATTCAGTATGCGAAGACGATTGATATGACCATCCACATCGCCCTGCAGTACAATAACATCATCTTTATTATCCGAAAAGAAACTCACCTTTCCCAAAGGAGGCGCCAATGCTAACAGATCGCTCACCTGAAGCCTGATGTCTGCATTGGGAATATGGAGATCCACTGAATCCGTAAAAGTTTTAAAGTCTGTATATCCGGAAAAACCAAGTTGTAGTGAATTGCGGATATGGCTATCCTTCGTTTCGATTACAAGGTCATCCAGACGAATACCGTTTTCTGAAAGGACAACTTTGTCAGTAGAAAGCGTTTTGAGCTCAAATCCATTCTGATGCAACACATGCATCTTCACATTTTTACCCTGGATTTCAAGCCCACGCGCTGAAAAGGAATCTACTTCCAGGTCGACATCAGCTAAAAAGAGATGAGCATAATCCATCCCATAGACCTGGCTGGTATCCTGTGGTTTGGTTTGATCGTCCAGATATATTTTACCGTCTCTCCATCGCAATTGAGCTATATCAAAAGACCAGGCTTTAGCTTCTTTTTCTACAGAAGATCTAATGACAGGTTCCGTTACTTTTTTAACTACATGTATCAGAGGCTCTTCAAAATTCATATAGGCTGACCTGATGTATTGTCCCGCCATGTCTAATGTATCCAGTCCGATTGTTGCGCGAGGGAATACCATCTTGACTAAAGATCCTACGGTCTGATCGTTGATGTTGACCTGAAGTTGCGTGGCGCTGATTTTTTCAAGGTCCAAAACAAAAGGAGCCTTTGAAGTATCCTGATCAGGAAGGAGGCGTAGCATAGCCACGTCGAGATTGGTTAGCGTATCACCTGCTTTTTTCTCAATGTTGAGAAATCCATCATTGATGATCAGGTGGTTGATCGTCATTCGATTGCCCAGAAGATCCCACAGGTTTAAAAAGTCAACCTGGAGCTCCTCGGTACGAAGCAACGTATCTGCATCATAACCAGGCGAACCAATAAACACATCCGTCAGGATCAGGTCTGAAATAGGATGAAGGTTAAAGCCACCTATTGTTACTTTGGTGTCCAGTGTCTTCGAAATCTTCTTGCTGAGGTAATTGGCTCCCAGCATTTGGACCGGGGGCAACTGGATCAGGATGAGGATCACAAAAAAGAGCACGAAGAAAAAGAGCACGACACGTCCCAGCCAAAAAAAGAAATCTCTTCGTTTGACGGGTGGTGGTGACTTAATTTCATCTGGTTCCTGTTTCATCAATTGGTGGATCGCATCATGTAGATTTTAGTCGTCGCTGATTTACGGTGTATTAATGGATTTGTTGGTCTCTAAGTTTAACATATACTGCTATCGCATCCATTGCCGGGATCACATCGTGAACTCTCAATATTGAAGCCCCTCTCAGCAGGGCTGCCATATGAAGCGCAGTAGTCGCCGATAATGTGTCTTCAACTGGTCGGTTGACCGTATTTGCCAATGTTGACTTCCTGCTCACTCCTATCATAACAGGATTCCGTAAAAGGCGGAAAATGTCCAAGTGGTTTATGACTTGATAGTTCTGTTCCATTGTTTTTGCAAAACCAAATCCGGGGTCTACAATGATATCCATGATACCTAAACGATGCAGTTCCGTCAATTTATTCACAAAATACTTTAATAAGTCGCTAATAAGATCCTGATACTGTGTCCTGGATTGCATATCAGAAGGTGTTCCTTTCATATGCATAAGGCAATAGGCGACCTGATGTCTCCTGACAACCTCCCATATCTCAGGATCCAAACTCCCGCCAGATATATCATTAACCATGGTTGCACCGGCTACGACGGCTGATTGTGCAACTGAAGCTCTGTAGGTATCAACTGACACGATCGCTGCCGGAAAATGCGTCATTAACATTTCAATCACAGATACCACCCTATCCTCCTCTTCACCACTTTCGATTACCGGAGCACCTGGCCTGGAGGACATCCCTCCCACATCCAGGATGGAAGCACCCGATTCGAGCATTTTTCCCGCTATATCTACAATTTGAGGGTCACCAGGGGCTAACCTGCTGGCTGCAAAAAAGGAATCAGGTGTTACATTAATAACACCCATGACTACCGGATGAGAGAGGTCGAGCAGCCGGTTTCCACATCGTAAGACCGTTACACAATTGGATATTAACATTCGGTTATTGGCTCATTATTAGGATAGTAGTGTATTTTGCGTAAAAATTAATCCATTGACCAGGACTAAGATCTCACGTTACACAATTTCAATATTACTGATCTTGTGCACTGCTTTTGCTGTTGATACAGCGAAAAGCCTCAATCTCTCCTCTATTACTACTGCTCAGCAAAATACTGTTGAGGAAAACTGCGAAACCTATCTGCATTGGGATTTGGGTGTATTCGGATTAGAAAAGATGGAGCTTCAGCCAAATGAATTTTTAGGACAAATATTATCTAATCGGGGCGTTGCCTATTTCAAGATTGACCAGCTGATCAACGCTGCAGCCTCCATTTTCCCTTTTAGATCCATTCGCTCAGGCAAAGAACTGACATTTGTAACTGATCTGTGTGACTCTACCGTCAATGCGGTCATCTATGAGCCAGATCCATACCGCCGGATCCTTTTCCACCTTGGCGATAGTGTCATGGTTGAGATCCAGGAGAAGGATGTCGAGATTCGCACAGAGTCAGGTGGTGGCGTGATCGATCAGTCTCTTTGGGTAAGTATGAACGAACAAGGCTTTCCGACCGAACTTATATCTTCTATGGAAGATGCCCTCGGAGGTTCAGTCGACTTCTTCCACATCCAGAAAGGAGATGAATACAAACTAATCTTTGAACGTAAGTATGTAGAAGGTCAACCGTTGGGTGTTAAACGCCTCATTGCTGCTTATTATAAATCCGGTAAAGCTGAGTACAATTCCATCCATTTCAACTCCGAAGGAAGTAATGGATATTTCGATCTCGAAGGCCGTCCGATGAAAAAAGCTTTCCTGAAAGCTCCTGTTGAATATAGTCGCATCTCAAGCCGCTTCTCGAATAACAGGTTTCATCCTGTCCTAAAGCGTAACAAGGGACATTTTGGAACTGACTATGCTGCTCCATGTGGTACGCCGATCCGTGCCGTAGCTGATGGTCGCGTGACGCAGGTTGCCCGGACGTCAGGTAATGGACTTTTTGTAAAAATCAAACATGACAAGACATACGAGACTCAATATCTCCATATGTCCAAATTCGGACCCGGCATGAAACCAGGAGTGACCGTAAAACAGGGTCAGACAATTGGTTATGTAGGCCAGACAGGCCTTGCTACCGGATGTCACGTATGTTTCCGCTTCTGGAAAAACGGTCGACAGGTAGATCACTTAAGAGAAAAAATGCCAATGCCTAGTATCATGGATCCTTCACAGCTACCAGGTTATTTTGAATATCGTGATGAGATGAAAGCAGTCTTAGATGGTATTTCTACCGGAGCCGAAACTGATGCATCAGATGAAGGGATGAGCAAATCCTAAGATATTGTTGAAAGCAATGGCAGCCAACTGAATCAAGTTGAGAAAAACGAGGTGACTGGTAACAGTCGCCTTTTTTATTTTATTAATCATGCGCTTTGTCCAGGGTAATTCCAAAAGTAGATCCTTTGCCAGGCGTACTTCTGACATTGACTCGTTGCTTGTGTGCTTCGATGATATGCTTAACAATAGAAAGTCCCAAACCTGAACCTCCGGACTCCCTGCTGCGACTTTTATCCACCCGGTAAAATCGGTCGAAAAGATGATTGAGATGTTTCTCCTCAATTCCGATACCATTATCCGATATCTCGACCAGGATCTGTTTGTCCATTACGTAGAAGCTAACCTTTGTGGTACCATTCTCATTACCATATTTGATGGAGTTGAGTAATAAATTCGTCAACACCTGGCGGATGCCTTCCCGATCTGCCATTACACTAAATGGCTTATCAGCACCTTCTTTAAAATTGAGTGTCACGTTACGTTGACGGGCATTTCCCTCCAAATCGTTGAATACTTCCCGCACCAGGGCTTTGAGATCAAATTTCTGAATATCCAGGATCAGGTCTTCTGACTCCAGCTTACTGATCTCCTCGAGATCCTGCACGATGGTCAGCAAACGATCCACATTGGAAGCGGCGCGTTCGAGATAACGCATGTTGACATTCTCATCATAGATACCCCCATCAATCAGTGTATAGATATAGCCCTGGATGGAAAAGATTGGCGTCTTGAGCTCGTGTGAGACATTCCCTATAAATCTTCTCCTGTACGCCTCCAGGGTCTTCAATGTTTCGATTTCATTTTGTTGGGTTTCAGCCCAGAGTTGTACTTCATTTTCCACACCATCCAGCAACGGTTCATCACTATTAAGCAATGATTTTCTATCCGGCATCGATGCCTTTGATTTCCGGATTATTTTATAGATCAGTTTGATTCGGCGATAAATAAACCGGTCGATGATATATTGGAATGCAAAAAAAGAAACCACCCCAATTGCCAATATCAGGATAACTCCCTTGCGCCAGTCAAATTCAAAATGCAGAATGTGCTCTCCGATCCAGAAAGCAATGGCGATAAATAATGTGATGGCCAGTGCGCTATAAAACGACATCGTTCGCAGACTGATATTCTTAAGCATAGCGAAGGTTAATTAATTGAATCCGATCTGAATTTGATTTGATCCATTATATCTTTTAATTTTTCCGGGTCGGATTCCAGGAGCGCAACCTGCATCTTAATTTCTTCCTCTGAAAGCTGGTATACCAAGGTGAGCTTTTCCCAGTACAAGTCCTTAAGAGAATCCTGTTGTTCGGAATTCAGAGATATCAACATCGTTTCTGACAAATGAAGATCCAGCATCAGGTTAGCCAGCTGTTCATCGGTTAATGAATAGTTCTTCTTTTGTTGCTTACATGCCATGACAGATCCGAAAAGGAACAGCAGCAATACAATATGATACTTCATTTATTGGTATTGCTTGGGATAATGAAAGCCTATGAAACCGGCAAATTCAGGTTTGAAATTTTTCCAGCTGGTGATAATGGATTGAGCATGAACGACACCACATGTCGGAACATTGTCAATATGGATGCCGGATAGACTGTTAGCAACCCAGGTGAAGGCCGGATTATGACCAAACATATATACAAATCGAGCGTGTTCCGGTGCTTTCGTTAGTGCTTCAAAAACTTCTTCCGTAGAAGCTTCATAGATGTCATCGTTAATGATAAACTGTGCATCCGGGAGATTGAATTCTTTTTTAAAAAATTCAGCCGTAGTCCTGGCTCGTTTAGCTCCCGAGGTAATGATGACATCCGGCACCAGCTTG
Organism: Chitinophagales bacterium; assembly: GCA_038203125.1. Taxonomy (GTDB): domain Bacteria; phylum Bacteroidota; class Bacteroidia; order Chitinophagales; family Saprospiraceae; genus Opimibacter. The sequence continues at coordinate 18,999 of JBBREG010000021.1, forward strand.
AGGTCATGCATTTTTTTTGCTATCAGAGGGGCATCATGCAGACCCCGGGCATCCAGTGGCCGGTCATAATCTTTAAGATTGGGATGATCCCAGTTTGATTTCGCATGGCGGACAAAACAAACGTCTTTTACTTCCATAGGACTAAGTTACCTTCACAAATTTATGTGTATCGAAGGGGATATTCGGATTAATTTATCCGTACTCGCATCCTGATATACATATGGACATCAAGATGCAATGAAAGGATGAAAATTCATCTGTTCGATATCGAGGCCCTGACTAATTCAATGTTGCTCCTGGAGGCGCAGGACCTGGTGCGTGACACCCGTGAGTATGATATCAAGAGAATTGAAGATGACTATTACCATTGCATTTCCAGACAACCAGAGTATCACGTAGAAATCCGACTCAATGCCGAACGTCAGGCATCACCCAAGTGTCATTGTGCCGTTTTCAAAAGAACAAAAGAATGTAAGCATGCAGTAGCGGCACTGATCCTCCTGAGAGAATTTATCCAGCGGGGCCGTAAAGCCAGGAAAAAATCCGATCTGGAAGCTATTGATGATGTTATTAAAAAACTAAATATCACAGAGTTACGATCGTTTATATCATCTTATGCTTTATCCCATTCCGCATTGAAGGCGGAAATATTATCCAACTACCTGTATCTCACCAAAAAACCGGATTATCATAGCCTATATAATGCTGTAGCTCCGGTAGATAAGTTTGGCCAGCTAAAGTTAAACAGGAATAACCTGAAGACGATCAGGGCAATCAGTTCAACGTTGTTAAAGCGCGCGCAGCTTTTACTACGCGATAAAACCCTTTCAGAAACCTTGTGGATCCTGGAAGCGGTATTGATGCAGCTTCATAAGATGTGGACGAAAGGCACAGCCTATCAGGATCAGATCATGGTGGAACTGAGAATGGCTTATAAATTATTTGAAGTCTTGTGTCACCAATCTATGGCACCACGTCTTCAGGTCAGAGCCATCCGGCTGGCGATTGATATTTGTGAAAAAGACAAATATCAATTTCCCCAAGGACAGAAACCTCTGCTTCAGTTAACGGAGGACTTTATCCTGGAAGAAAAATTACGTAGTGAAGTAATAGAAATCGCAGCCCGGAAACTTTCGGATGGAAAGTCACAACGCATACGATGGGCCAGCCTGATAGTGCACTGGGCCCGTATCTGGGGTAAGACTAAATATGTCTCAAAAGTAAAAGCTGATCTTCCGGAGATCATCCGGGAATGGCACCAGGAAGGTGCCCAGGAGGATGTGTTATTCGCATATTCGCTTATTGATACAGATCGGCTTCCCGACGCTACTGCTTATCCTGTTCTTAAGATGGCCTTAAAAGCAGCGAGGCTTTCCAACCAAATGGAATTGCACAATCAATATGCTTATGCTCTTGCATTACAGTACCTGGATACGGATGCCTATGATGCTTTGTATGAGTTCAATTCAACTGATGCGGTAAGAGTATTAAATAAGCTGGAGGATTTGCATACCCCGGGGATGGACGATGCGACAGATACATTTCTACTGCATGGCTGGCGATTGGCCGGGATGGCGACTCACATGGTCAGGCGGTTGGAATTATTGCAGGATATAGACCGCGTGATTGAATATGATCTTTTCCTTAAAGACCAGGATCCTGATGCAGTAAACAGATTATATGCACGTCACATCATCGATATTAAAGACACCTACGGAGGAGTGATGGCCAGACAAAAACTGAATAATATCTTTAACCATCTGAAATCGACCGGTCTGGCAGACAGCGTGGCTGCAGCTATAAAACAAACAGAAATAAATAAAACCGAACCTATGGATACTACTCAGCCGGCTATCCGGGGATTTATATTTGATCTTGACGGTGTGATTGTCGATACGGCTGTACATCATTTCAGGGCCTGGAAAAAAATCCTGAAAGAACTGGGTGCTGACATCACGGAGGCCGATGATCATCACACGCGTGGAGCAGGTCGTATGGAGTCTTTGGAGTATCTGATAGGTCAATATGATATCGAACTGACCGAAGATCAGAAACAGTATTGGGCTTCCCGCAAAAATGATGCTTATGTAAATTCCATACAACACATCACACCAAATGATCTGCTGCCGGGAGCCCTTGCATTCCTGGAAGCATCTCGCCGTGAAGGTCTGGCATTGGCACTTGGTTCTGCAAGTAAAAACGCAAGACCGGTGCTTGAAAAACTGGGCGTTGCAGATCGGTTTGATGCCATCCTGGATGGAAATGATACACAGGCATCAAAACCGGATCCAGAAATATTTTTGAAAGCGTCAGCAGCATTAGGATTACCTCCATCAGCTGTTGTTGTTTTTGAAGACGCAGCAAAAGGTGTGCAGGCTGCATTACGTGCGGGCTGTAAAGTAGTGGGCATTGGAGAGCGCTCGGCATTGCCAACTGCCCATATCGTGTTACCTAATCTTGAAAATATTGAACCTTTTCAAATCATCGAACAAGTCGTATGAAGAAATATTTGAAACATCATCCCTGGCATATAATTGAAGAGGGTTTTGATCCCCAAGTGCACCAGGTGAGTGAAAGTGTATTTAGCCTCGGGAATGGACGTTTCGGATTACGTGGAAATTTCGAAGAAGATTATAATGGTGAGTCGCTGCGAGGCTCTTATTTCGCAGGGGTTTATTATCCTGATTTAACTCGCGTGGGATGGTGGAAAAATGGGTACCCTGAATACTTCGCTAAGGTTTTGAATGCAGTCAACTGGATAGGTATTCGTATCCTGCTGGATGGAGAGGCAGTAGATCTTTCAAAAAATGCATCGCAGAATTTCAAAAGATATCTTGATATGGAAAACGGATTGCTGATCCGCACATTCGATATCACCACTTCAAATGGCGGAAAAGTAAATTTTGCATTCGAGCGTTTTTGCAGCATGTCAGATCCCGATCTCGCTGCCATCCATGTCTCGATTACATCAAGTGGATACACAGGACACGTGACATTGGAGCCTTACCTGGACTTTGATGTACACAATAAAGATTCCAATTACGGCGATCAGTTTTGGAACAGGCTAAATGAATTCAGAGACGATGTAACCTGTATGGTTTCCGCACAAACGAAAAAGACTGGTTTTGTTGTCAGTTCTTTCATGAGTAACGTTGTAAAGAAAAATAATCATGCTGTCATGCCTTCATCTGGCTATGACCAGCCTATGAAAGCCGGACAACGATTTGACTTCGAAATTACGGATGGCGATATCATCAACCTGCATAAGCATGTTGTCAATCTCAGCAGTTTGTACGTAGCCGGAGAACAGCAACTAACTGAAGGTATTGGGAAACTAACAAACGCGGTACAAACAGGTTATGATGCTTTGAAATTAATGCACATCGAAGCATGGCGCATGATCTGGGATGGTGCTGATATTGTCATTGATGGAGATGTATCGGCACAACAAGGTATCCGGTTCAATATATTCCATCTGTGGCAGACATACACAGGTGAAGATCCCAGGCTGAATATTGGTCCGAAAGGTTTTACGGGTGAAAAATATGGTGGTAGTACGTATTGGGATACGGAAGCATATTGTATTCCATTCTATCTAAGCTCTACGGATCCTGTGGTAGCGCGCAACCTGCTGATCTATCGTTACCTCCATCTTCCCAAAGCAATCGAGAATGCAGCAAAATTAGGGTTCTCCAACGGGGCCGCATTATATCCCATGGTGACCATAAATGGTGAAGAATGTCATAATGAGTGGGAAATAACTTTCGAAGAAATACATCGGAATGGAGCTATTGTCTATGCGATCTACGATTACATACGCTATACCGGTGACACGCAATATTTTTCTGATGGCGGACTCGAAGTAATCATCGCTGTAGCCCGTTTCTGGGCACAACGATTCAATTTTTCAAAAGAGCGTCAGGCATTTGTCATGCTGGGGGTGACGGGCCCTAATGAATATGAAAACAATGTCAACAATAACTGGTATACCAATTATATAGCAAGATGGTGTTTGCAATACGCCTTGAATCTGATTGACTGGATGTCTGGTGATCAACCAGAAAATTGGAATTCCATCCGGACGAAAACACAATACGATGCATCTGAAGGCAGCTATTGGGATGAGATTATTCAGAATACCTTTTTCCCCTACGATCCGAAAAGGGATGTATTCCTTCAGCAGGATGGATTCCTGGACAAAGAACTGATGAGTGTGGACCAGATACCGGCCGATCAAAGACCGATCAATCAAAAATGGTCCTGGGATCGCATTCTACGGTCATGTTTTATTAAACAGGCGGATGTGCTGCAGGGAATGTATTTTTTTGAAGATCAATTCTCCGAAGAGACAATTCGCAGACATTTCGATTTTTATGAGCCGATGACGGTGCATGAGTCTTCACTGTCACCTTGTGTTCATTGTATCCTGGCTGCGCATCTCGGTAAACTTGAAAAGGCAAACGAAATGTATCTCCGGACGGCACGTCTTGACCTGGATGATTATAACAATGACACCGAAGATGGCCTGCATATCACCAGTATGGCTGGCACCTGGATGTCCGTGGTGAAGGGATTTGCCGGACTGACCGTTAAAAATGATCTCCTGACCTTATCACCCGTTTTACCTCCCGGATGGAACGGTTTTTCATTTAAAATGCGTTTCAGGCATAGGATCCTTCAGGTAAGTATCCATTCAGGTATTACCGAAATGGTCCGCATACAGGGTGATCCCATCCAGGTAATGGTAGATAATACCCTTCGTGACCTTTAATGGCCGATAGTTCGTACTTTTAAAGACTAAATGCCTCTAAGACCAGACCTTATGATACGAGTAATGATTGCTGATGACCACAACATGTTTGTCGAAGGAATAGAATCGATCCTCGAAGGACATGAGAATATCCAGGTCGTCTCCAAATGTTATACGGGTCTGGAGGTTTTTGAAAAGATAAATCTTGCCAAACCCGATGTAATTCTGCTTGATATCAATTTACCCGGCATGAATGGATTGGAAGTTTGCCAGAAACTCAGCAAAGAATATCCGGAAGTTAAGGTTCTGGCATTGTCCATGCACAATGAAGAGAGCTTTGTGACCGAAATCCTGAAATATGGCGCTCAAGGGTATATCCTTAAAAATACTGGTAAAAAGGAACTCATTTCAGCAATCGAAACGATTAATAATGGTCAGTCTTATTTCTCAGAAGAAGTGACAGAGACCATCATGAAAAGTCTCGTCAATCAACGGGCAGGAAATAAAAAGTCAACAACGTTGGCTCCCAAAATTTCACGAAGAGAAAAAGATGTTCTTGACCTGATCATCAAGGAATTTACGACCCAGGAAATTGCCGACGCATTATTCATCAGTCTTAAAACCGTTGAATCGCACAGGAGGAGTTTATTAACCAAATTGAGTGTGCGAAATACAGCTGGTCTTGTTCGTGTTGCGTTGGAAAATCACCTTGTGAAGCAAAGTGGCACCTAGGCACTATTTATTTTCATTGATTACCATTGCAGTGTACATTATACCCAACACCCTAAATTTTATTATTTCTCCACCCCGGCCTGAATTCATTTTCTCTACCCAGATTTTTTGAGATTGTAATCCTATGCTGGTACCCTCCTTACAAACTGTGCAGCGACATCTGACCTATGTGATGTCTGTTATCTGCTTCCTGATCATCTCAGGATCAGCCTCTGCACAGTCTGATGAATCGCTTTCCAATGCTGAACTGTATCGTCTGATCTCGCAACTTGAACAGGAAGGTCAATATCATCGTGCCGCGGAGGCATACAGGATCATTGCTGAACGTGACCTGGCTGAAATTGAAAATCTAGACCGTGCCATTAAAAACTACATCGAGGCGCAAAAACTTTTTGAAAAGGCAGGAGACTCTGCCCGCATGTATCAGACCATCGTCGATCTCGGCAGACTCTACAGTGGTAGCGAATATTACATGGAAGCTATTGGCATGTTTGAACGGGTAAAGCAGTATGCTCAACGTAATCTCGATACATTGCAGGAAGCACGAATGCTACAGCATATCGGAGAGATCTATATCGCACGAAAGCAAATCAACAAGGCTGCCCAATACCTTGATAAGGCGAGCAAACTTAACCTTCAGATCCAAGACACGCTTCTTTCCGTTGTCAATCAATTGACCATAACTGCGTTAACAGGTCATAAGGCTATGTTTGAAGATCTGCCGGACTCCATGCAATTGTTTCTGTCAAAATATGACAGCATCAGGTACGAATCGTTTTTACCCTCCATACACCTGCATGTGGGGATGTATAATATGCATGCAGGAAAATTTAAACTGGCACAATACTATTTTCAACAAGGTCTTCGGATTGCAGGTTATGATACATTTGTCAAGCGGGAATTGTACAGGAGACTGGCAGATAGTTACGAGCAGATTAACGATTTTCCAGGCGCATTAGCTGTGATGAAGATGTATAATGCATTTAATGATAGCCTGAATGCAGCTACCAATTATTCAAGTATCCAGGAAATGGCCATGCGTCTACAGAATAATGAACGCCACAACCAGGTTCAGGAAATGGAGCGCGAAAGAAATCTGGCCGAATTAAAATCAAGAATGACAAAAATGTCCAGCTATGGATTGCTCCTGGCCGCTGTGATCATTTTGATTGTCTCTTATATCACGATTCGCAGTTTTCAGGAACGTCTTAATGCCAACCAGATCATCACCAAACAAAACGAAGAAATAAATGAACGTAAGATTATTGAGCTGGAAAGTAACCTGAAACTTGAAAACATGAGTTCCATGCTACAGGGTCAGGAAGTGGAACGTGAAAGAATAGCAAGAGATCTTCATGACAGTTTAGGTGGACTTCTTTCGACAGTTAAACTACATTTTGATGCAATCCAGGCCAAAAATCCGGACATCAGCAATCACAAAGAATATAATAAAGCGGTCACATTGCTGGACGAAGCGTGCGATGAAGTCCGTACGATCTCCAATAATATGCAACCGGGTGCATTATTAAAAATGGGGATCGTGCCTGCTATCAATGACCTCGTCAACCGGATTCAAAGTGAAGACACGCCGCACATCGAATTTATACACTATGGTCCGTTGGAAAAAATGCCGCTTGGAGTTACACTTCATATTTACCGAATTGTCCAGGAACTATTATTTAATGGAATTAAGCATGCTCAGGCGAAAGAAGTACTGGTGCAACTGATCCGCAATGATGAGGATCTGGAGATCATGGTGGAAGACGATGGCAAAGGTTATGACCCATCAGAAATCAAAAAAGGGATGGGCACCGAAAATGTAGCTGCCCGGGTCAATTTCCTAAAAGGGGAGATTTCGATCCATAGTGTCATCGGGACGGGTACTACGACAACCATTACAGTTCCATTTACCCATGAAACAGCCGACCAGGAAGTCTATACGAACCTGGATCCTGAGATGTTTTGAGCGGAATGCCGAACCTCCTCATGAATAGGTGTATTTTTGGCTGTCCAAAATGACATAC
>JBBREG010000022.1:0-26376 GCA_038203125.1 Chitinophagales bacterium
TCGGACAATTCTGAAAATATCAGCGGTACCATCTGCTAAACCAACAGTGATGTAGGTCTCACTGGTGCTGAGGGATTGGAGATATTCTTCAGGAGCCTGCCACAGTGTGGCTTGTACCGCTTCATGATCCATAATATACGTGACAAAGGTGTCAGGAATGATATCTCTTCTTCCGGTCTCAATTATCGTGGTAGGATCGATCATCGTCCAACGCTGTGCCGCTCCAAACAGGGGCAGGCAACATGCTATACATATGCAGATCGTCTTGATCCAGACATTCATATGGAATTAATTTTTAATTTAAAAAGTATTCATTATCAGGGATGTACGAAACTTAATTACAAATCTCCTGAAAATGAACAAGTCATCCTCAAAGGTTCATCAATTCCGGTTGGGTGAATATGCGCTATGCGGTGCTGTGAGTCGATGGCGGGGTAGCCTTCACTTTCACCCCGCAAAAATAACAAATGGGCAGCAGGATATTACATTCATTCTAAAATCGGGATTCAAGGTAATAGGGCATCATCGCCCGCCAGGTCGGCCAGTCATGGGGCATATCGGGTCCCCATACATCCAGTTCGTGCGGGATGCCCTTATAATCCAGTAATGCCGAGAAGGTCCGTGACGCCTCAGGACTCTCATAATCACCGGACCCTGTCAGGATGTGGACATGATTAGAGCGTTGTAGTTTGGGCAGGTAATAATCATCATTAAGATGCTCGAGATAGTGCATCGGGCTGTTGAAATATACATCTTCATCAAAGTACCCATCCGTATAAGAAGTCAAATCATACACCCCGCTCATAGCAATGGTGCCTGCGAACAGATCCGGCCTGCGGAAATACATATTGGCCGCATGCAATGCTCCCAGAGAGGCGCCACAGGTAATGATGCCTGTGTCTTCACTGGTGTTGTTTTTGATATAGGGGACGACTTCCCGCGCGACATACTGGTTAAACTGCTGGTGGCGTATCGCCTTGTGCCGCGGATGCATCTTGTTGTTGAGCCAGCTCTCCGAATTGATACTGTTAATTGAAAACACTTTCACTTTGCCTGCATCGATGTAGGGCTGGATCACATCCAGCAACAGGAAACGCTCATATTCCAGGTAATCAGCCGCTGCAGTGGGAATCAGCAAGAGGGCAAATCCGAAATGGCCGTAGACAGCGATTTCCATTTCTTTGTTGAGGGATGGACTAAACCATTTGTCGAGTACCCTTTCCATGCAGTTGGTTTTTTTGTGGCGTGAAGATATTCACGATTTTTGACACAGAGAACACGGTGCGGTTCCACGGAGAACACGGAGAACAACGAGTGGTTCGGCGCAGGATGCAGAGCAAAACTAAAGAGTAACGAATTAATATTCAGGCTGACGATTGATTTGCCCTCGTTTTTTATGCTCCGCAAAAAACGGTCCCTGCGTTTTCACCTCCTGTTCCTGCGGAACTAACGATGAAAAACGCCGGGTACTTTCGAAAAAAATTTACTCTTGTTAGATTCGTAACATTCCCGGCGTTCTTCGACCTGCACCACGCATCCTTTTGCTACAGCTCAGCATCATGCGCAAGAAAGACACGGAGCAAAACCACATGCTTTTTTAAAACACTCCCGGCGTGCTTCGACCTGCACCACGCATCCTTTTGCTACAGCTCAGCATCATTCGCAATAGCAACGTTTCGAAGAAACAAGCGAATGGAGAACGCAGGGACCGTTTACCAGGCGCCAGCCGAGGTAAACGAGGGCAAACCTCACCACTGACGTTTTCCTATTTTTACCACCTCACAAACAAACCACATCATCAAAACCGGTCTTAAAGTCGTCGCTCCCGCCTCCGTATCCAACCTCGCTTGTGGCTTTGATACACTGGGCATGGCGATCGATGTCATATCCGATGAGATCATCGGTCGTTGGTCTGATACCCCTGGTGTACGGATTACAGAACTATCCGGACACAAAAAGGATATTCCCAGAGATTCAGATAAAAATATTGCGTCCATCACTGCAACTGCTCTTTTAAAACACCTGGGAGAAGAGAGACGCGGACTTGAATTGAAAATTCATAAACACATACAGGGAGGCAGCGGACTGGGTAGCAGTGCATCCAGTGCTACCGCGGCGGCGTTCCTCGTAAATGAAATGCTGGATCATCCGCTTGACAAACGCGCATTGATCCCTTTTGCCATGGAAGGTGAAGTATATGCCAGTGGATCACGTCACGGAGATAATGTGGTGCCCGCAATGATGGGCGGACTTGTCCTGATACGGGATATTGACACATTTGATTTTCATAGGGTCTACACGCCCAAAGGATTGTATATGGTCATCCTGCTGCCGCTCATTTCAATCAAAACAAAAACTGCACGCGATATTCTTCATCCCACTGTTCCGCTGCATGATATGGTACGGCAGGCAGCCAACCTGGGGGCGCTTGTCATCGGTATGCAGATGGGAGATTTAAATCTTATCAGCCGATCTCTTGAAGATCATATTATAGAACCACAACGAAAACATCTGATTCCTCATTTCGATGCCGTCAAAGAAAAAGCAATGTCATTGGGTGCGTTAGGGTGCAGCATCAGCGGTGCAGGTCCCGCCATTTTTGCACTGTGTGCAGAAAGATCACTTGCTGATGAAGTAGCTAAAGGAATGAAAGATGTGTACGATATGCATCGAATGGAATCCACCACGTATGTGGGTGGCATTCAACACGAAGGCACAAGAAGTATGTAGCATACTTGAAGGTTGCTAGAAGCTGGTCTGGTTGTGTATAAAAAAACCTACTTCGCCCAGGTCGTTCCTGTTCACGTTAAACTGGATGAGGAAATTATTATACAACAGCACATTCAGACCTGCGCCGGTACCCACGAGCAACCGGTTAGCTAATGGATTTGTTTCTGCAGTAAATGGATCATTCACAAATCCGGATTCCAGATGCAACGACAGGTACATGCGAACGGCCATCTTGCGAAATTCTTCGATCGGAACCAACCGATTCCACCTGACATCGGTATCGAGAAGCTTATAGGATATTTGATATTTACCCAATAAAAAATCAAGACCATCGATAACATATAACTCATACCCGCGCACAAACTTTTGTCCGGATCCAAGGGCAGAATACCGATCATACGATGGTTGTGCTCTGCTCAGACTATATCGACCGATCCCACTGACGCGGTGTAAAAACTTATTGGAAATCGAATGATTCCATTCCATCGATATCGCTGAAGTAAGTTGATTTTCATCATCGCCTTGCCCCCAACCAATTTTCTCCACTTCAAATACACCTTTTACGCCATCGGTCGGAAAAATGCGTATGTCTCTGTCATCATACTCATACGCATAGCGAGCGATGAGCGCTGAACTTTTACGCTCACCATTTCGGAAATATCGAGGATTATAATCTCTGATCACATCTTCATCAACTTCTATGGACTCATACGTAAGTTCTAATTCCTGTCGTAAATAATGTGTGGGCCTGAACTGTATTTTTACTTTTCCCCGATACTTTTCAAAGAGTTGGCGTTCATCAATTTTAATAAAAAGATCTTTGTTGAATGCTGAATTGTAATTGATCTCTTTGTTTCCCGTGTGCAGGAACCCCATCGTAAGTCCTAAGCTTTGATCCCGGTTGAAATACGGAAACCTGTACTCTATTTCCTGTTTGGATGTATACCCAACCTGTATCTGTGCTTTTAGTTTGTCATTACGTCCTGTAAAGTTGAGGAAGTCTAATTGACCCCCGAGATTCAGGCGTGAGAGACTATGATTGTGCTCAGTCCACCACACATTAAAATTACGGTCCGCGATATCGAGGATTGGTACGGCATAGATATACCATGACTCACGAACCTCGACGACGATTTCTATTTGATGTGTTTCTGTATTCCACTCTGAGACATTGATCTCTACTTCGTTGAAGAGGCCAATGTTGAGCAGGTTGTTTTGATTTCGTTCGATGATCACTCCCAGGTCTGTCTGCACAAGTGAGTCTCCAACTTCAAATGTAAGCTCGCGATGAATGATCAATTCTTTCGTACGCTTCAGACCGTAGATCTCAATTTTTTCTACGACGACACTTTGACCTATTGCACGATTTGACAACAGAAAAATTCCGGCAACAAATAATGAAAAGCAAATTTTGGAAATCAACATCAGACGTTGAGGTAGTGCAGGAAGGCATCATAATTTTCCTGCAGACTCTCAAAATATCCCTCTTCTGAAAATGTTGCTTTGATAACATACCCAAACCTCAGGAGTGTCGCTTCAATGTGTTGTGTATCGACCTGATTCGTTTTAAGGGTCACGTAGATTCGTTGCGATTTGTCATCATGGGTGAGGAAGCTGCTCAACACGGATGCATTTTCGCTTTCAATGATCCTGGATATCTCAGACAGGCTATATTGTGGCTTATCGATCTCAAGCACAATAATGCCACCCGGCTCGGAGAATGAAAAGCTGCGAGCATAAAACTGGATCAGATCTTCGAGTGTGATCAATCCCAGGTAATTATCCTGATGATCTACTACGGGAATGGCGCTCAGCTTGTGGTCTGCCATGATGCCCATCACTTCAAAGAGGTGATCATCACCATGAGCAAAGGCTCGGTTAAGGCTCAGATTGTAAGATCCTATTGGTTCTTCCAGTGTATTAATGGTGACATCATCTTCCGAAATGGTGCCCAACAGTTGTTCATTATTGACGATCGGCAGATGCTTGAGGTGGTAGACCTGCATGTATGTCAACGCCTGCTCACCGGTATCGGAGGTCCGAAGCGGGTGGATGAGTTGAGATATGAGGTCGTGAGCGATCATGGATGTAGCTTGTATACGTGTATAAGACGAAAGATTGTGCCAATTGTGGCGTTGATTAGTAAATAATTAACGTGTCAGCTTCTTTTTTTCAATGATAAACTCCTGTTCGGACAGTAATCCCCTGTCCCTCAGTTCTGCGAGGCGCTTGAGTTGGGCCAATAAGACATCATCCTGCGGCACCCCCTTTTCGCGCGGTATTTCCGGTGTTTCACTTTCGGATAGGGTCCCTGTTTTCATACGGTACCCATTATTTTGAAAATCTTCAAACCGTTCCTGTATCCTTACGTAGGCGAGGTCGTCATGGGTTTTTATTTTTTCAAAATCTGTAAATCCGAATCCAACGGCCTTGTCAAGATGGGCGTATGCTTTATCAACCTGTTCAGTTAACGAATAAGCACATGCAATGTTGAAATGAAGGCTAATATCCTTGGGGTGGATCTCCAGTCCTTTTTTAAAATCTTCTATCGCGCCTTCCAGGTCAAACTCCTTATACTTCTTTATTCCATTGATCTTATACGGGTTTTGGATCTCCCGATTACTTTGTGGATTGCGGGGATGTTGCTGTACACGATCACGTGGCGTGGGGGGAGGGCCGTATTGTTTCCGTTGTGCCCCATTGCTGTCGCGTCCCTGGTAATCCTTGGAGTTGTATTTGGCATTGAATTGTTGCTCATCCATCATGAAAAACATAATGGCATCGATGAGTCCCAATACGAATGAGACGCCAAAAAACATCATGAAGAAGTAAAAAATCCCAAGCCCAACCTGGCCCAGGTAAAACCGGTGAATACCTGCCCAACCCAGGAATAATGCAAATAAACCCGCCGTCGTCTTATTTCTCATGTAGAGCCCTGTCGCTGTTGGCTGTAATGATAAGGAATTTTACGAAAGATGGAGTATCCAAAGCGGATCGTTGTCAGGATGCTGGGGAGGTAACAACACCCCAAGGATCATACAGTGTAATTACAGGTCAGCATGGCGATATCATCCGGATAGGGGCAGGTGCCTCTGAATACATCCACCTCACTCATCAGCGCTTCATTTAATTGGCCCGCTGTCGAAAAACCAGCCGAACTTTTTAACACCGCTTCGATATAAACATCATCAAAATATACACCCTCATCATTCGTCACATCGGTCAATCCATCCGTGCAGGCGAAGATGGTACCGGAGTGTGTAAGTTTGATCTGTCCCATTTTAATGTCGGGCAGGGTCTCAAGTGCACCGATAATAGTACACCCACTTTCAAGTCGGGTGATTTCTCCGTTCTGTAGCAGATACGGCGGAAAGTGCCCGGCATTAATATACTCCAGCGTGTTATTACGAAGATTCAGTTCGCCGATGAATAGGGTAATAAATCTATCGCTCCGTGTAATCCTGTAAACAGCCTGATTTAAAGCATAGACAAATGTTTCCAGGTCCCTGTATTGATAGATCAGGCTCTGCAGGATCGCCTGAAAGTTGGCCATCAGGATGGCAGCAGATACGCCCTTACCGCTAATGTCTGCAATACAAAACGCAACCCTACGATCATCATACTGGATAAAATCAAAATAGTCTCCCCCGACCGTAAAGTGCGGTTTATAAAAACTGGCCATCTGAAAAAACTTGCTGCTCGGGAGGTGATCGGGGATCAGCATCTTTTGCACGTGACTGGCAAGTTCCATGTCGCGGTCATAACGCTCCTGCTCGATTTGTTTTTTAAACAGTCGCTTGTTTTCTATAGCGACACCAATAATATTGGTGAATGTGGTGATAAACTGAATACGTGTATAATCGTCCGCATCGGGCTTGATACCACCGATCAATGCAAAAGCGATAGGAATTTTTTTATGATAGACCGGGATGATCAGATCAAAACCCTGAAAAACTTCCGGATCCGATTTTGAAATCCGTTGTGTTTTGGTAAACTTCTTTAGTGCAGAACCAATGTCCTCATGTGTCGCCAGGAGGTCAGCATTGAAATGTGTCACGCACTGCCACTCTTCATCCTGCCGGAAAAAAAGTGCCATTCGTTTGATGCCCATTTCCCAGCCGATGAAGGACTTATACATATTATATAATTCCGGGGCGGCGACATTATCATTGATGGCCTGGGTGATGGTCAGCAGGCTGTTGATCTGCAGCTGCTTAAGGCTGAGCTCCTGCTGAAGTTTTTCCATACTGAGTTGCCCGGCTTCGGTCATAGGGTACACGGTGTTTCTATGGCAAGGTAGCTCAATTTTACAATCCCGGAAGCCCACCGGTAGGGTCTGGCTTTTAACTGATTGTTAATAAACTTACCTGATTTGCGTTATTTACATTGTCCTGATCTGTTGATAACGAGTCTGGCCGTGCGCTGATTATAGATTATGTTTGTCAGGCTAAAAAAATATACGCCCCGATTGCTGACGATTGAAAAATATATTATCCGTAAATACTTAAGTACGTTTTTCTTTACGGCCTTACTGTTTTCAATCATCGCGGTGACGATTGATTTTAGTGAGCATATTGAAAAATTTATTGACAGCCGGGTGAAGGGTCGTGAAGTCCTATTTGATTATTATCTCAATTTCATTCCCCACATCAATGGATTGTTATGGCCCATCTTTTCACTTGTGGCTGTTGTTTTTTTTACATCGCGCATGGCGCGGGACACCGAAGTCGTGGCCATTCTGAATGCAGGCATGAGTTATTATCGGTTTTTGCGTCCGTATATTATTTCTGCCTCCCTCCTCGCAGTGATCTATCTCATCGGTAATCACTACTTTTTTCCAAATGGCAATAAGCAGAAACTTGCTTTTGAAAATACCTACATTTTCCCTGGCAATCTGCGTGTCAAAAGCAATAACATTCATCTTTTTATCGAACCCGAAACAAAAGTTTTTATTGGCGCGTATCATCGGAATGATAGTTCCGGTACCGGCTTTCGTCTTGAACAATATGACAACCTGCAGCTGGTATATCTGCTCAAAGCAAAAACATTTGAATACCTGAAAGAAACCGGTCAGTGGCGTTTGAAAGATTATGAGATACGACACTGGAATGATGGCAAAGAACATTACATCTCGAAACGTAATATGCAGCTTGACACAACCTTCGCATTGTACCCATCCGACTTTGTCTATTTTATCAATGACAAGGAAATGATGACCTCCAGGGAACTGCTCGACTTTATCAAGTATGAAAAAGAACGTGGTGTGGGTACATCGAAGCTTATGCAATCAGAATTCCATCGGCGCTGGGCAGAGCCTTTTTCGATTATCATTTTATCTGTCATTGGCGCGAGCATTGCATCCCGAAAACAACGGGGTGGCATGGGGCTTCATTTGGCTACCGGTGTTTTGCTCGGTGCTTTATTTGTTTTCCTCACAAAATTTGCTGTTGCTTTTTCTACGAATCTGAATGTACCCCCCATGCTGGCCATGTGGTTGCCGAATGTGATCTTTGGCACACTCGCTTTTTACCTGGTTCAGCGTGCCCAGAAATAGTGCCTGGATAAATGCCATCCGCCCGCCTTACTTTTACCTGCGTCTAAGACTGACCCTATGGTTGACCAGTGGATTTTGAAAATTATTTTATCTCCCCTCGCATTACTTTACGGGTTAGGTGTCTTAATTCACAACGGACTCTACGCATCAGGCCTAATGAAAGGCGTGTCCTTTGGTTTGCCTGTGATCAGCATTGGTAATCTGACAGTTGGTGGAACAGGAAAGACGCCTCACACAGAATATCTGGTGCGCCTGTTGCACGAATATCTCCGTATTGGGATCTTAAGTCGCGGGTATCGGCGCAAGACAACCGGATACCTGGAGGTGCAGCCATCGGATGACGCTTCTCGTGCTGGTGATGAGCCCTTACAATTCAAACGCAAATTTCCGCATGTAAATGTTGCCGTTGCCGAGAGTCGAAGTCTCGCGCTGCCCCAATTACTTCGCACGGCACCGGATGTGCAGGTGGTTTTGCTTGATGATGGTTTTCAGCATCGTGAGATCAATCCAGGTCTGAACATTTTGTTGACCGAATACAACAGTCTCTTTACTCGTGACTGGTTGTTGCCTGTCGGGCGTCTCCGTGAATGGAGAAATGCGGCAGAACGCGCTGATATCATCATCATTACCAAATGTCCGGAAACACTTAGTGCTCTGGAAATGAAAACGCTTGAAGCAGAAGTGCGCAAGAGAAAAGATCAGCGAATTTATTTTAGCCGGTATATATATGGCAATCCGTACAGGATGTATCAAAGTGCCGGGAGATTAATTCTCACCGAAGATGTTGATGTGCTTCTTGTAGTTGCAATTGCAGGAACAGAATACCTCATGGAGTATGTCGAATCAAAAGCCGGGCGTGTTCAGCTACTTGAGTACAATGATCATCATCTTTTTTCCAACTTTGACATTGGCAATATTGAGCGCTATTATAAAAACATGCAGGAGGGAAATCAACGAATTCTCCTCACTACTGAAAAAGATGCGATGCGTCTGGATTCACATCGTGAACTTTTGCTCCGCCTGAACCTTCCTATATATATTCTTCCCGTTGCTGTCCAGTTTATGGGAGAAGAGCCAACATCCTTTGATGAAGATGTAAAGGACTGGCTTTTAAACTTCAAACGATAACTATGCCACCACGCCTACTCCGCAATATTATACTTGTTTGTTTTTTGACAATGCTGATGCCGTTTTATTCCTCGGCACAAAATGTATTGTCCGAAATGGACCATGAGGCACGTTATGTATATGATAGAATGTTGCTTGAATTGGGCGGTGAAATGCCACAGTTCCATTCTTCATTATTTCCATATTTGCGATACGACCTTGTTGCGCTTGCTGAAAAATATAGTGCGCAGGCAGGCCTTGACCGGATTCGTCAACATGATATTCAAACGATTTTCGATCAGAACAATGAATTTATTACCGAACGCGTCACTGAGCCTGTGAAAATCTATTCAGACTCGTCACGTACTTTTTATTCGGTTGCCGATACTGCTTCTGGAACTTACTATAGATACAGTAAACATCCACTCTTCAAAACATTTTACAAAACACCTGCTCATTTCTATCAGGTAGATGTGCCTGATTTTTATCTCCGGGTCAATCCACTTATTCGCTTTAGTGTGGGCCGTGAAACCGAAGAGGGGGTAACCACCTTTATCAATCAACGAGGTATCAGCTTGCGGGGTGGCGTAGGTAAAAATTTGTTTTTCCAAACAAGTATCTATGACAGCCAGGTGCGATATGTGAATTTCATCAATCAATATACCGATGAGACTGGGGTGGTGCCGGGTGCCGGACTCTTTAAGTTATACCAAAGTGCTTTTTTGAATTTTACACAGGGTCGTGATTTTTTACTGGCCAATGCGTATGTCGGATTTAATGTTGGAAAATATGTGGGTATTCAGCTCGGACATAATCAACATTTTATCGGGGATGGTATCCGGTCGCTTTTTTTATCTGATTTCTCAACACCTTTTTTCTCTTTAAAAGTAAATACACGAATTTGGAAACTTCATTATCAGAATATTTTTGCGGAACTGGCGGCAGATGATTTTAATAGTGTGCTGGGTACAAATTCGGCGGTCCCCAAAAAATATATGGCGGCACATTATCTCAGCTACAAAGCTGGTCGCAATATCACCTTAGGTCTTTTTGAAACTGTCATATTTAATCGGCCCAATCATCAGTTTGAATTACAATATTTAAACCCGGTCATCCTATACAGAACTGTCGAAGGATCTATTGGTAGTCCGGATAATGTGATGCTGGGACTTACTGCGCGATGGGATATCAAAAAGAAATTTTCCCTGTACGGCCAGTTCGTCCTGGATGACATCCTGATCAAAGAGATCCTCAATGGCAACATGGATTGGTGGGGTAATAAATTCGGTCACCAGCTGGGTGGAAAATATATTAATGCGGCGGGCATTGATCATCTTGATCTGCAGGTGGAGTGGAACCAGGTGAGGCCGTTCACTTATTCACACTACGATGCCAATGCAAATTATTCACACTACAAACAGGCTTTGGCACATCCGCTGGGTGCCAACTTTAATGAATGGGTTGGTTCTATACGCTATCGGGTTTCGCCTGCGTTGAACATCCAAAGCAGCATTTATATCATCACAAAAGGTGAAGACGCTCTTGACAGCATCTCCCAGGGAGGTAATATCATCGTGCCCAATGTTCTGCGCCAGGCAGATTATGGTCATACGATTGGCCAGGGTATCGCGACCGATATTCTTTATTGGTCATCCGCTATTCAGTATGAAATATCCCCGGGGTTGTTCGCCGATCTTCAATATATCTACCGAAGTAAAAAGAGTGGTCTTGCCGAACGCAACCTGAACACAAATTTATTTCAGGCTGGTGTACGACTTAATATGGCGAGAAGGGAGGATGTATTTTAATCCTTTGAGTAATTTGCCTTCGTGAAAATCAATTTGCCCCTTGTGTTGTGTGTACTGATCTTTGGTACACTGATCACCTATCGTGCTTTTGTCATCCCGATGACACATGATGAAGCAAGTTCGTGGCTTAATTATCACACTACACCCATATGGTCTTGCTTCTCTGATCCCAAGTGTTGGGGTACTGCCAATAATCACTGGCTGAATACCCTTTTGTTTCAGTGGTGCGAGTCCCTTTTTGGCAATGATCCATGGGCGCTCCGAATTCCAAATGTTTTGGCTGGATGGGGATATCTTCTTTGTGCTGCACTTTTATGCAGCCGGTATATGAAGACATTCATTCTTCAGCTCCTGGGTTTTCTACTGTTGTGCGGTCATGTATATCTCCTTGACTTTTTCTCCCTTGCCCGCGGATATGGGATCATGACGTGTGGCGTGATCTGGGGTATGTATGCGTTGATCCGGTACGCTGAGCGATGGAGTGTCCGGTGGTTGTTAGTCTGCATAACATCCCTATTTCTTGCGATACTTGGAAATTTCACGGCGTTGCTGGCGTATTTGTCTGTAGGCCTGGTCTGGCTCATTCAGATGGTTGTAACCAGAAAAACAAATTTGCTTTTACGCCATGGTCTATACTGGGCGATCAGTGCACTTGTCTTATTCCTTTTATTACGTCTTCCCGTGCGTACTCTTTCCGCTTCTGGCGAGTTTACACAGGGCGCAGAAGATGTATATCATACTGGCGTGAATCTCATGCACGTGATCATGTACGGCCATAATTATATCGGCCCGCTGACATCACAGGTGCTTCTTGTTTTTTTCCTTTTACTTGTACTGGTTTTTTTGGTGCAGGTGCTACTTAGAAAACCTTCTGACAGCCGACCGTTTGTGTTGGTAACCACATTATTGTTTGCAAATATTTTAATGATTGTCTTGCAGCAATTGTTTACGGGATCACATACACCGATTAGTCGTAAATCAATTTACCTGATTCCAATATTGTTTGGAGCTGTGTCTTTGGGTTTTGCCTGTACCGGTCATCACCGGCTGCGTTTCTTTGGGGCTGGTGTTATTATAGTTCTTTTGTTGATTCATACCTCCCGCGTTTTGGAGATCAGACATGTGCGTGAGTGGTATTACGACGCATATTATCCCGAACTGCTTTCCACGATTCTACCAGAGGGAAGTAAATCCGATTCGGTTCACCTCGCTACTTCCTGGATTTTTAATCCTGCGCTTACCTTTTATAAAGAAACAGTTCCGCTTCCGTTTTCCGATCTGCCGTATCAGCGACCATTGATCATTGACACTTCGAAACAGTACTACTATGTGGAACTTCAGGATACAACCGGTATGTATCAACACGGATTTCAATATCAAAAAAGTATTGGTCCTTTCTTTCTATTTAAAAATACCGGCATGGCTGACGACCCTTCGCATTAGGGTGTCTCGTCCATCATGGTGTGACATTACTATCTTCGTTTATCATGCGCGCCAAAAAAGCATTTGGTCAACACTTTCTTGTCCAGGAATCCATTGCAGAGAAACTTGCTGATGCTTTACAGCCTGAAGGTGTTGAAGCCATTATTGAGGTAGGGCCTGGCAAGGGAATTCTTACTCAATATCTGCTTCGGCAGCCGCTCCCCTTGTATGCTGTAGAGCTGGATCGGGATATGATCCCTATTCTTCAAAAAACATTTACCAATACGCCGCTTCATATAGTGCAGGGTGATATTCTCTCTGTCCGGATAGATGACATCCTGGGTCCTGATACCAATTTTATTGTGGTGGGTAATTTTCCCTACAATATCTCGAGCCAGATTGTCTTTTTATGCCTCCAATATCGGACCAGAGTACCCTTCATGGCAGGTATGTTTCAACGCGAAATGGCTTCCAGGATCTGCTCTCCACCGGGTAGTAAAGAGTTTGGTGTGATCTCGGTGCTCGTCCAGGCATATTACCGGCCTGAGTTTTTATTCGCTGTAAAACCCGGATCATTTAATCCCCCGCCAAAGGTGCAAAGCAGCGTGATCTCCCTGACCCGCTATAGAACAGAAATTGAGGACTTGCCTTTTCAGCATTTACGAAGGGTGGTGAAAATTGCCTTCAGCCAACGCCGAAAAAAAATCAGGAATACATTAAAAGACCTGATCCCCGAAGAAACGCTCAGAGAACTACAGGTGGTGGATCTCCGTCCTGAACAATTAACTGTAGATCAGTTTATCACCCTGGCCAGACTCGCGGCGCCAGCTCAGCCAACATAATCTTCCCTGATCACCAGGGCATAATAATCATCCTCAAGTTCAACATATCCCTGGTCATAACAGAAGTAATACGTCTTACCGGATTGAGTTCGATACACATTGGTGAAGTAATCGAAATTCAGGCCGGCATCAATGAGTTGCATTCGGTGGGCTTTTGATTTTCCCTTGGGATTAAGGCCGTAAAGAATGGTTCGGTTTTTACGGATCGTGTAATTCACCCGACGTATAAAATTGCTGAACTCAGCATGCTGCTTGTTGAAATACTGGGCACGACAATAGTCGGAACAATATTGTTTGTCGCTACGCCCATGAATTTCATCCCGGCAGACTTTACAGTATTTTTTATCGATAACCATGATTGAAAAGTTTGTTCAATCAGTATATGTATCGAGCAGGGTAAAATGTACCCGTCCAAAGGCACTTTTTTTACCAGATTTTTATTCTTTTTTCCTCATCACGGTACCAGGGGCTGTCCGGATGTATTTCAAAGGCGTTATAGAAGCTATCCATATTGGAAGGCGCTGCTACCGCACGGAACATTCCGGGTGGGTGTGGGTCAGTTTTAATTTGTGTTCGAAGGGCTTCGGGCCTCGTCTTGGTGCGCCAGACAGTCGCCCAGGAAATAAAAAATCGCTGGTCTGCTGAAAAGCCTTCCATGTCGACGGGTCCACCATGGCGCAGGTAATATTTTTGAAGTGCATCATAGGCCACACTTAGTCCACCCAGATCTGCGATATTTTCTCCCAACGTGAACGTACCATTTAAGGGCAGATCTTCGAACGGCTTATAGGCATCAAATTGTTCGACTAATTGTTGCGTGTGTTCCCCGAAGAGATCTCTGTCTTCTTTGGTCCACCACTCTTTATAATTTCCTTCTTTATCAAACCGGCTTCCCTGGTCATCGAAGCCGTGTGTGATTTCGTGTCCGATGACAGCCCCTATACCTCCATAGTTAGCGGCCGCATCTGCCTCCCAATTAAAAAATGGCGGCTGAAGTATGGCGGCAGGAAAAACAATTTCGTTGAACATGGGATTGTAATATGCATTCACCACCTGAGGCGCCATAAACCATTCATCACGATCTACCTCTGTTCCTATTTTTTTTGAATCAAGCCTGTATTTCCAGACTACTGCATTGAGAATGTTTTCTAAATAATTACTGTTATCGCCGGAGCGTATGAGAAGACCTGCATAATCTTTCCACTTATCAGGATATCCAATCTTTACTTTAAATGACTGAAGTTTTTGAAGTGCATATGACCTGGTGGGCGCACTCATCCAGTCGAGCTCCAATATTCTTTTCGTAAACGCATCTACAATGTCGTCCACCATTTCAAGAGCTGTAGCTTTTGCATGTGATGGAAAATGCTTTGATACAAATAACTGTCCAAGTGCCTCGCCCAATAATGCATTGATCGTTTTGATCAGCCGCTCTTCCCTGGGACGCATTACATCAACACCATCAAGTGTCTTCGAAAAAAAATCAAAGTGTGTTTGCTCCAACCGGCCGTGTGCATATGGTGCTGCGTGATGGATCAGCAGGAATGTAAGATAGTGCTGAAGTAACGAAACCGGAATAGATTGTATCGTGGAACTGAAAAAATCGAAATAGGCAGGATCTGTAACGATCATTTGTGATGGTGTGTCTACACCTAATGATTGAAAATATTCCTCCCAATTCCATTGAGGATATCGTTCTTTAATATCCACCATCATCATGGGATTGTATATTTTTTCAAGCTGTCGCCGGTCTTCCTTGGACATCATGTTGGCTACAAGATCTTTTTCCAGTAAAAAGATTTGGTCTGCGGCGTCTCTTGCGTTACTGTCACTATAAGATGCTTCCTCGATAAGAAGCTTAC
The DNA here is from genome assembly GCA_038203125.1 of Chitinophagales bacterium. Lineage (GTDB taxonomy): Bacteria > Bacteroidota > Bacteroidia > Chitinophagales > Saprospiraceae > Opimibacter. The sequence goes on from JBBREG010000022.1 coordinate 15,326, forward strand.
AGATATAGTCAATATACTTTATGCGGATCTCTATTGCCTTTTCATCCTGGTCTAAATAAAAATCGCGTTCCGGAAGACCTGTGCTGCCGGGTTCCAGATAGGCTGCATATTTCTTGCTATCGCCCAGATCCGGGTGTACGCTAAAATGAATGAATGCACCCAGGCCATGTGTTGTAAGTGTCCCGGTCATTTTGGACAGACTCACTGTATCGAGTTCCCTGATCATTGAAAAGAACACGTCCAGGCTCTTAAGCTTGTTCTGTTCGATACGTGACAGATCCATACCGGATTCGTAGAGTCTGCCGGCAATATTGGATGATGGTCCCTGCTCGGTCAGTTCCTCTTTAAGGATGGCAAGGACTTTTTTATCTGTTTCTTTGGAAAGTTCATGAAAGCTACCCCAGGAGCTGCGGTCTGCTGGTATTTCCGTTCGGGACATCCATCCTCCATTGACAAAGTTGTAAAAGTCCTGTCCCGGTTGTACAGAAGGATCAAAATTGGCCGTTTCTATTCCTGATTTTTTTATCGGTGCCATCATTTATAATTGGGTTTATTGCCGTTATTAAAAGGGTTTATTGGGTTTGTTGAAAATTGTTTTAAATAATATTCTGGTATGACAGGTACTTTACAAAATGATTATTAAATTCACCGTTCATTGCATTTCTGTTTTTGTGGAAGCTTTCCACATTATTGCTGCCCCCTCCTTGTTCACGATATTCTGTGGTGTGGGTTCTTTTAAATGAATAATAGCCGGCGTATTCCGGTTCACAATATGGGGTTTATGTGGGTTGGTTGCCCCTCTGGCAACCATAGACAGGGAGGTTAGCCTCCCTGAACTATTTTATAAACTCCCGTTCTTATTTGTTTCGTATTCCACCTGATATCTCAATAACTCGGGGACCAGCTTCATCCAGTATGATATCCTTTGACAAATCGATTTTATGGCCTGTAAGAACTTCTGTTCCTGTAGTGGCACCGGCAAGAAACTCGGCGAATCGATTCATCAGTAATGTAACTGGCTTTTCGTTTTTATTCAAAATCACCATGACCCTTTTTTCATCATTGTATCGTCCGTATACGTAAACGCCATTTTCGGGTGTGTAATGGATGGTGCGTCCGCTATGAATAACCTGGTTTTTGTTTCGCCAGTGAATCAGGCTTCGCACAAGATTCTTCGCTGTAAGCTGACGTTGTGTTAGTCCTGCGTCTTCAAATGCATTTATCGGATCCTCACTCCATCCTCCCGGAAAGTCCGCACGTATGACACCGTGTTCATTGTCGTTGTTACCCTTGTTTTCAAGCAGTATTTCCGTGCCATAATAGATCTGAGGAATGCCGCGCACAGTGAGCGTATATGCCATGGCCATGGCAAACTTTGGATAGTCATTTCCAAGCTGCGAATAGATCCGGCTCATGTCATGATTGTCTGCAAATACAACGAGATTTTGCGGATCCGGATATAGGGCGTCCTGTGCAAGGACATCATATAATTCAATCCATCCACTATTCCAGCTTTCTGGTTTCGTGAGCGCACTTCGCAGGGCCGCTTGCATCGGGAAATCAAATAATGAGGGGAGGTTGGATTGATATCCGTTGGGGTTCACTTTGCCCTTTTGCCAGTATGCTACAATCGAAGGATTGTCGTGCCACACCTCACCACTAATATTGAAGCGTGGATATTCATTCATAATCGCTTTCGCCCAATCACTCATAAATTGTTCGTCGGGATATAGATATGTATCCATCCGGATACCGGACAGATACGCATATTCTATCCACCAGATCGCATTCTGGATCAGGTATCGCTGCATGTACGGATTACGTGTGTTGAGATCCGGCATCGTGGCAACAAACCACCCATCTGTAAGGACCAACTTGTCTGCATCAGACACGTACGGATCCATCGAGATCGTTTTACGATGATTCGTCTGTTGAAATGGCTGTTGATAATAATTGATCCAATCTTGTGTTGGTGGATTCGCGATCCAGGGATGCTGCAGGCCGCAGTGATTTGCAACCATATCCATGATCATTTTTATATGCTTGGCAGCTGCATCTTTTGATAATGTACTGAATGATTCATTGCTACCGAAACGCGCATCTACTTTATAAAAATCTGTAATTGCATATCCGTGGTACGAATGCCTGGGCATCTTATTTTCAAGAACCGGATTGAGCCACATGGCGCTGCATCCAAGGTCCTGTATATACTGCAGTTGTTGATGTATACCTTCTATGTCCCCTCCATGTCGTCCAAGATGTTCTTTTCGGTTTGTCACATCAGACATGCCTTCGATGTTATCGTTGGCAACATTTCCGTTTGCAAATCTGTCGGGTGTGATCAGGTAGATTACATCTTTTGTTGTAAACCCTTCACGGTCTGCTGACTCACGTGTTCTGCTAAGCAGCGGATATGAAAATGTAGTCACTCCGCCTCTATCATCCGATAATTGGATAAGCACATTTCCTGCTTTGCAGTTCTTCTTTATTTCAAGATCTATGAACAGGTAATCCTCACTTCCTGGTGAAGATGTTTTCTTTATCCTGACTCCGGGATGTTGTGTTTTGGCTTCCAATGATCCGATGCCCTTTCCATACACCATTAATTGAAGGTGTGGTTCTTTCATGCCTGTCCACCAATTTGGTGGCTCAACTTTATCAACGGATTGAGCTGATGAGTTGAAGATGAAAATGAAAAAAAATAAGAGCAGCATTACCGCATGAAACGGTCTGACCGGGTGACGATGCATCATGATTATATTTTATCTCATTTGGCTGAGATGGATGTAAGCGGAATTTGCAGTACTGTACTGTCTGCTGCTACGTACAGGTTTGAGTAGGTGTCATCAAAAGCACAGTTGGCTGTCGCCTGGGGAATGAAGATGCGGGCACTTAATTTATCTGTTGGAGAGAAGACCCATATTCCGCCCGGACCCGTTGCAAACACATATCCTGATGGGTGTACTTTGAGCCCATCCGGTAATCCATTGTATTTAGAGACTTCGTCGGTTGCATCGTAGAGTAGTCTTGCCTGGGGATTGTTGACACCCGAAATATCATACCGAATCCAGACAGCCCGGTCGGGATCTGAATTGGCGATATACATCATATTGGTTTTATGATTAAATGCGATGCCGTTGGGACGTTTGAGGTCATCGATGATTTTTACCACAACGCCCTTTTTACCAACCCGGTAGACGCCCGAAAACCCAAGTTCCTTTTCAGGATCTTCATCCTGGCCCGGCAATCCATAGGGTGGGTCTGTGAAGAATAGCTCTCCGTTATAATAGGCGGCATCATTAGGACTATTCAGTTTGTTGCCTCTCCATGCTGAGGCCAGAGGGATATATTTTGGCTTTGGGCTGGTGAGTGGGGCATCCATCATAACAACCTTTCGGTCGCCATGTTGACATATAACTAACTGACCATCAGGACTTAATAGTAATCCGTTGGATCCTTCTCGTAGTATTTCCTGTGGTCCGGTATAACCTGAAGAATCAAGCCAAATGGACAGACCCTCTCTTGGACTCCATTGATAGATCTTATTTTCAGGAACATCTGAAAAAATAAGTATGTCCTGATCGGGCAACCAAAGAGTTCCTTCGGACCATGTAAATCCTTTTGCTATTGTGTTTATTGGCGTTTGTTCCGTAAGTAGTTTTTTGACTTCCTCATCATATATTTCAATTGTGAAATCTTTGGATGTATTCAGAGAATCGTTTGTTTTGGCGTCTGTTCTTTTACATCCTCCTGTAGACCACAAAACAGTGAGGATGACAAAGAATTTTATGGCGTTGCATTTCATATTTCAAATATACACTGCAAACCTGCTGGACATGGAGGTTGCTTTTTAAAAAATTAATTTATTGATTATCAAAAAAATATACTCAATTATTATTATAAAAGAAATAATATAGCTTTTACATTATGCTTCTTATAGATATTCTACTGTTATGTTGTCCTTCCGATAATTACCATACCTACATATTAACTGTTCCACGTGGAACATATGCTTATAATGAGTAATTGTTCCACGTGGAACATTATCTGATTTCACCAATATCTTCAAGAAAAGAGTAGAGAAATGTGTTAAATTCCTCAGGATGCTCCATCATGGGTGCGTGGCCGCAATGATCCAACAAATGAAGCCTGGATTGAGGAAGAAGTTCATGAAATTTTTCCCCAACAAATGCAGGAGTGATCGTATCATCCTTCCCCCAAACCAAAAGTGATGGCCGTTTAATTAAATGGAGTCTTTCTCCAATATTATGTCTAAGCGCTGACTTGGCAATGGCAATAACCCGAATTGCTTTATTCCGGTCGTTTACAATATCGTACACTTCATCCACCAGGTCTTTTGTCGCCACCTGGGGATTATAAAACGTGGATTCAGTTTTTATCCTTACAAAGTCATAATTACCGCGTTTAGGGAACGTGCTTCCTAGTGGAGCTTCAAACAGACCAGAACTTCCTGTAAGTGTCATCGATCGGAATAAGTCCGGTTTGGCCAGGGCATAGAGAATCGCAACATGGCCCCCTAAACTATTTCCTACAAGGTTTAAACGATCATATCCTTTAAATTGGACAAATTGGGTAACATGATCAACTAACCCGGTGACAGAAAGCTTTCTTAGGGGCAATTCAAAAATGGGAAGCAAGGGCACGACCACATTTGCTTTACCGGCAAAACGGTCAATGATCGTTTTGAAATTACTCAGCGCACCAAACAAGCCATGCAATAGAAGCAAGGTCATCTCCTTATCAGGATCGGTCTCGATGTATTTAAAACCCTGTTCGTGCCTGGTAATAATATCCATAAAGGCTGGAGAATAGTGCGTTAATTGGTTCGTGATATTAAGAAATTCTTCCGGGTCGAAGAATAAGATGAATATATACAAGGAAAGTTAACAGGAGAATTCCGATAACCTGGTGAAAAGCTCCGAAGCCCACAGGTATTGATCCTTTACTAAACATCAGGGTCATTATACCCAGTAGTACCTGAACAACAATAATGCCAACAGACAAGATTGAAATCCATCACCATCTTATATTGGCCTCTTTGTACCATCGGAAGGCAAAAATAAATATGAGTATCAAAATAATAAACGCTAAATATCTATGAACAACCTGCACCAATGCCGGCATAAAACCTGACTGATCATACAATAGTAAGTTTTCAATGTTCCAATGACTCGTATCTGTTACTATATCCGGAACCAATTGTCCATTCATCAAAGGCCATGTAGGATAATTAAGAGCTGACCTCATACCTGATACAAACCCACCAAAGGCAATCTGGAAAATTACAATTACGATTAGTGCTGTCACAAGGGACTTCAATTTGGAGCTCAGTGGATACTGTTTATAACCTCTAAATGAAAGCCAGGTAAAGAATAGGTATATAAAAAGCATAATGCCCAATCCAAGGTGAACTGTTAGCTTATAGGCGTTTACCCATGGCCGGTTAATTAATCCTGAAGCCACCATTATCCAGCCAAAAATTGCTGCCAGACCAGCAAGGCTTATAACTATAATGAGTCTTTTAATCAGCTTTCCGGGTAAGGATTTACGAACCAAAAAAACAACAAAAGGAATAATAAAGACAAAGCCCATTGTCCTTGCCCATAACCGATGAATGTATTCCCAAAAAAAGATAAATTTGAATTGGGAGAGGCTTATTCCATCGTTAATATGTTGATACTGAGGAGTTTGACTATATAATTTAAAAGCCTCCATCCACTCCGCAGGATTGAGCGGAGGTAATGTCCCGGTTACAATATCCCAACGCGTAATACTCAATCCGGAACCCGTTAACCTGGTAATTCCCCCCAACATAATCTGCACCAGAACCATGATGACCCCGATTAAAAGCCAGGTGCTAATCGCTTTCTGGTCGGTGGTAGGTGTATTTTTCATTGGGCTCAAATATACTTGAGTTCAGACTTGTCTGAGTGATTGCTGATATTGATGATATGATTATATAATTACAATACCTTATCATCATCATTAAGGGTGTTAATACGTGGAAAGCATTTTATGAAAATGCTTGGTAATGTAAAAGATTGTTTTTTTCAACGATTACTCACAAGGTTGTAAACATGTTAGTTATTTAATATTCAGGAGTTTAAACTCATAATTCAGATTTGTGGTTCGACTGTTAATAACTAAAAATGTTTAATAATAATTTTTTCAATATGTTAGAAACATACCTTACACAATCTTCATGTAGTGAGTAAATAGATCCATTTTTTTAATCAGCCACAAAACCAACTTTTTACCCACACCTCATCTACAATTTACCTGCAGAAATGTGCAGAAATAAAAAATGAGAATGATTGTAGATCTGCTGTTTATATGTGATGAGGTATAATAATGTTTATAAGTTATAGCGTCAAAATATGAGAGTTGTGATTCAAAGAGTATCATCAGCGCATGTATCTGTGGATAGCATTGTCACCGGACATATCGGACGAGGTTTATTAATATTACTAGGTATAGAACATCAAGACAAAGAGGAAGATGTAGTATGGCTCACCGAAAAGATCCGCTCCATGAGAATATTCAGCGATCCGGATGGAAAGATGAATTTATGTGTTGGCGAAGTGGATGGGGAGATATTAGTCATAAGCCAGTTTACACTTCATGCCAGTACTAAAAAAGGTAACAGACCCTCATTTATTGATGCAGCCCGTCCGGAGCAAGCCATTCCACTGTATCAATACTTTATTCACTATATGGAATCAATAACAGGAAAACCCGTCGCCTCCGGAATTTTTGGTGCCGATATGCAGGTAAGCTTAATCAATGACGGACCCGTAACCATCATTATCGATAGTAAACTCAGGAACTAATGACTTTGGAAAATGCGCAACTGAAAGTAGATGAATGGATCCGAACTCACGGGGGAGGATACTTTAGTGAATTGACGAATCTCGGAATCCTCACAGAGGAAGTGGGAGAATTAGCCAGATGGGTGGTGAGGAAATATGGAGATCAAAATATGAAGCCGTCAGAGAAGGAAATCAATATTGAAGAAGCAATTGCAGATGAAATGACGGACATCCTATGGGTATTGATCTGTCTGTCCAACCAGATGAATGTAAACCTGACGGAAGCATTTCAAAAAAACCTGGAGAAAAAGACGCGCCGTGATCACGACCGACACAAGTGACGTATTAGGAAATATTCGTCATGTTACGCCGATCGACACGGTAAGCTGTTCGACACACCCACACTGATAGCGAGAGACTTCCAGCGAAGACAATAAGTGCAGCTCCCATCAGCATCTCAGCAAATTGCTGAAGAATAAAAAAATCATAGAGTCCATGGAGGATCACCGGAATCAAAAGTGAAAACCAATAAAACCGATCTGATTCAAATTTATAGCGACTAAATAAAAAGCCCATAATGATTCCAAACATAAAATGAACGGGGACAGCCGTCAGACTTCTGACCAGAGACTGAACGGTATCTAAATGGACAAATCCATATAAGAGACCTTCCACAAGGCTAAATCCTGCAGCAAGACCACACCCATATAGAATCCCATCTGTATAGCGATCGAAGTGTGACCAGTGTCGTATCAAAAGCACAAACCAGACCCATTTAGAGGTCTCCTCAATCAATGAAACTCCGACGAAGCTCTCCACTATTATAAGTGAAGGATGTGTGGCGATAAAAGTAACCAGAAAATAATTCCACAAAAATTCCAACCCAAATGCGATAGCGGCGGATCCGATTCCCATCGCCACGCATAACAACATATATAATGGACTTTCCGCGGAATGCCGGTGCAGCATGAGATACATAAACAAACTATAGAACGCCACCGCTACTACCGGAACAATAAATGTCATCAGGCGAATGGAGCATAAAAGCGTATAAGATCTTCTATCATGCGTGCAGTGTTTTCATACATTCCCAGGTGACCAATACCGGGATACATGTGAAGCGTTACACGACCAGACAACGGGGCTTGTTTGTGTGCCAGCTCGGGCTTCACGGCAGTATCGGCCTCACCCATAAGCATTAAAACAGGCACAGTGATATTTTTTAGAGTCTCTGCATGGTCACTCCTGTCACGCAAAGCTGTCATACCATGGATCCATGCGCTGTCCTCATATGTAAGCGCACGTGCAATCAGGTGATGTGCGATCTCCTTATAAGAATCAGGATGACCAAACAGGCCAGGAATAAATTTATTTAAAAATGGCTCGCGTCCTTTTTCTTCGATCTCCCGGATCGTTGCAGTACGTGCTTCCTTTTTTTCAGATGGATCAGCAAACACATGGCTATGGATCAAAGCAATACTTACCACCCTGTCAGGTTTTTGAGCCACCATTTCCATGCACACATATCCACCCATGCTATGCCCTACCAGGTGAACAGGACCATCTACAACATCCGCAATATGTCTCCAATATTTTTGAGCGAGGTCAGCAATTGTGTAGGGTTCGGTTGTACGCTCGAGAGCAAAACCAGGCAGAGAGAGATAAATAACATGATGACCTTCGAAAGCAAGCTCTACAGGATACCAGATCCTGTGATCGAAGCCGAAACCGTGGATCAGGACCGTGGTGGTGTGTGGGGTATTCATAATTGTAACAGATTGAGATGAGAAATGAATAGTAACGTCTTCAGGTAGATGAACATAATACCATATCTGATGGCATAAAGTTTTAGCCCCAGGGCCGAAGATTTTTTTAGAAAATATTACAGCTATCTTTCGGCACTATATCTGACCTATATATGGCGTTGACGATTGGCATTATCAAGGAACAATCCGATCCCCGCGTGGCGATCACCCCGGATAACATTAAAAGATCCAAAGTAAAAGATGCCACCTGGTGGGTAGAACCCGGTGCGGGAATGAACGCAGGGTTTAATGACCACCTGTATGAGGGCCTTGCCTTTATTAAGAGCAAAGAAACAATCCTCAAAGAGGCGGACATTATTCTTACCGTATTTCCTCCTTCAAAGGAAGATATGGCGCAGGTACATGGAGGCGCAATTGTCATCTCACAATTCCGTCCTTATCAGGATGCCACTGTTTTAGAAGACCTTGCAAAATATCCATTCCGTGCTATCAGCATGGACATGATTCCAAGGACGACCCTTGCCCAATCCATGGATGTTCTATCTTCAATGGCATCCGTTGCCGGCTATAAAGCTGTGCTAACTGCGGCGCTGCAACTGCCGAGATATTTTCCGATGATGATTACTTCAGCAGGTAGTATTCGACCCGCTAAAGTTTTGGTAATTGGAGCGGGTGTGGCAGGGCTGCAGGCAATTGCCACTTCGAGAAAACTAGGGGCTGTTGTTGAAGCATTTGATGTGCGCCAGGCAGCCAAAGAAGAGGTGGAAAGTTTAGGTGCCAAATTCGTGCAGGTTGAAGGCGCGACAGATGATAAGGGTGCGGGAGGATATGCTGTAGAACAATCAGAGGAATTTCTCAACCGTCAGCGGGCCGAAGTGCAATCGCGGGCAGCCAAGTCCGATGTCATTATTTGTACAGCACAGGTACGTGGAAGAAAGGCTCCGATCCTGATAGAGGCAGACACAGTTTCTCTCATGAGACACGGATCTGTCATTGTTGATCTTGCAGCCTCGACAGGAGGCAATTGCGCATTAACAGAAAATGATCAGACGATTAAAAAATTTGGGGTGACCATCATCGGTAATTCGTCACTGGATAAAGATATGGTCGAAGATGCCAGTCAGATGTATGGAAATAATGTTCTCAACCTGCTTAATCATATCGTTAAAGATGGAGAGCTCCAGCTGAAGCAGGAAGACGAGATTGTAAAAGGAAGCCTCATCAAATCAAATTAACCCTGATTACGGTTTGATATATTTTTCATAAGGTAGTCCCCCACCACCTTTGGTTTTCCAACGCCGGTAATTTCTTTTTCAGATGCCCACACAAAACCATCGGGCAATACATTCTTTCTGCTTGTTACCCGAACGGGATAAAACCTTGCATTGATCACCTGGTGCGAAAGCTTTTGCTCGGCAGCAAATGTCGCTGTCGCTGAAACTTCAAAAAATTTCTTACCCAGAAGTGCGGAAACAAAAGATGCCAGTTTTTTTTGTCCGGGACTTCGCGCACTTTTTGTTTCAATGAACGGAAGCGTATAAAGGCTGTGCCAGATATCTTTTTGTTCGCGCTTGTATAAAAGAGTATGCTTGCCCTGGCGGATATGGACTAGATGTAAATATCGAATAGAAGGAGCTTTTTTTTCTGAGCGATGTGGTATTTCATCAACCACATGATGCTGAAATGCAAAGCATTTTTTAGACAGCGGACAGAATTCACAGCGTGGTAATGAAGGCTTACAGATCAGGGCACCAAAGTTCATAATAGCCTGATTAAATAATGCAGGTGAGGCACCCTTCATATAGCCTGAAGCCAGTTGTCGAATTTTCTCATGTGTAATTGTATCATCAATGGAATCCCTAATTCCTACAAAACGTGCGATGACACGTTTTACATTTCCATCTACGACTGCGTGCGGAAGGTTATAGGCAAAGGATGCGATCGCAGCCGCAGAATAGGGTCCAACCCCTGGCAACGCCAAAAGACCATCATACGATTCCGGAAACACACCATTCATCGACTCAGAAATAATCCGGGCGGCACGATGAAGATTTCGTGCGCGCGTATAATATCCCAAACCTTCCCAATGTCTCATGACATCATCGAGAGGTGCAGAAGCGAGATCGTGAACGGACGGATAGGCTTTAATAAAGTGGAGATAATATTTTCTGCCCTGTTCGATCCGGGTTTGTTGCATGATGATTTCAGATAGCCATATGTGATATGGTTCTCTTTTTTGTTCTGAGGACCAGGGCAGTTCGCGGGGATTACGTTGATGCCAGGTAAGAATCTGCCGGGCGAAAAATGTAAGCATAAAACCAAAGGTAAGAACACAGCAATGCGACTGAAACAAAAAAAAAACCGGTGCAGTTTGGAACTACACCGGTTTTAGGGATTTGTACCCTTTGGGGTTATGGTCTTGCTACCTGATAACGGCGTTCGATCAGGTCTTTGA
>JBBREG010000023.1:0-26246 GCA_038203125.1 Chitinophagales bacterium
AGCTTTCGTGTCATATCATCTTTCACCTGCTCCCGCATCTCACTTACTGTCTGCCCATAAAATTCCTGGAACATCTTCCGATCATTGTTCATCATCGACAGGATCTGATCCATACGCTGATCAATCTCTGCATTCACTTCGTCCTCTGTCACCTCGACGCTGTCAATACGTGCATAATGGACGAGCATACCCTGCGCCATGAGGCTTTCCAGCACCAGGCAGCGCTCTGTTGTTCCCGGGTTTTGTTTCCGATCCCGCATGATTGCCATTTGTTCTTCCACGTCAGAATGAAAGATCACTTCCCCTCCGATCTTGGCGACGATTTTGTCGAGGATGAGGGTGTCCTGTGCAGTGACATTCCATCCTGTCAAACTAACCAACAAAGCCGCTATTAATGTAATTCTGTTCATTCTGTAAAGATTTTAACCTGATCGTTTTGTATGTCTCTGTCGTAAATTTCCTTTTTGATCCGTTCGAGAAGTTCGAGCTCACGCTGATGGATGATATATCTGGCAGCCTGTGGACGCACTCTTGACAATGGGGCTATATCGTGTTCGTGATAAACTTCCAATGGATACAGCAGGTAATAGTGACTTCCATCCTCTCTGACGATGCCCCGATTAGAACGAATAGCCTGTGGACTTAGTGCCCCCTCCGGAAAAAGCTGGACGAGCATATGCATCTCATGCCATTGACTGGAGTCTGCCCAATTCGTCTTGGCGTGTTTGGCGGTATACGTAATGATATCTTCCAGGTGATTTTCCGGAAATGTCTTCCACCATGTCAGGATTCTGTCACTTCGGCCAATGGGTTTTTTGATCTTAAAATAATACGCCCTCAGGATGCCAGACTCCAGGCGATGTTGCTCCTTGTTGGCTTCATAGTATCGCTGCAGGTCATTTTCCGTGATGATCGTATCCAATCGTTCCTCGATCGTACCCTGCTCAAAAAAATGTCTCAAAAGAGATTGCCTGTAATCTTCCAGCAGCTTATTCAAATTTGCTTCCTTTGGAAAATTTTTCTCCGCTTCCACCAGGATCAGGCGATCTCTGACCCAATGTTCTGTCAGGCTTCGCACCTGTTGGATACTATCCTCTGCATTCGCATAGCCCTGGATCAGATCGCGGATATCTTCAAAATACAACCTGTAAGCAAAGACTTGTGCAAGCAATATAGGTTCAGGTTTTTCTTCTTCTTCCGGACCGGGTTTCGCACACGCACCCAGCACCAGGATCGCACCTGTAATCAACATCCATACGGATCTGAACCACATTGTTGGCAAAAATATTGAATCTATTGTTTACGGATCAGTGTCTTAAGAACATTCTCATCCAACTTGACAGGATATTTCTTCTCTAGAGATGCTACCCATTCCTTTTCAAGCTCATCCTGGTAATCTGCGATAATATAACCGCGGGCTTCCTCCAGTGATTTTGGCTGCGGCGGAATAATCCGGTCGATACTGACTAATCCCTTTCCATCAGGCAGATCAGCTTTTACACCCGCCGTCCATGTAAGGCCTGCAGGTAAGGCTTCGTCCTTCTGGTAGATACGTTTTGTGATCATAACCGGGATTCCTTTTTTAGTTGCTTTTGCAGCCACCACACTCAGTGGTTTTTTGGCAGCCCATTTTTTGATTAGGGGCATTTTATTCATGGAAGCAGAATCAAGTGTCAGCGTGGAAACTTCAACACGCTCTTCCCACATGTAATCATTGCGGTGAGCAGCATGATATATTTTCAGGCCGGTAGAATCTTTACTGGCTTTGTCCCATACATTGATTTTGGTAGCTTCAAAAAGCAGAATACCTTCTTCGTATTCACGCATCAGTGATTTAAACTCGGGATATTTGTTGACCAGGTTTTTTTCTTCGAAATAAAGCGCCTTCTCATTGACAAATTCACTGAAGACTTTATCAAGTATTTCTTTGTTGGCCGTTCCTTTTGCAACACCCATGCGGGTGCGGGCATTATTTTTTACATAATTGCCGAAATCCAGGTTGGTATATACATCACCACCCAATTCGACCAGGGTAGCGGAAGGCACCTCGGGTACCTGCCAACGATATGTCTGGAGATCATCGCCGGCTTTTGTTACAAATTCGTTGTATACAACATCGTTGACTTTATATCCCGCTTCTTTTTTAATGCGGTTGACCATGGACTGGCGTGCAGATGCAATGCGTTCGTCGCGGGTGATCTGTGCTTCGATTTTTTTCTTGACGGCATCAAATGCTAACTGCTGGCGTTTCTTGATCCGTTTGACGATATGCCAACCCAGACGAGTACGGACAGGTGCACTGATATCGCCATCTTTCGCTAATGCATACGCTGCATCTTCAAATGATTTTTCAAATTGATTAATATTCAACACTCCGATAAATCCTCCTCGATCAGAAGTTGCTTTATCCTCTGAATTTTTACGTGCAGCTTCTTCAAAAGTCAAACTGCCCAGAAGAGATTGATACAAAGCATCAATGCGGGTCTTAACTTCTTTTTCATTGCTGCCATCGGATTTGACGCGAAGCAGGATGTGTGCTACATCCATTTCACCACGAGCTTCCCGTGTGTCAAGCACTTTGATAATATGATATCCTATACTGGTATGAACCGGTGCAGAATACGTTCCAACGGGTGTGGCATATGCGGCTGTTTCAAATGTGTAGAAACCATTGGGCAGGATCGCGGTGATATATCCCATATCTCCAGCCATATCTTTTGTGGAATTGTCTTCTGAAAAACGGCGTGTGGCATCTTCCCATGTGAGACCGGTTTTAAGATCATTGTAGATCTTCCGGATCTTATCATACCCAGCCATGGTATCATTTGGAACATTTGGATTGGTACGCACCATAATGTGAGCTACATGGATATCTTTTGCCTGACGATCATATGCTTCACGGATCAGTTTGTCTGTTATTTCTTTGTCGGTGAGATAACTTTCGGCGAGTTGCTTGCGATATCCATCCAATTCAAGATTTAACTGGGTGACAGTATCCAGACGCATGGCATACGCTTCACGCACCTTGAGTTTAAACCTGGTGTAGAGGTCGAGATATTCCCGTATGCTTTTATCTGAAAAGTCCGCGTCATCCCGGTTGTTTTTGCTATAGATGTATTTGAATTCGGATGCAGGTACGGGTTGGCCATCCACCGTAAAAAGAATCGGTTCAGACTGAGCCTGCACTGTTTGTGAAACCAGGAACCCGAGGAGCATCAAGACGATGATAAATCGCATATTCGTTTGTATTGAGTTTATGTTAAGAAGGGCGCAAAAATAGCCATAAATACCTGGCCTTACCGATTTTGTGGAGGCGATTTTACCTAAAATAGCCGGCCCTGAAAGGCTTGTAACATATGATTAACAAAAAGGGGATCTACCCGTGTTCGTAGACTTTTCGAATCCTCGGGTTCAGGTTGGTGAGAATCTCGTAAGGGATCGTGCCACAGGTTTTTGCCAGGATCTCAATGGAATGATCTTTATCAAAAATCGTGACTTCATCGCCAATACGGGCTTCCGGAATATGGCTGACATCGATCATCGTCATATCCATACAAACCCTTCCAGTAATATGCGCCTGCTGGCCATGTAGCAAAAAAGTACTTCCGACATTGCCGGCAACTCTGGGCAACCCATCTGCATACCCCAGGTTGACTGTAGCAATGGTGCGCTGACGGTCTGTAATAAAACTCCTGGCATAACTGACGGACTCTCCCGCCTGAATCACCTGCATATGAAGTATCCTTGCTTTCAGTCCAAATACCGGCATCAACCGGGGATGATCCGGAATACCCACGCCGTATAATCCAATACCAAGCCTGACAGCTTCAAATTGATATTCTGAGAACCGAAGTATACCTGATGTACTCAGAATGTGTCTGTCAGGTCGGTATCCAATCCCTTCGCTAAGTCGCTCATACATATCAACAAACCGCCGGACCTGTTCATGCGTGAAATCATCAAACTGCGGATCATCACTGC
This sequence comes from Chitinophagales bacterium, assembly GCA_038203125.1. GTDB lineage: Bacteria > Bacteroidota > Bacteroidia > Chitinophagales > Saprospiraceae > Opimibacter. Next base: position 3,982 of record JBBREG010000023.1, read on the forward strand.
CTGACAGATGACTGAATACACTACCGATCCGGATCCAGGGCTGATCTTTCATGGTAGATATTAGCACATCAATATCTCTTGCATTAAATCCTAACCTGTGGGTGCCTGTATCCAGCTTGATATGGATGATGGCATGTTCCTGGGCGAACTGACATTGAACAAGCAGTTTTTGAAAAATAGCCTGATTGTAAATCTCCGGTTCGAGATGATGCTGAAGGATCAGATCCATACTTTCCGGATCCGGATTTAAAACGATCACCGACATCGTAATCCCGGCTTCACGCAGTTCGATTCCTTCATCGATCACTGCCACTGCCAGCATATCAACATGTTGCCAGGATAAAAAACGACAGACCTCAAGACTACCTGCACCGTATGCATTTGCTTTTACGACAGCGATTTTTTTGACACCCGGATGCAAAAGCCTGTAGAAGTACCGAAGATTGTGATCCAATGCCTGAAAATCAACATGCAATACTGCACTATGCGATCGTAATCGTAATCTACGTGCGATACGTTCAAATCCAAATCGTCTTGCACCCTTGAGCAGGATAACTTCATTCTGAAAATCACTGAGCCCTCCTTTGCGGATCATATCATCTGCATCTGCATACGTGCGTGTGATGATATTATCCGGAAGTAATTTTGTGAGCTGTGAAACTTCTGAACCGATGCAGATCAATTTATCAATTCCCGCGCCTGAAATCATTTTGGCTAAATCGTCATAGATACCGGGTCGACCATGTGCATGGTCAGATAAAATCAATGTCTTAGGTTGTGTCTGTCCTGCAATGTCAAGACTTTCCAATGCAAACTGCAGGGAATCGAGGTCGAGGCTATAACTATCATTGATCAGAACACATCCCTGTATTGCATCCTCTGCTTTGAGGCGCATATCAATCGGTTGCAATTCACTGAATACATCCAGATATGCGGGATACGATAATTGTAATCCTATCAATGTCGTCAGGCATGCCAGGCTATTGGAAACAGGTACTGCACCTGCAAAAGGGATCTGGTAGGAAAAGGGTTCTGAATCAAAATGACCATGGATGACCGTACTATCCCGGTGCTGATCTACATGGGCGTTAACATGTCCGGCATTTCTGGTACTCCATGTGAAATGAATTTTATCCGGAAATAAATTGCGGATGGTATTTGCAATATGTGTTTCATCTGCAGGATACACCAGCACTTTGGCATCCCTGCACATAATCAGCTTTTCTCTGAGTTTCGTTTCTGTATTTCCTAAAAAGCCCTCATCATGTGCATCACCAAAATGTGTGAACACCACGACTTCCGGGCGAATGATGGATTGCAGTTTTTGCATTTCATTCGGATTCGAAATTCCTGCTTCGAGAATGGCATAGGATGTATCACCCGGAATATTAAGTACTGATAATGGAACACCCACCTGGCTATTAAAACTGCCGGGGCTGCGATAGACACGCTTCTCATGTGACATCAGCATGTATAACCACTCTTTCACCCATGTCTTCCCATTGCTCCCTATGATCGATATGACCTTACCTGCATACTGATCGCGATATTTTGCAGCCATCGTGTGAAAAGCATCCAGGACATTTGGTACGCAGATATAATTGGCAGCAGGGAGTGTATGCGGGTCAATCGATTGATGGATCAGGAATGTTCTGACACCCTGATTCCAGGCTTCACGTATGAAGTGATGTCCATCGGTACGAGCACCCTGGAGTGCAATAAAAATGGCTTCCGGCTGCCAGGCAGCTTTCCGGCTATCGATACAAATGTTCTGAAGTGAGGCAGAAGGATCAGGAAGCAGATGCGTGCCCGCCGGGTAAAATGACGCAATGGTTTCTGCTGTAAACACCTGATGAAGGTACAGATTTTGTCAGCTTACTTCGATCGTTTATACACGGGAACTGTAGAGCAGGGCTCCCCAAACATCAGCGATTTTACTACCGGCACAAGTTTCATGGTAAGGGCAGTGTAGATCTCAGGACCTATCTCCACACCATCTGAGCAACCTTTGATGATAATACGCTGATCCGTAAAGTCAGCTATGTCAAGTGCCTCAATATGCTTCAGGAGTCTATAACTCATCCATTGCTTTGGTGTGCCATAAAAAACTTCGCTGGCGAAGGGTGATGCGTTTGTTGCCACCAGCATGTATGCCCAATTTGGAATGATCGCATCTGCGCTGCAATAAACACAAAGAGGTCGATCAGCATAGAACTTCCAATCAAAAACTTTCATTGCGGCGCGGAAATCCTGTTCTTTCAGGATCAGCTCCATAAAAAGATAATCCTTCAGATCAAATGAAGCAGGTTGCTGATCGGGCACCCATTCTTCCGGTCTGAGTGTGATGAGTCCGCTGTTTGCGATTTTATTGATGAGTGTATCACTCATAATTTATTCCGATTCGTCATTGGGAGCAGAAGTTTGATCTTCTCCGTTTGAAAGATTTATTTCTTCAGGTATATCCAGGTTTTCTCCATTAACAGGATACGTATAGCTAATTTCTTCTTCCAGGGCTGAGGGTTCACCTATTTCTTCGGTAGCGACCTGGAATTCTTTAAGCTGGGGCATGTCTTCCATGGATTTTAATCCAAAATAATCCATGAACTTTCCGCTGGTGGTGTATAAAAGTGGCTTGCCCGGACCTGTAGAACGTCCCGATATCTCGATGAGTTCTTTCTCAAGGAGTTTATCGATGGCATAATCGGCATTGACTCCGCGGATCTGTTCGATCTCTGCTCTGGATACGGGCTGGCGGTATGCGATGATAGCGAGAGTCTCTAATGCGACTTTCGAAAGACGGCGTTTTGTCAGTTGCCGTAAGTAATGGCCAACGATGTGGTGATAAGCACCTTTGGTGACAAACTGAAAACCTTCGGCGACTTCGACGATTTCGATGGAGAAATTATCATCCCAGTATTTCTCCTGGAGACGCAGCAAGGCCTCATCCATATGCTCCGGGTCAATGCTGATCTGAAGAGCATTTTCCAGGTTGTATTTGATGTCTTCCCGTTTGATGGGTTGTTGAGCGACAAATATGAGGCTCTCTATATGGGTATCCAGCTTATCCTCCATGGGGGCGGCGAAATTAACTATAATACCTCAATAGAAAAAAAACGAACACGGCCAGGACCAGGATAAAGCAGGCTCCCAGCATAAGGCTGAGCTTCATTTGCGACCTGATCATCTTGCGGCGACCACGATTCCGGGGTGTGTCTGTTACCTGGTCGATGCTGAATCCATAGGAAAACTTACCTTCCTTTTCCTCCACAGCGATGTCGCAAAGCTCTTCATTTATAAAAAAACTGTAATTCTTACTGCTCTGAACGCCAAAGTCAATGACGACAATTGTTGCATTACAATAGACCATCAGATGCCCGGAAGAATCTCCATGAAACAAGCCAACCTTATGGGAATACCCACTGTCATCAACGTATGTCCAGGTGATCTGACTCATGTAGAATCTGAGACGATATGGTGTGGAATAATGGATGAATAAATATCAGGATCATAACGTATAAAGCCTGTTATCCAATATAACGATTGAGGATCAGACGAGTTTCAAAACCTGGGTAAGAATGGCGGCCACAAACAAAATAAAATGAATTGATTCAGCCACTGCAGGATGTTTGAGCATTTTCAGGAGCATGGCCAGGAAGAGGGAGAAAGGGATCAGGAGTACCATGAGGAAGGGTACTGAAAGTGTGTCTTCACAAAAAACGGCCATGGGGATGGCAAAAAAGATCAGGGCATACAGGGAGTCAATTTTCTTTTGGGCATGGATATTTTTCCTGGCTATAATCTGGGAATACCCTAACAGGCCAAACAGGAGTAATAAGCTAAAAATGCCGAGGGTCACAATGTCTGAGATCCCATAACTCGGTCCGAAACCAGGTATCCCAAAGTTTTCAAATATATGTGTCACACCTGGGTTAAGCTCGCCCGTTGAGAGGATCCGGATGAGCCAGGCAATCAGGAACGGGCTGAAATAACCTGTGAGATATTGAAATATATCTTTGATTTTCAGCGTCTTGAGTATACTCATGGAGGTGATCCCAAAAAAAATCAGGAAGATGAATGGGGTATAAAATAAGCCCCCTATAGCAAGCCACCAGCCCACCATAAACCGGGTTTCTTCCTGTCGTTCTTTTTTGAGAATATCATAGAGATAGCCCAGCGCAAAAAGTAAGGCTGTGGTGGCGATCAGCACTGAAGAAAGGCCAATAAACGAAGGATGCATGGCCGTGAGGAGAATATAACTCAGGCCTGGGAATAGGTTGATGTCGCCAAGCATACTTTGCCTGATGAAAAGGCGGTTAATGATGGCTGCCTGAATAAAGACCAGCAGGGTGGATATGACATACTCCCCTACGCCCCATTGTTGAACGGATTGGATGATATCTTCTCCCCAGCTCCCAAATACCTGGCCCGGAATCCTTGCACTGCTAAAGATGATGACAACGCCCCTGATGACCAGAGCATACGGCAGCAGCAGCAAACTATTGAAAAGATGATTTCTTCTAAAAAATTCCAGCACAGTGCCGAGGTTATTAGGAAGGGCAAATTTATAGTTTTCCTTCCGGCTGGCTGCCGGTAGGTCCCATGGGGATCAATCTTTTATCTTTGAGCGGATGTTATCACGGGTCAGGCAATTGTTATCCTTCTCAGGAAGGGAAATTACAGTTACAGCAACAATTGCCGTATTTGCCCTGTGTGGACTGGCTTACCTGCTGACGAAATCTCTGGTCGTTCTGGCTATTCCCTTCGTTTTGCTCGCTCTCATTTGGGGTTTAAAAGACTTCAGAAGACTGTATTTCCTGATCTGGGCAACGATACCATTTGCCATAGAAATTGATCTGCCCGGTGGCTTATCAACAGATTTTCCCGCTGAACCGCTCATGTGGATGACCTGTTTTATGTTGCCTGCCTATTTCTACCTCTATCACAAAGAGATTGATTTCAGGTTTATATTCCATCCGCTTTTTATCATCCTGGTCATCCATTTTTTCTGGATTATCCTGACGAGTGTCATCTCTACTGAACCTATGATGTCATTCAAGTATACACTGGCAAAATCCTGGTACCTGATCTGTTTTGTATTGATCCCGCTGATGCTTTTCAGGACGATTGATGACTTTAAGACCTGGGGTTTGTATTACCTCATACCGCTCGTGGGCACGATCCTGATCATCATCATCCGTCATAGCCAGTATGGGTTCACATTTGCTACGATCAATTATGCTGTCATACCGATCTATCGTAATCATGTGGATTACGCGAGTACGATGGCTATTGTGTTGCCCTACCTGTGGATCCTGCGTAAGTGGTTTACTGGATTTGCAGCGAAGGCTTTTCTATATCTCGCAATAGTTCTTTTAGTGGCGGGGATTTATTTCTCTTTCACGAGGGCTGCCTGGCTTTGTATCCCATTGGCAGTAGGGTTATATTTCACGATCCGGTTGCGGTTGATGCGGGCAGTCATTCCGGTGGCGCTTGCCATTGTGCTCCTGATTGTGGGATGGATGGCATATGATAACCGGTATCTGGATTTTTCACCGGATTACGAAAAGACCATTACGCATAAACAGTTTGACGACCTGGTATCTGCCACCTACAAGATGGAGGATATATCGACAGTGGAGCGCTTTTACCGGTGGGTAGCCGGATTTTATATGATCAAAGAAAAACCGCTTACAGGTTTTGGGCCGGCAAGTTTTTATAGTCATTATCATAGTTACGTAGATCGACACTTTATCACCTATGTAAGTGATAATCCGGAGCATTCCGGCATGCACAATTACTATCTCATGGTGGCAGTAGAACAGGGCCTTATTGGTCTTGGAATCTTCATCATCCTGATCATTGCTGTGTTGGTCTTAGGTGAACGACTTTATCATCAGATGAAACCAGGTCCACGCCGGTCTTTCCTCATGGCTGCCCTGGTGTCATTTGGTTGTAACCTTTTTATCCTGACGTTGAATGATATGGTGGAGACGGATAAGTTGGGCAGCTTTTTTTTCCTGAGTATCGCGGTGGTGATCCTCTTTACGTTGCAGGAGAACACACGGCCACAAAGCTCATCAGAAGGATGACGGGATTACTTATTAGCTTTCCGGTGAAATGAATAAAAGCCTGCAGGAAATAAAAGGTCCGATTGCATCCGAACTGGAGGCTTTTGAAAAACACTTCAGGGAATCTGTCCGGAGCCGCGTAGCATTGCTGGACAAGATCATGCATTACATCGTGAACCGGAAGGGCAAACAGATGCGTCCCATTTTTGTACTGTTATCAGCTCGCATTTGTGGTGAGATTACACCTAAGACCTATACAGCTGCATCCCTTGTAGAGCTGCTTCACACGGCAACGCTGGTGCATGATGACGTGGTCGATGATGCGCATCAGCGTCGTGGTGTCTTTAGTATTAATGCACTTTGGAAAAATAAGATTGCGGTCCTGGTGGGTGATTATTTATTGTCAAGAGGTCTGCTGGTAGCATTGGATAATCGGGCATATGACATTTTACAGATCATGTCACGTGCGGTGCGGGATATGAGCGAGGGTGAATTATTACAAATTGAAAAAGCAAGAAGACTTGATATTACCGAGGAAATTTATTTTGAAATCATACGTAAAAAAACCGCTTCTCTGATTGCAGCTTCATGTGCTTCTGGGGCAGCATCCGTTTCAGATGATGAGGCTCTGATTGAAAATTTTTATCGTTTTGGTGAAGCCATTGGAATCGCCTTTCAGATTAAGGATGATCTTTTTGACTATGGGGATATTGATGTTGGAAAACCTCGCGCCATTGACATCCAGGAAAAAAAGATGACGCTTCCTCTGATCTACACACTCCAAAACGTAGATAGCTCCACCCGTAAGGAATTGATCCGCACGGTTGAAAAAAATAATACAAACAAAGTCAAGGTAAAAGCTTTGATCGAAAAGGTGAGAGTCACGGGCGGATTGCAATATGCACAGGAGATTATGGAAGGATATATCCAGACTGCTTCGCAGTTACTAGAGACACTTCCTGCAGGTCCTGCCAGAAATTCTATGGAGGATCTGATTGGATATGTAATGGAAAGAAAAGTATAACGATTTACATGTCTATCCTTCGGATCTGAGCACCCAGGGCCTGCAGACGTCCATCTATATTTTCATATCCGCGATCGATCTGGTTGATATTGTGAATGACGGATTTGCCTTGAGCAGATAATGCAGCAATTAATAGTGCTACACCAGCACGAATATCCGGTGAGCTCATTTCAATACCTCGTAATGCATATTTTCGTTCCAGACCAATCACAGTGGCACGATGCGGGTCACATAAGATGATCTGCGCTCCCATATCCATCAGTTTATCCACAAAGAACAACCTGCTTTCAAACATTTTCTGATGGATCAATACACTGCCTCTTGCCTGTGTAGCTACGACGAGCACAATGCTCATCAGGTCAGGTGTAAATCCCGGCCAGGGGGCATCATAGATCGTCATGATCGACCCGTCAATAAATGACTGGATCTCGTAGACATCCTGTGCCGGAACTACGATATCATCATTTTCAATATGCAACTCGATACCCAGCCGCTGAAATATGCGGGGGATAATGCCCAGCTCTGCTACCTGACAATCTTTAATACGGATATCAGACTGAGTCATGGCTGCCAATCCGATAAAAGAACCAATTTCAATCATATCCGGAAGGATCCGATGTGATGCCCCTTTCAATTCAGTGACACCGTGGACGATTAGTTTATTAGATCCTTGTCCTTCAATTTTAGCACCCATGGATGTGAGTAACCTGCATAGTTGTTGGAGGTACGGTTCACAAGCAGCATTATAAATAGTGGTGGTCCCTTGTGCCAGTACAGCTGCCATCAGGATATTGGCGGTGCCAGTCACAGATATTTCATCCATCAGCACATACGCACCTGTCAGGCCCTTGCTTGCTTCCACATAATACTGGTCGGCTTTCTCATCATACTCGAAGCTCGCCCCGAGATCTGTGAATCCATTGAAATGTGTATCCAGTCGGCGTCTACCTATTTTATCTCCACCCGGCTTTGGCAAAAAGGCCTTTTTAAACCTGGCCAGCAATGGGCCGATCAACATCACACTGCCACGGATCTTTCTTGAATTCTGCTGGAAATGTTCAGATTCAAAATGCTCAAGGGTGATAGCATCTGCCTGAAATGTATAATGCCCCTTTGAATGTTGTTGAATACGTACGCCCAGGCCACGAAGTAGCTCAATAAGCATCTGGACATCAATGATGTCTGGCACATTACTGATCTCGACAGGTTCAGTCGTGAGTAATACGGCACTCAGGATTTGCAGTGCTTCATTTTTTGCACCCTGGGGTACGAGATCACCGGCTAGTCGCTTGCCACCGATCACTTCAAAGGCTTGTGAGGTATTCATCAAATGGTACGTGTATAAGAACGGATAAATTTAGTCTAAGCCATTCTATTCAAACGTACATTTATTTTTTGGACGCGATGACCAATAAAAAAGAGCCGTCCAAATGGACGACTCTCTATATAGTGCTTGAATCTGCAATTTTAGAAACCGAGACCGATAGTGAATCCTTTCACTGATTCAGGAAAGGATGTCATCACACTTGCTGCTCCGGTGGACAGGTTGACCCTGTATATTTTAGATTGTGACCCTGTGGTGAATATACCTATCGCAGTGCCACTGGTACTGCCAATGTCAAATCCATTTCCACTATCGACATTGACATTCAGAGAACCCACTTCGACAAGCGTACCATTATTTGGTGGCACTTGGGCATAGAGTTTATCGGTAGTATAATCTATATCATAAAGTGTTGTGGTCGTTGCTCCGGCAAAATTGTTGGAATACGCTGCGGCATCTACATTTGGCGTGCCGGGGTTGAGAGGCCCATCAGTCATGGCTATGGCCCCAGTCCCAGGATGTGCCCTGAGGTTCTGCCCCGTGTTGCTAACAATACGGATGCGATCTACGGTCGGATTAAAATCAAAAGCGAAAGAAGACCCACTTAAAGCTGGTGTGAAAGCTGTCATACTTACTGCTGCTGCTGCTCCACTTGACATATTCATTACATACAGACGGCTGCTACTACCGAGTGCATATAACTGACCTGTAGCAGGACGCATATCAATACCCAGTATTACTTCGTCCGTTTGTAAACCTGTAATGGTCTTTTTAACCGGAGAACCTGGATTTTCAGGATTGAATATGGCCAAACGATTTGACTGATCAATAGCATATGCTACCGGATTCGTTGGGATCGCTACACCAATGATGTCACGATCAGGTTTGCCGGCATTGGTTGCTTCTCCAGTCGCCAGATTGATGTAATAAAAACGGGTTTTATTACCATTGCTGAATTCTTCCTGATTTTCACCATCATCACCTCTGCCAAATAATACAGCAATCGCTATACTATTGTCAGGAGAGATATCAAATCCAGCTTCACCGGTAGCAAGAATCCCTAACGAACCTACTGGTACAAGCCCGCCCATATTGGGTGGATTTTGGATGTACAGCATATCATCTGCCAGATTGAGATCATATAGGGTCGTAGTACTGGCACCAGCAAAACTATTTGTGTATGCGACGGCTACAACGTTGGGATCACCTGGATTCAAATTGCCATCCACAGCTGCGAGAGCACCTGTTTCCGGATGAAGTCTTAAATTTTGCTCATTATTCGTCACCAGACGAATCCTGTCGACAGTAGGATTAAAATCGAATCCAACCATAGTGCCATTGATGGCAGGTGTAAAACCTGTACCAACAGGCGTTGCTGCACCTGTAGCGGGATTGATCGTTATTAATCTGCTCGAGCTGGTGACGCCATACAATTGACCTGTAGCTGGTCTGAAGTCAATTGCCAGGACATTTTCACCTGAGGCTAATCCTGTAATACTTACAGCACTTTGTTCTTTTAGCGGATTTCCACTTGTATAGCCGATGAGTTCGTTAGAACTACTTAAGCCGTAAAAAAATGTGCCTTTAGGAGCTTTAGGCGCCAGAGAAATACCACCATCATAGTCTTTTGTATTTCCAGGAGTGAGAAGTTCATCCTTTTCACATCCGGTGAAAAGAAGGAGTCCCAGTGTCAGGCTGAGTAAATAGCCTGTAAGATTCAAGCATAGTTTCATGATTCAAGGGTTTTTTTAGTTAGATATCCCTCATATACGCTCCTTGTAACCCGCTTGGATTGCTGATATTGGTTAAATCCTAGTATTTAAAAAAAATTACCGGTGTGAGTACACCGGCAATTTTTAAAAGAAGGCTTTATATATAGTTATTTGATTGATTATAAAAAAAGTACGTTGGAATGTTTTGTTTCATTAATCAAATACAACACATTTTGAGTGGAGAGTAATTCTAATTTTTAAAGATTGTATTACATAATTCAAGACATGTTTAGTATGATTCGTCATTTAACGTTTCAAAAAAAAATTGTCGATGACTGCTCACCGACAATTTTTTAAATAAGGAAACGATCTTTAGAATTATGGAACAACAATGCCTGTCAGGGCACGAGTCGGACCATAACTAACTGTTTCTCCTGTACGTGTATTGATACTATATAATCTGTATCCTTCCATACTGGTATCATCACCAGGAATTGTAGAGTTGTTTACACCATTTGCAGTGCGTGCATTTAAAACTGCGAATCCGTGGTAGCTGTTATTTGGAATATCGAATCCACCATCACCTTTTATTTCAAGTCCTGTAGATTGTCCGGGAATGGAGGCACCCTTGGCGTCAAGTTGAATATACAAACGACCGTCTGTCGTATTTATGTCAATTAACTGACCCCACCCTGCAGATGAAGTTGTATTGTAAGATGCATTGGAATATGCAATCGCATTGACCATTAGGAAATCAGGCGATAGATTTTGATCTACACTTAGAACGCGACCTGAAGTTGCATCAATAGTCATATTCTGACCGGTTTCAGTAACGAGACGAGCAACATCTGGCTTTGAACTGAAATCAAATCCAACCATGCTACCTGAAATTTCAGGAACAAATGGTGAAGCTGATACACGTGAAGCAACACCAGATACAGGGTCGATCGTGTAAAGCACACTTAGATTACTGACACCATAAAGCAAGCGATTGGTAGTGCGAATATCAATGGCGATAATTCTTTCAGATGAATCCAATCCGGAGATGACAACTGCACCTGTTTCTACAACCGGAGGTCCTGCCATGAGGGTCACGATTTCATTCGCATCACTCAGCCCATACATCATAGTTGTAGATCCCGTTCCGGTACCTGTGCCCGTTCCGGAACCTGTACCCTTACCTGAACCTGTCCCTGAAGCAATTACGGGTCCGCGTTCATCGATGGAAGATCCTTCACCAGGTATTACACTTTCTTCTTTCATGCAGGATGATAAAAATAGTATGCACAAAGACAACACTGATCCCAGTGTGTACATTTTGAAATAAGGTTTCATATGATAGTTATTTGATTGATGACAAATACTTCAAAGGGGGGAAACCGTGTAATGGTAAAATGCTAATAAAGAAAGTGAGGTGACCATCCATTTGTTCTTATTGAAAATTCAAAACGGATAGAACTATTGTCTTTCGAAAAAGCTGCCGGTCTACTATTTCCGGCAGATAATTGCGCATTGTATTTAGAAGTTTACTTGGTTACCAAAAAAGCTAAATAGAGGGCGCAAGGCAATGGGAGGTGTAAGCCCGGCCGGATGGCTTTAATTACAGTTCAAATATTGGGGTAACATTCCGCTAAAACCTCATGGTTTTACCTGAAACTGTAGGGAAGAGAAAATAAAAAAAGAAGCCCACTGATTTCGCAATGGGCTTCGATAGTTCGTTTCCCGGTTTCACCGGAAAATCAGAAAGGCACGCTATTCTTCTACGACTTCGAAGTGTATAGTGGAATGTACTTCAGGGTGAAAGTTGATATTAGCTACATAGCTACCGAGTACTTTCACTTCTTCCTGGAGTTCGATCTTTTTACGGATGACCTCGATGCCCATCTGATCTTTTAGGGCCTGCATGATCTGTACACTTGTTACGCTCCCGAATATCTTACCCGTCGTACCGGCTTTAGCACCGATACGCAGGACTTTTCCTTCCAGCTGGGCTGCCAACGCTTTATAGTCCGTGACACGGTCTGCCTCATGGGCAGCTGCTTCTACACGGAGTTTTTCAAGCTTGGCTCTGTTGGTTGAATTCGCTACCAACGCCATCTTGGTAGGGATCAAGTAATTTCGGGCATATCCCGGTTTGACAGTCACGACTTCATGACGTTCGCCAAGAGTGTCGATGTCTTTTAATAATATAATTTCCATGATGGATGATCTGTTAAAGTTGAAATGAATTATTTCAAAAGGTCAGTAACAAAAGGTAACAAGGCAAGATGACGAGCCCTTTTGATAGCTTCAGAAACTTTACGCTGATATTTCAGGGAATTACCTGTGATACGTCGCGGAAGGATCTTACCCTGCTCATTTAAAAACTGAGCGAGGAAATCGGGATCCTTATAATCAATATGACGGATGCCGAATTTTGTAAAACGGCAGTATTTCTTGCGCATTTTCCCGATGTTCGGGTTGCTGAGAAACTTAATATCTTCCTGTGATGCCATGATGTATGTGGATTAGGATCTTTTAATGATTATTGTTCGTCTGCGACTTCGATTGGCGCTTCTACTTCCTCAGGTTCAGGAATGACAGCATCCGGAGCTTTTACAGCTACAGGGTTGGGCATATCTGGTTTGCCTGGTTTTCTTCTCATGCGTTGCGTCCTGCGGATGAGGCCGTTACGCTTATCTTCGTTGTATTTCACACCGAATTTGTCCAGTGCAATGGTCAGGAATCGCATGATCCGTTCATCGCGACGCATGGAGAGCTCGAGAGAAGAGATTGCTTCACCTGTCTCAGCCATAAATTCGATTGTAAAGTAAATGCCTGAGTTGCGTTTGTTAATTGGGTAGGCCAATTGTTTCAGACCTATATCGTCAACATGGACGATGGTGCAACCCAGTTTTTTAACCTGATCCTCATATGTCTGTCTGACGGACTGGATGTCCTCATTAGACAATACCGGATCGACAATAAATGTCAATTCATAATGCCGCATGGCGTTTACTTGGTTTTGTAGCCTGCACACTCCCGAGGGCTGCAAGCGCGTTGAAAATGAAAAGAATGTCAAAAATGGGCGGCAAAGATAGCAATCTATTCTGATTTCTCAAGCCGTAAGCTCAAGGATAGGCCAGGGTCCTGATTCCGCTACTAAACAGGGGTCACTACGGGTAGTGCAGCCAGGGCTTAAAGTGCTGATTGTGAGGGATTCACTTTGTTATTACATTTCAGAATGCTACCTGACATTAGCCAGCGGCATCGACCTGTCGATATCCCCGGCCAGAATGGGAGACTGCAGATTGCCTGAGTACGTTCTCACATTAGTATATACATAGGTGTAAAGCTCATCCAGGGTAACCATGTTATCCTTATCAGCATCTGCTTTCCCCTTGAGGCCTGAGACCAGGTAATGACTGAAGATCCCCTGTTTAAGACCCTGCGACTCGAGGGAGTATTCTTCACTCTTGCTTGATAACAGGAAGGCTGTGCCGCCGCCGCTGGCAGATAACTTTTTATAAAAGAGATCTACAGACTCGAACATGGGTGTTTTGGCAGCCAGCAGGGATCCGGAGTAACAGGCATCTGCAATGACCAGTTTTTGTCTTGCCTGACAGGCGCTTAACCTGTCTTTGATGTCCTCATACTCCACACGGTTTTTGTATCCATCGCTATCGACAGGCACAAAATATCCCTGTAAGCCATGACCAGCGAAATAGACCATCACCATATCTTCAGGTCCGGCCATAGCGATGATGTCATCCAGACCTTTATAAATGTTTTCAGCAACTGCACTTTCATCGATCAGGATCCTGATGTGGTCATCTGGCACGGCGCCACCCTCCGGACTGCGGAGGAAAGCATAGATCTGGTATGCGTCATCATCAGTGTACATGAGAGATTTAAAGTGTTCATACCGGGAAGCTCCTACGATTAGGGCGTAAATGTTCACTCCTTCGGCGTAGGATTTTTTGGAGATTTTTGGCGGATCCATAAACTTGCCCGCTGTCCAGGAGCCATTTAGGACAACTCCGTTGGCATAGGTATATGTTCCCTGGCCTTGCGGCATACCTTTTATCCATTTCCCAGTATAGACGTCACCGTTTTTGTATTTGCATTCCCCATCCCCTTCAGGCAGGCCTTGTGCAAAATTGCCTGTGTATACAGAGCCATCTACCAGTATGAGTCTTCCTTTACCGGAAGAGCAGGGCACCAGATTACAGTCTGCTATATACGTTGTGACTTTCTTTGGAGGGGTGGCTGGTACTGATTCCAGGCCCGTTTCAGACCATGAGCTCGTTGTTTTTATTCCGTTGGCATGTACATACACACCCTGACCCTGAGGTTGTCCATAATTCCATTCACCCTGATAGTATCCTCCTTCCTGGTCACTCACGCGGACAGCGCCATGAAGTTGATTGTTATAAAATGTGCCTTCATATGTAAGGCCACTTCTGGAGACGATCAACCCTTTCCCTTCACGTTTATTCATATGCCACATCCCTTTGTAGACATCGCCATTGGCATAGCGTAACGTGCCTGCACCATGGAGCTTTCCATAGGACATTGCCCCTTCGTAAAGAGCCCCATTTTGAAACCGGAATTTACTTGGCCCATTCTGGCAATTGCCAGCAAGGCATTGAGCAGATATCGAATAAAAAGAAAAAAGAAAAGAAATAAGAATCAGCCCCGTACGTAACATAGATGAAGTGTTTGACTACTAAGCAAAAAGTAGGTACAGGTCTATTCTATGGGAAAGATTGAGTGGTGTGGTTAAATACGTGAGATAAAACTTAAATTTGCGGCCTCTTATTATAACACATTTCGGATTATGAAAAAAAATCTTATTCTTTCTTTTACTGCAGCGACTTTAGTTATGCTTTTCGCCTGCAAGACTGCCCCTGCGCCCGATGATACTAATTCGTTTGGTGCCGGTATTACGAACCAGGAGAATCCTGTTGCCTTTGCTGAAATGGTAACACAACTGGATACGCAGGATTCTGTGAATGTCATCGTGAAAGCCAAAGTTGGTGAGGTGTGCCAGGCAAAAGGTTGCTGGATGAATCTTGTGGACAACCAGGGTCAATCCACAGAAGAGCTTTTTGTAAAGTTTAAAGACTACGCTTTCTTTGTTCCAAAAGATATTGCCGGACAGGAAGTGCTCATAGAAGGCGTTGCTTTTGTAGAGGAGACATCTGTGGAAGAACTGAAACATTATGCAGAAGACGCAGGTAAATCTGCTGAAGAAATTGCTGCCATTACGGAACCGATTACTGAGAAGAAATTTATGGCTACGGGAGTGGTGTTGCTGAAATAGTTTATTGGGTTTTGTGGATTCTAACTCTCTTCATCTCCTGCAAAGGATTTATGTCTTTGAGTTTATTCTCACTTCTTAATTTTTCTACAATTTGGTTACGGTTGACAATGCTTTCGCGCAATGATGAATAGGACTCTTTAGAAAATCGGTCAATTTGGTTGGAGATTTCAGGCGACAGTCCTTCAATCCAGGTAAGATCAGGTTGTCCGGCTATTGCATCCGGATCTGCACTGTCAACGATCAGATCGAAGCCTAATACAATATCATCATCTGCCACCTGAGGTGTCCCCTGGTCACTGAAAAAATATGTTGCATAGACCTTAGTATACCCGGTATTCACCACTTTATAGGCCGTTACCGTACGAATACTTTCGACAGGAGTAATTGTCAACGTTTGCCTGGCAGGGTGTATATACTTTTCACCCTGAATGTTTTTCAAATTGAGGTGTGCATCGGAAAAACATTTCAGACAATCTGTTCCGGAAGCAAAGACAAAAGTACCGATGTCTCTATCATCCCGCTTGGTTTCCGTTTTGTTTTCTTCACTAAGCGTATATGAAATAAATATACAGTCATCTCCATTTTTCAGTTTTTCTATCCTGTAAGGTTCTGAAAAAAGTAACCTGACATCATCGTGAGAGAATTGTGTATCCTGGGCATTGAGAATTGTCAGGAAGGAGGAAAAGAAGAAAAGGAAGTTGATTTTATTCATATTAAATAAACGAATCTTCCGCAAAAATTATTTTGAAATTAGACCGAGTCTTTCACGAATGAGGTCGACGTCGACATATTCACCGATCAGCTCAATGGCGCGACGGACTTTCCACGGGGTATTCCGATTGATCTTGACTTCAATCTTACTGATCTGCAATACGGAGCCATAGGTATCCAGCTCCGTGCGGACCATGGGAATCTTATGTTTTAAGATATAATCAATCGAACGTGGCTCTGGTGTGCCCTGACCTGTTAATACAATTCCTGTGAGGGGTGATTTTGTTTTGCGCATCACCTTGGTGATTGTATTGACTTTATCCAATGCGGGTTCAAGCTGGCGTACCGCAGCTACCAGGAGTACATTTTCAAAAGATTTAAGTTCCTGGATATCGATGAGCGATCCTGCCACGATGTCTTCGACTTTATTATCGAGATATTCATGATTGTGCGTTGTCAATCCTGAAATGGAATCTGCGACCGTGCGCATGACAGGAAAGGCAAGACTCTTTTCGTAGGGGATAAGTCCCAGGATAGGGATGCCACGGGGTTCCAGCCATTTATTGAGATAATACCTGACACGATCCATTTTCTCGGGAATGACTTTATTTACAATGACACCCAGGATGGGTACACCTTCTTCCCGAAAGAGGGCGAGATTCATATTAAGCATATCGATCGTACTGCCGATGCCGCCTTCCACCACCATGATCACAGGAGCCCTGACAATTTTGGCAACATGTGCATTTGACATGCCAGCAACACTACCAACACCGGGATGACCTGTTCCTTCAAATATGACAATGTCATGCGTCTTTCCCAGTCGTGCTGCAGCATTCCTGATATCATCCTCCAGGTGAAATTCATGGGGATCTTCTAAATATTTTGTTGTTGCTCCCGAACCAAGTATGATCGGACTATGCAGTTCCGGATCCAATTCAAAATCAATCAGGTCGGCAAACAAGACAGTGTCTTTATCCACCCTGAGATTATCCACTTCGAGTGATTTTTGTCCTACAGGTTTACAATATCCAATATGATATCCTTCACGCATCAGTGCAGAGACAAGGCCCAATGTGCAGGTGGTTTTTCCAACATGCTGGCTCGAGGCGGCCATATAGATACTTTTCATAGGGCTGATCAGCTTAATGGATTTTATTCTTTTCTCCTCCAGATGGCATTGTCAATTAACCGGATGCCTTCCACCCGTAAAGCACACAAAGCCACAACAAATGGTGATTCATCAAACAAATGTACAGGTTGAAGTGTATCGCCATCCACGATCTCAAAATATTCAGGGCTGAATTCGCCATTTGTAAGGGATTGCAATGCCTGCGTTTTTATCTGCTCAGCCGGAATACCTTCTTCAAATAATTTTTCGGATTCGACTAATGTTGCATGTATAATTTCCGCTTTTTTTCTTGCTTCCGGACTCAGCCGTTCATTTCGAGAGCTCATGGCCAGGCCATTGGGTTCCCTGATGATCGGGCACATTTCCAGCAGGATGGGCATATGTAATTCAGATATCATCTTTCGTACGATGGAGAGTTGCTGATAATCTTTTTGACCCATAAAAAGCTTGTGGGGCTCCACAATCGAAAGCAACCGGTAGACAACTTCAGCCATACCTTCAAAGTGTCCAGGCCGAAATTCGCCTTCCATCATCTCGGCCAATGGACCAGGATCAAAATCAAGCGAAAAGTCTTCTCCCGGAGGATATATGTCGTCTACATCCGGAATAAAAACTACATCAACACCTGCTTCTGTGAGCATCGCAATATCTGATGCGATGGGGCGTGGATATCTGCTAAGGTCTTCCGGGTCATTAAATTGTTTGGGATTGACAAATATGGAAACTACGGTAATGTCACAGACATCGCGGCTTCGCTCTGCCAGGGAAACGTGACCTTTATGAAGGGCCCCCATCGTCGGAACAAAACCGATTACTTTTTTGTCTGCTTTGCTGGTTTGCAGATACTCCCTCAAGTGGGTTACTCGCTGAAATTGGATCATTCGTTTTGTACTGGGTAATAAGAGCGGAAAAGGTAGTGAATGGATCTCACTTACGGTGGCACCACGGTGATTGAGCCCATTTCCAAACCCATTAATAATTAAGCCTTACTTTTGTCGCCCATGTTTTTACAGGTTTTCAAATCGAAGATTCACAGGGCAGTCATTACGGAAGCTAACCTAAACTATGTAGGAAGTATCACTATTGATGAGGTTTTGATGGAAGCATCAGGCATTCTCGAAGGTGAGCGGGTGCAGATCGTAAACAACAATAATGGGGAGCGGATTGAAACATACGTGATCAAAGGAGAGCGAAATTCAGGTCAGATCTGTCTCAACGGAGCAGCTGCTCGGACTGCCCAGATAGGCGACATCGTCATTATTATTGCGTATGCCTGGGTCACCCCGGAAGAAGCAAAAGAATTCAAACCCAAATCCGTATTCCCGGACGAGTTTAATAAGATCAAGTTTTAACGCGTGGCGATTCCCAAAAAAGCAAGTCAATTTCTACAGTTTTTTCTCTTCACAGGGATTGGCGTTTTAATATTGTTCCTGGTGTACCGGAGCCAGAATGCAGCATACGTTGCAGAATGTGGACTCAAAAACATTCCGCCCGAAGAATGTAGCCTCTTTGAAAAACTGAAAGCAGATTTTGCCGCAGTTCACTATGGCTGGATCATTATCGTAGTGGTTGCCTTCCTGTTGAGTAACCTGATACGGGCACACCGATGGCTGATGCTGATCGAGACCCTGGGTAAGAAAGGCAGATTAGCCAATGCATTCTTCACCATTATGGTCGGATATTTTGCCAACATGGGTTTGCCAAGGGTTGGTGAAGTTATTCGTGCGGGACTTTTTGCCCGGTATGAATCGATCGGAGCAGAGAAAGTGATGGGCACCATCGTTGTCGATCGTATCCTGGATTTGCTCAGCTTACTTTTTGCCATTATCCTCGTCATCCTCCTCCAGGGCCATGTACTTCTTGCTTATTTTAAAGGAACCCTGAGTGAATCCGTTTTTGGTCAAGCCTGGCTCTATTACGTCTTACTCGGTTTTGTTCTGTTGATATTCTTTGCTTACCGGTTCCGACATGTGATCAAAAAGTGGAACCTCTATCTCCGCATACATCATTTGGTGGAAGGATTCCGGGATGGATTACGAAGCTTAAAAAGAGCAAAACATCCATGGTTGATTCTTCTGGATACGGTGCTGATATGGCTCATGTATTTCCTCATGATGTTTTTATGCTTTAAGGCATTTGACCCTACCTCCAATCTTGGCCCGATGGTCGGGTTAATGGTCTTTGTTTTTGGTGGCCTGGGCATCGTATTTCCATCACCCGGAGGTATGGGCACATTTCATATGATGGTCATCACAGCCCTTACGATGTATGGTGTGCACGGAGATGATGCATTCTCATTTGCCAACATCCAGTTCTTTTCTGTTCAAATCTTTGGGACGATCCTGTTCGGCATTATTGGCCTGATCGTATTACCCATTATCAATAAACACTATAACCGAAATGTCCCCATTGACCCCACCAGCACAATCGAAGATCTATAGTCTCGAAGATCTCACCAAACTAAGGTCTACCTGGAGAAAACGGGGACAGAGCGTAGTTTTTACCAATGGATGTTTTGATATCCTTCATGCAGGTCATATTAAATATCTGGAAGAAGCGTCCCGATTGGGAGAACGGCTTGTCATTGCAGTGAATGATGATGCATCAGTTCAAAAACTAAAAGGCTCAACGAGACCAATTAATACGCTCGATAGCCGTATGTACCTTTTAGCCTCATTACGATGTGTGGATGCAGTATGTCCATTCAGTGAAGACACACCCCTCAAATCTATCATGGACCTGCAACCTGATGTACTTGTAAAAGGTGGAGATTATACTACAGACCAGATCGTAGGAGCTTCAGAAGTAAAGTCATGGGGAGGGGTGGTGAAAGTGATCCCGTTTGTGGATGGGTTCAGTACCACCAAACTGGAAAGCAGGATCCTGGATCTGTACAGAGAAAAAAACAAGGATACATGACCACCACAGGAGAAGTCATTGAATACCTGGAAACGCTGGCACCCCTTCACCTGCAGGAACCTTATGACAACAGTGGCCTGCTGATCGGGACCGGACGGGAAGTAATCTCCGGTATCCTTGTATGTCTGGATTGTACAGAAGAGATCCTCGAGGAAGCCATCCGTATGGATTGTAATATGATCATCTCTCATCATCCGGCCATTTTTTCCGGGCTCAGAAAACTAAATGATGCCAATCCGACCGAGCGGATAGTCCGTCTTGCCATCAAGCATGATATCGTTATCTATGCGATCCATACTAACCTGGATAATGTGCTCAATCATGGTGTTAACGAGCGGATTGCCAGGCATTTAGGACTGGAAGTGCTGGGTATCCTGAAACCAAATACCGATTCAGGCATTGAAAATACGGGGGCCGGGGTCCTTGCTACTTTTCAGGAACCTATCCTGGAAGTCGAGTTTTTGCAGCTCCTTAAGGATCGGATGAAGTCTGAGGTGATCCGGCATACCGCCCTTTTAGACGTTCCTATCCTGCGAGTTGCCATTTGTGGTGGATCGGGCAGTTTTCTCCTGGAGGAGGCTCGTCAATCCGGCGCACATGCTTTAGTTACAGCCGATTACAAATACCATGGATTTTTTGATGCTGATGGAGACCTATTAGTTTGTGACATAGGTCATTATGAAAGTGAACAATATACGATCAACCTGGTGCAAGAGCTGATTTCCAGGAAATTTAGTACTTTTGCCGCCCATTGCACCGGAATCAATACAAATCCGGTCCGTTATTTCACCTGATTTTCTTAACAACCTATGGCTAAAACAACTGAAATCAGTATTGAGGAAAAACTCAGGCAGTTATTTTCCCTGCAACGTATAGATACCAAAATAGATGAGATCGAAGTCCTCAAAGGCGAGCTTCCGATCGAAGTAAGTGATCTGGAGGATGAGATCACAGGTCTTGAGACCAGATTGAAAAATCTGAATGAGACTGTAAAGGACATTGAAAAAGAAGGAATGAAATTCACCACGCGCATGAGCGAAGGTGAAGGTCTCATCAAAAAATATACGAAACAACTTGATGACGTCAAGAACAATCGTGAATTTGATGCACTGTCCAAGGAACTTGAAATGCAAAAACTGGAAATCCAGTTGGCAGAAAAAAAATCCCGCGAGAATAACGATAAGGTCTCCACCAAAACAACCGTGGTAAAAGAAGTGAAGGATAAGCTGAAAGTAAAAAAAGCGAATCTGGATCAGAAAAAAGACGAGCTCAAGTCAATCATCGCGAAAACAGAGAAAGAAGAAAAGGCGCTTCGCAAAAATGCACAGACCGCTGAGTCACTCATTGACGAGCGCCTGTTGAAAGCCTATCATCGCATCCGCAACAATTATCGCAATGGTCTTGCTCTTGTAGCCATTGAGCGCGATTCATGTGGGGGTTGTTTTAACCAGATCCCGCCACAAATCCAGCTGGAAGTAAGTCAACGTAAAAAAATCATTGCCTGCGAACATTGTGGACGCATCCTCGTTGATAATGAGATCGCTGGCATGACCATCGAGGCATAAAATATTTTCCCCAGTGGGTATACAAATCCAGGCACAGATCCGAATGATTGTTTGTGCCTGGATTCTTCTTTTTGGTCCCGTCGCACTTAGCGCCCAATACGATATTTTCTGGACGACAGAATCAAAAGCAGCCTATAGCCTGATCATGGATCTCCGGATCGAGGAGAGCATGAGTATTATACGGTTACAGACAATTACACATCCTGAAAATCTGATCTGGCCGTACCTGGAAGATTACGCCATGTTCCTGAAAATTTTTGTTCGTGAGGATCTTAAGAAAGTCCCCGAATTCCTGGAAGCATCAACAGAACGTATTGAACGTATCGGTATCGCAGGAGAATCCAATCCATTTACGCTGATGATGCAAAGTCAGATACATCTGCATCAGTGTGCATTACGTCTTCAGCTCAACCAATATGCAGCTGCATCAGGCGAAGTGAACAAAGCATTTAAGATGTTGAAAAAAAATCAAAAGCTCCATCCTTATAAAGTTGAGAAACTTCGG
>JBBREG010000024.1:0-25700 GCA_038203125.1 Chitinophagales bacterium
TACTAGCCTTTGAAATTCAACTAAGTGTTATTTTTACCAATTCTGCATGATCTTCGGTGATAAGAATGCTATCGTGATGGTTTAGTCCCCTAATTGACGGAAAATTTGTTTAAACAATTTAGTCACAGTAAATTAGGGAAAAGGATTATCCCAAAACTTGACTTGGAAATGGAAGTCAAAAAAGAACTGCTAAAAAAAGCTGTGTCCACTCGCTTGGAATTACCGCTCGCTAATCAATCACCATCGTCTCCGGATCTAATACCTGTTGCTCAATATTAATTGGCAGCTCTCGTTCCTGGTATTGCTGGTCCCGCAGTTGTGGAATATAACCAGCATCCCTGATCGCCTGTTGGATTCCATCCGCTGTAAATCGAAATGGAGCACCAGCGGCAGAAACAACATTTTCCTCAATCATGATACTACCCATATCATCAGCACCTGAGTGAAGACATACCTGCGCAGTCTGTTTGCCAACAGTCAACCACGAAGCCTGGATATGTTTCACATTAGGAAGCATGATCCTGCTGATCGCGATCATACGTATATATTCATCAGCTGTACACTGGTTACGGGCACGTTTCAGTTTTTTCAATAAAGTACCGTCGTCCATAAATGGCCAGGGAATAAAGGCCAGGAAACCCACGGCTCCTTCCGGCTTCTGCGCCTGCACATCACGGATCGCTACTAAATGTTCCATCCGTTCCGTGAGGGTCTCGATATGACCAAACATCATCGTGGCACTGGTTGTCAATCCTATCCGGTGGGCAGCTTTCATAATATCAAGCCATTCCTGCGCCCCACATTTCCCTTTTGATATCAGCCTGCGCACCCGGTCATTAAGGATTTCAGCCCCTGCTCCGGGTAGTGAGTCCAGTCCCGAGGCATGTAATTCCCTCAACACAGCCTCATGTGACATCTTCTCCAACTGACAGATATGAGCTATTTCAGGGGGCCCTAGCGCATGAAGCTTCAGTCGCGGAAATTCCTTCTTAAGCTGGCTGAATAATCCTGTATAAAATTTGAGTCCAAGATCCGGATGATGGCCACCCTGCAGCAATAATTGTTCTCCCCCCAGTCGAAAAGTCTCCTCAATTTTAACCCGGTATTCCTCCATGCTCGTCACATACGACTCAGCATGGCCGGGCCTTCGGTAGAAATTACAGAACTTACAATTCGCCACACAGACATTGGTCGTATTGGAGTTGCGGTCGATGATCCAGGTAACTTTGTCGCCGGGAACCATCTCCTGACGTAGTTGGTTCCCAACGTACATCAGGGAAGAAGTAGGTGCATGCTCGAAGAGATGCAGACCCTCTTCAGCCGTAAGGAACTCTCTCCGGAGAGCCCTGGCAAGGAGTTCAGATATCATAATCACTGTGTGAACAAAGATAACGTCTCTGGGTTGGAGATATCACCCCTGGTAACATTTCCTTATCACGTGCGGCATCAAAGAGTAGGATAACCCAATACTTATCGTATATTTGTGTTGCGAAAATCGGATGAGGGAACAGTGAGTTCCCTCTTTTTATTATATGTCACAGAGTACAGCATTAGGCCACGTAGAATCCCTGATCCGCTCGACCTTCGAGGAAGGAAGGTGCGGGGAATACTATATGGTAGAGCTGGAGATGTCCCTTTCCAAGAAAATCGTAGTCTTTATTGACGGCGATGAAGGCGTCAGCCTGGAGGCCTGCACCCAGATCAGCCGGATCCTTGAGTCAATCCTGGATCAGGAGCCCTCACTGGGAGGTGTCTACGAACTGGAGGTTTCTTCGCCAGGCGTAAGCCGGCCATTGAAATTTCCAAGGCAGTATCTAAAACATACCGGCCGCACCCTGATGATCGAGTTGCTGGATGGCAGTAAAATCGAAGGCAAACTGATCAATACAGGTCATGAATCAATTACAATTGAAGCAAACCCTGTAGACAAAAAAGCAAAACCGGTACAACAGGATATCTCATTTGATCTGATCAAAGGAGCTTTTGTAACCATACAATTTGGAAAAAAATAATGGGGCGCAACGCACCTCAGTACACATGAAATCTATACGTAAACTTAAATTTTTAACCAGTGATACTAAAGGATAAAAGATCATGAATCTAATCGAATCATTTTCTGAATTTAAAGCAGGTAAAAATATTGACCGGCCTACGATGGTCCGCGTGATGGAAGATGTATTCCGTACGCTGATTAAAAAGAAATACGGGTCAGATGAGCATTTTGATATCATCGTAAATACGAATGGTGACCTTCAGCTCTGGCGTGTACGCAAGATCGTACCGGACGGAGAGGTGATGGACGAGCAGGCCCAGGTGTCCCTGTCCGAAGCCAAGAGTATTGATATGAGTTATGAGCTGGATGAAGAATGTTATGAAGAATTGACACTGGAAGATTTCGGACGTCGTGCCATCATGGCTGCACGTCAGACCCTGGTGTCACGGATCATGGAGTTAGAAAAAGATGAAGTATTCCAGCGCTATAAGGATCGTGAAGGCGAAATTATCCTTGGCGAAGTACAACAGATATTGAAACGTGAGATCCTCATCCTGGATGATGCGACCAGTAACGAATTATTATTGCCTCGCACGGAAATGATCCGCGGTGATTATTTTAAAAAAGGCGATATGGTCCGTGCCATCATCAAGAAGGTGGAGATGAAAAATAATAACCCGGTGATCATCATTTCGCGTACGGATAATTTATTCCTTGCGAAACTAATGGAACAGGAAGTGCCTGAAGTGGAAGATGGATTGATTACCATCAAAAAGATTGTACGTCTTCCTGGTGAACGCGCCAAGGTTGCCGTAGAATCATATGATGACCGCATCGATCCGGTCGGAGCGTGTGTAGGTATGAAAGGATCACGTATCCATGGTATCGTACGGGAGTTGCGCAATGAGAACATTGATATTGTCAATTACACCAATAATCTTTCTCTGTTCATTCAGCGTGCCCTGACCCCTGCCAAGGTTTCGAGCATCACCATTAACAATGAAAGTAAACGCGCCAGTGTCTATCTGAAGCCTGACCAGGTATCATTAGCCATCGGAAAAGGCGGATCCAACATTAAACTGGCGAGCTGGCTGACAGAATTTGAAATTGATGTCTTCCGGGATAGTGAAGACGCCGAAAATGAGGACGTCGATCTCGATGAATTTGCAGACGAAATCGAATCATGGATCATTGACCAGCTGAAAGGCATCGGTTGTGATACGGCTCGAAGCGTACTCGCCTTAAGTAAAGAAGAACTGGTCCGTCGTACGGATCTCGAAGAAGAAACAGTCGATGAAATTATACGGATATTTACGACTGAATTTGATGAAAGTTGATTAGAAACTCTCTGATTGGTGAGGGATCACCAGTAAGATGACAGAGGAGAGCTTGAACCTTAAAATAGAATATGTCGCAGAGACTAGTAAAAGTTGCTAAAGAATTAAATGTCGGTACGGACAGTATCGTAGAATACCTTTCTAAAAAGGGATTCAGCATTGATGCCAAGCCGACCAGCATGATTACTGAAGATATGCACAACCTGCTTCTTCAGGAATTCGGCAGCAATATGGCCATTAAGGAACAGGCTAATAACATGGTCATCGGTACCCGTCCGGCGAAAGCAGCAGAAGTTGTGACGCCTGTCATGCCCGAACCTCCCAGGAAGGAAGCACCTGTCATCCGTCCTCCGGAACCTCCAGTCAAAAAAGCGGAAGTTGAAGAGCACGATAAGCCCAAGGTAAAAGTGGTCGGTAAAATTGACCTCACACCTAAAGCTCCTGAGGTCAAGCCAATCGTGCCTGAAGCACCAGTGGTTGTGATTCCTCCTGTAGTGGTAGAAGAGGTAGTGCCAGAAACACCTGTTGTTCCTGAAAAGGAAGTGGATGAATTGGTCCGTGCGGAAGCACCTCAACTTCAGGGTCTGCGGATCATGGGCAAGATCGACACAAACAAATTTGATCCGAGCAAGTCCAAAAAAGCAGAAAAAGAAAAAGAACAACGCGAGAAGGATAAACTTGCGGCGAAGGCCAAGAAGGATAAAGAGTCAAAGCCGCTCGCATCTTCAGATACCAGTACAGCACAAAAACGCAAACGCAAACGTAAAAACCTCACGGGATCATCTACTGAAGGAAGTGGAAGCGGAAGCGGTACTGGCGGAGGTGGTGGTGACCGCAGAGGCCCATTCCCCGGCACGGGTGGTGGTCCGGGCATCGCCAACAGAAAAGTCCCCCTGCGTCGGGATGACAATAAAGAAGTATCAAAGAAAGAAGTCGATGATCAGATACGCGCGACGATGGCCCGTCTCTCCGGAGGCAAGAGCAAACGACAAAAGATCCGTAGAGAATCAAGACGCGATAAAGTTGATCGTCAGGAAGTACTAAACTCTGCCGCTGTAGATACCAAGCTCCAGTTAACCGAGTTTGTTTCAGTATCTGAATTGGCCAGCATTATGAGCATTCCAGTAACGGATGTGATCATGACGTGTATGAATCTCGGTGTCATCGTATCGATCAATCAGCGTCTCGATGCCGAGATTATCGAATTGGTGGCAGGTGAATTTGGATTTGAAGTAGAATTTATTTCTGCCGAAGACCAGATGCTGTTTGAAGAAGAAGTTGCAGATAGCGCGGATGATCTGAAGCCACGTCCACCTATCGTAACGGTCATGGGCCATGTCGATCACGGGAAGACCTCACTCCTTGACTATATCCGGAGTGCCAATGTCGTCAGTGGTGAAGCGGGTGGTATCACTCAGCACATCGGTGCATACGAAGTAGAAGTAAAACCAGGTAAATCCATCACCTTCTTAGATACACCGGGTCACGAAGCATTTACGGCGATGCGTGCACGTGGTGCCAAGATCACAGACATCGCAGTCATCATTATTGCTGCTGATGACTCAGTCATGCCGCAGACACGCGAGGCGATAAGTCACGCACAGGCCGCTGGTGTGCCGATCGTTTTCGCCATCAATAAAGTGGATAAGGATGGCTCAGATCCACAACGGATCAAGGAAGAATTGTCCCGAATGAATCTCCTCGTCGAAGACTGGGGAGGTAAAATTCAATCATCAGATATTTCTGCCAAGACAGGCTTGAAGGTGGATGAGTTGCTTGAAAAAATTATCCTGGAAGCCGACATCCTTGATCTCAAAGCAAATCCGGATCGTCTCGCAGCAGGTACTGTAATTGAAGCTTCTTTGGATAAGGGACGTGGATACGTCACCAAACTTTTGGTACAAAATGGTAATCTCGCGGTAGGTGATATAATCGTATCAGGTGAATACAGCGGAAAAGTAAAAGCCATGTTCAACGAACGCGGTAAAAAAGTAATGAACGTCGGTCCATCTGCCCCGGTACTCGTACTGGGCCTTAACGGTGCGCCACAGGCTGGTGAGAAATTCAAAGAATTTGAAAGCGAACAGGATGCTCGTTCAGTAGCAGCTTATCGCGGACAGATCAACCGTGAACAGTCTAACAGAGCAAGCAAACGTATCTCTCTTGATGAGATCGGGCGTCGTCTTGCATTGGGTAGTTTTAAAGAACTTAACCTCATCATCAAGGGTGACGTGGATGGCTCGATTGAAGCAATGGCGGATTCACTTCAGAAGCTATCGATCGAAAGTATCCAGGTCAATATCATTCACCAGGCAGTGGGTCAGATTGTCGAATCGGATGTTCTTTTGGCATCGGCCTCAGATGCAATCATCATCGGGTTCCAGGTGCGTCCTTCATTATCAGCAAGAAAACTTGCAGAAAAAGAAGGCGTCGAGATCAAGATGTATTCGATCATCTACGAAGCCATCAATGAGATCAAGGCTGCCATCGAAGGGATGCTTGAACCTACCAAGGAAGAAAAAATCCTCGGCCAGGTGGAAGTACGCGAAGTCTTCAAGATCAGCAAGGTTGGTACAGTTGCGGGATGTTTCGTACTCGAAGGTAAAGTCGCCCGTAATAATCATATCCGGATCGTCAGAGATGGTATCGTCGTTTATCCTACCAAGGAGAATGCACATGGCGAGCTATCTACGTTGAAACGTTTCAAAGATGATGTGAAGGACGTGAAAGCTGGTATGGAATGTGGTCTTACGATCCGCAACTATAATGATATCAAAGTAGCTGACATCATTGAAGTCTACGAGATCAATGAAGTACGTCAGAAATTAGACAACTGATCTCCCAACCTGACAGCGGTAGTTTTTCCTTAGCTGACTGGCTTGATGAGCATGTACTCCGGTACAATCATCCCTCATTTATCACGGACGATCCTGTATCGGTGCCGCATCGGTTTACATTGTTGCAGGACATCGAGATTGCAGGATTTTTTGCCGCGATCATGGCGTGGGGTCAGCGTCCCACGATCATTCGCAAAGCAAATGAACTGATGCAATTGATGGACGATGCACCTTATGCATTTATTTGCCATCACTCGGAATCTGACCGGAAAGTTCTGTTATCATTTAAACATCGTACGCTCCAACCGGATGATATCATTTACCTGGTCGATGTTCTCCAGCGATATTATCAAACGCATACCAGTTTGGAAGATGCATTTGTTATGAATCTGAAAGACGGTGATATGGATACGTATCACGCACTTTCCGGATTTCACTCCATCATGTTTGACCACCCGAATGTCATGGAACGTACACGCAAACATATCTCTACGCCCGAACGACATTCAAGTTGCAAACGTCTGAATATGTATTTGCGATGGATGGTAAGAAATGATGATGCGGGTGTTGATTTTGGTGTGTGGAAAAAAATCAAACCTTCCCAGTTGATCATCCCATTAGATCTTCATGTAGGCAATGTTGCACGCCGGTTGGGTTTACTGCATCGTCCCACGAATGACTGGCAAAGTGCCCTTGAATTGACGAAAAGACTTCGTGAATTTGATGCAACTGATCCGGTGAAGTATGATTTTGCACTCTTCAGTGCTGGTGTCAATCGTGAGTGGTGATTGGCTTGCACTGAGCGGAGTCGAAGTGTCAATGGTGAATGGCTTGCACTGAGCGGAGTCGAAGTGTCATCAAATTTCGATTTGACGAAAGTGTCCAGTGCCCTTCTTTCAATCTTCCTCCGTCGGTTTCTTGCCATAAGCAAGATCACCCGCATCACCCAGACCGGGAACGATGTATGATCTTCCCGTAAGTTCTTCATCTTCTTCTCCTACCCAAATCGTGGCATCGGGAAATTCAATTCCGACGTATTCTAATCCGGCAGCGGATGCGATGATCGATGCAATATGAATACTGCGTGGCCGTCCATAATCTAACAGAGCTTTCATTGCCTTAACCATACTGGAACCTGTGGCAAGCATAGGATCACATATGATCAGCACCTTGCCATCCAGGACAGGACTGCTGATATATTCTATACTGATCTCAAATGTGCCATCCTTGTGGTGATGCCGGAAAGCAGAGATAAATGCATTCTCAGCACCATCAAAAATGGATAACATGCCATCGTGCATGGGAAGACCTGCCCGCATGATCGTCGCCAACACTATCTGATCCTTTAATTGTTTGCAGGCCGCCACACCAAGGGGGGTTGTTACTTCTATAGGCACATAATCCAGGTGCTTACTGATCTCATAGGCCATAATCTGGCCAAAGCGGTGCAAATTACGCCGGAAGAGCACAGGGTTAAGCTGGAGCTCCTCATCCCTCAGGTGGATCAGGTATTCAGATGCGATCGAAGAATGTTGTGAGAGATTGTGGACCAAGAGCAGGGATTTAATTCAGATTTATGAAGATAGGCAATGAGGGTTTACCATCCTTTATTATTTGTCGCATGATCCCTGATAACACATTTTTTAGGGCAGCAAACAAGGTATTCAATCCAAAATCTCCCTATCTTCCGAATGTGAAAACATGGATTGCTGCGGGATTTATCCTGATCATATGTAGTGTGTCATCACTTATGGCTCAAACCATTGTTGAGCCCAAGCAGATGGATTATAGTTCGGTAGGGATCCTCTATAATGAGGAAAAAGTACTCGAAGTACGTCCGCATAGTAATGGCGGCGCCATCGCTGTACACTTTGGAAAGATACCCGCGTATTATAAGACGAAGTACTATCAGTTTGACATTGGCTTATTACGTCACCCGAAAGAATTCCGCCAGTCGATTACATTCAATTCAGGTAATCCGTTTACACGTTCTGCCAATAGCTTTACGTACGGCAAGCAAAA
Source organism: Chitinophagales bacterium (assembly GCA_038203125.1). Classification (GTDB taxonomy): domain Bacteria; phylum Bacteroidota; class Bacteroidia; order Chitinophagales; family Saprospiraceae; genus Opimibacter. The sequence goes on from JBBREG010000024.1 coordinate 8,190, forward strand.
TCATGTGATGGTCATCCGCGGTGGTGTAGGTGAGAAACGATATTTTTCAGATAAAGCCAAACGCAGAGGTGTTGCAGTCGGTGTCAATTACCAGTTTGGTGCATCACTTGGTATAACAAAACCATACTACCTCCATTTATCCCGACTGGAAGATGATGGCTTTACGGATTATGTATCTACAGAAAAGTATAGTGAAGACAACAGGGATTTGTTTTTGGATGACACCAAGATCATAGGTCCGGCTTCCTTCTTTAAAGGTTTTGATGAGATCAGCATTATACCCGGTATCAATGCACGTGTCGGTGCACATTTTAGTTTAGGTGCATTTGACCAATACGTAAAGGCATTTGAGATGGGCATCCAGATCGACGCATTTATCAGGAAGGTCCCCATCATGATTATCGATAATAACACGCCAGTGTTTATCAATGGGTATCTGTCATTCCAAATCGGAAAAAGACAATAAGATAATAAGGAGGGTCTGATATCTCATAACGCCGAGGGATATTAGATGTCGCGCAAAGACGCAAAGGTCGCAGAGAAAAGATATCTTATGCAGAGACGCAGAGGTCGCAGAGAAAAGATATCTTATGCAGAGACGCAGAGGTCGCAGAGAAAAGATATCTCATGCACAGACGCAGAGGTCGCAGAGAAAAGATATCTCATGCACAGACGCAGAGGTCGCAGAGAAATTTTCTTACTTTCTTACCCTTTTACGCTCTTACACTCACCCTCTCACCCGGTCCCTGAGCTGCACACGATGAGCGTCAGGTGTCGAAGGGTCACGTTCTCACATTCTGCCTGTTGAACCACCAATAAAACGGCACCCCCGTCAGGATCAGGATCATTCCAAAAATCGCTTCACGTGGTTGTGTGATAATCGTATTGAAAAATAAAGCCACGCAAAACAAGACCACAAACCCCGGTACAAAAGGATAACCCCACACCTTATACGGTCGATGCGCATCCGGCATTTTTTTCCGAAGAATAAAAACACCAAACGCGGTCAATCCGTAATAAATGAAGATGGCAAAAATGATCATGTCTGTCAATTGATCAAAAGTGCCTGAAAACACAAGTAAACAGGCCCAGACCCCTTGTGTCCAGATCGCATTGTACGGAACCTGTGATGTATTCAACTTTGCTGACGATTTAAAAAACAAACCTTCTTTCGCCATAGCATAATATGTACGCGCACTCGAATAAATTGTTGCGTGCGTACAACCGAGCGTAGTGATCAGGATCAGGATGGAAATAAAGACCGCACCTTTATCACCCCAGAAAACCCGAACAGCTTCTATCGCTGCAATTTTATCACCTGAGAGATGAAGGTCTTTGATCTGGTCGACAGACAGTAAGGATAGATACGTCATATTCACCAACAGATAGATCCCGATGACAATCAGGATACCGATGGTAATACCTTTCGGAATATTCCGGTGAGCATCTTTTATTTCACCTCCAATAAATCCAACAGACGTCCATCCCTGGTAGGCCCAGAAAGCACCTAACATAGCGGTGAATAACGAGCTGATCGTGATCGTTGAATTATCTGTTGTCGCAAAATCAAAGCTCTGTGAGATGTTGGATTCGTCGCTTGTCAAACCAAAAAAGACAACGATACCAATGCCAATATAAATCAGCCACAGGATGATGCTGCTAAGGTTTGCACCGGATTTAATGCTACGTGTATTGACGATACTCAGTAGGATGATCAGGACGATTGCGGTAAGCTTGATGGTGAATCCTTCGAACGGATAAAAGACTCCAAAAAGAGAAAAATCACTTAGGTCTGCCAGGGTCGGCGGTAGCTCGACTAAAGAATTCAATGACTGAGCAAATACATAGGATAATGAGGATATCGCTGCCGTCTGGATGATAGAAAACGAAGACCATCCAAAAATGTAGGAGATAAAACGATTATAGATTTTTTTGTAATACGCATAATCACCTCCTGTATCTGCCAACAAACCTGCCACTTCAGCATAACTCAACACAGCCAGGAGTGTAATGATGCCACCGATAGCCCATGCCACCAATACCCAGCCTGAGGAACTCAGCTCATTGGTCATGGGTGCCACTTTTTTGTAGACCCCGGAACCGATGATATTGGCGATCATCACGACTATAACATATCGCAGGGCAAGAGAACGGGACAAAGCAGGAGCTCTCATAGTTGGTTGGTTAGCAATGAATCTGTAAAATGAGAAAAATAATATTTAGTGAAGCCGTCTTTTTTTGGTCATACCCCCAATGGTATCCTTGATACTATTCATCACAATGAATGCATTCGCATCAATTTTATGGATTTCATTTTTGAGGGTGCTGATTTCCAGACGTGTGATGACGGTATAAATGATTTTTAGTTCTTGTTTTTTCTCTCCTGATTTTCCATAGCCACGCTCTCCTTTATAGACAGTGACGCCTGAATTAAGCTCATAGGCAATCATTTCCCGGATCTCGTCTGCCTTATTGGAAATAATCGTCACACCGGTGTACTCCTCAATACCCTCGATGATAAAATCCACAGTTTTCGATGCAGCCAGGTACGTGAGCATTGCATATAAAGCCGTTTCGACAGAAAGCAAATAGGCAGCAAAAGAAAAAATGATCACATTAAAGATCAGGATAATGTCTCCAATGGAAACACCCGCATTCCGGCTGATCGAGATCGCAAGTACTTCCGTCCCATCGATGACTGCACCCCCTCTCATGGCCAAACCAATCCCGGCACCCAGGAAAAACCCCCCGAATACGGAGATTAATAATTTGTCGTTTGTGATTTCCGGATATGGAATAGTTGCAATCGCCAGTGCAAGACCTGAAATAGCCAGAACCGTTTTAACTGCAAATTTTTTACCGATCGCCCTGTAACTAAATAGGATGAACGGAATATTCACCAGGACAATCAGGATTGAAAGCGGGATATCGGTCAGCGCCGAAATCAAAAGTGAAATACCCGTAGCTCCACCATCAATAAAACCATTGGAAAGTAAAAAACCTTTGAGGCCAAATCCGGCAGCAAGTATGCCAAGAACAATCAGGAAGACATCCCGAATCGTGTCACGGATGATGAGCTTAAATTCATACATCCCCCGGGCGATATCATATTTGGAGTACACCTTGGTCTCCGGATTGTCTTTGTACTTATGATCTAAGACAAACCGGGTGATCAGGCTGGTCCAGAAAGGCGTCATCTCTCGTTTCATATATCCCAGGTAGGGTAACGTCAACTCTAATATAAAACAATAGTCCCACGACCGACGTGAGACTCCAGGGGTGCCACTACCTGATCATGGAAGCCGTATTAATTGAAAGGGACTCCAGGATGAAACAGCTAATCTGAATATTGATATGTAAAAAAGATTCAGGAATAGATCGTTTCGGTGGAGGTTTAACTACTCCTTCGGTGCTGCCTTCCCTTTTTTGATCCTGTTCATCAACATCTTGAAAGCAACCGGAAGCATTGATGCAAAAATGATCCCCAGGACAATCCATTCCAGGTCCTCTGTAAGATCATAGTTAAATTGAGATAGTAGCAGCTCATGCAGATATCGACCTGCCAGCATCATACTGAATACCCATACAAAAGCGCTTATCGTTGAGATTCCGGTAAATTTCTTCTTATCCATCTGGACGATACCCGCCACGATCGGAGCGAATGTTCTCACAAAGGGAAGGAATCTGGCCAGGAAAATTGCACCCGCGCCATGCTCCTCATAGAATATCCGTGCCTGCTGCAGATAATGTTGCTTAAAATACCAGCGGTTTTTCCAGGTGTACATGGTAGGGCCAATTTTGCGACCAAACCAATATCCAACCATGTTGCCCAGGATTGCGCAGACCGAAATAAGGGTCATGATTACCACAAATGGGACATTGAAAAATCCTTTGACAAGACTTGCCCAGGCCACACCTGCTACAAATAATAAGGAATCACCCGGCAGAAAAAATCCCATGAATAGGCCTGTCTCAGCAAAGACAATCAGCATAATAATCCATACACCACCGTGCTCTACATACCATTGTGGCTGAAGTAATGAATGCCAGTCAAAATCAGTCATTTATAGTATCTGTTTGGTCGTTGGAAGGCCGCAATATCTGCAATGTTATTCAAACTTTTACGTCATCGTGGTTTACGTAAAAGACCACTCTCTATAATACAACAGCATCCTTATTGTTTAAAAAACCTGGAAAGAAGCTGTTTCTGACCTCCATCACCCTGCATAAGCAGGAAATATAAACCCGGATGCAGTCTCGAAACATCAATTGTATCATTGGTGGCATGACCCGTTCGGATCATCATTCCATCAGCGGTATATATGGAGAAGTCAAACTCCTTGAATTCATTTTGAACCTTCAGGTATTGGTCTGCAGGATTTGGATACGTGAATGAGACCGAGATATCCGGATCTTTCGTATCCAGGAGCAGGTCATCAAAGAGCCATTCATACACCATGGGAAATTCCCGTGCCCAATACCATTCACTATGCGCTCCATCGGCATCATGGACCAGTTGAAGGTCTTCAGGATCCATACCCAATGAAAGCAAGGTATCTCGCATCGCGATCATCAAAGGAATCATTGTCTGGCTTTCATTGTCACCCGCAATAAAGAAGATCCGCATGTCTTCATCAATGCCTTCGTCAAGGACCTGCAGAAATGTAGAATCTGAAAACCAAAAGGCAGGCGAAAACAAACCTACTTTACTAAATACATCCTGGTGATCAATTGCAGTTGAAAGGGAAATAAATCCGCCCAGTGAACTCCCGGCTATCCCAGTGTACTCGCGACCCGGAAGAGTACGGAAATGACTGTCGATGTAGGGTTTTAATGTCGTGACTAAAAAGTCTGCATATAATTCTCCCTGTCCGCCACCATAGCTTGCATTTTTCCAATTTGAATATTCATTGTTGCGATTTGCACCACCATTATCGATTCCCACCACGATCGCGCCATAGTCTCCGTTTGCAAAAAGGAAATTGAGTGACTCATCTATTTTCCATTCGCCGGCAAAACTGGTATACGCGTCAAACAAATTTTGACCATCATGCATGTAGATAACAGGATAATGCTTGCTCGCGGTATCATAATCCGGGGGCAGGTATATCCATATCCTCCGATTCCGGTTCAATTGGGGTATAAAAAAGTTTTCATCAAGGATCGTGACATTATCCTCGGCAGTATGACCGGGGCCACCATCTTCCCATCCGGCAATGGCCAGGTTTACGGTCTGTACACCACCATTGTATACCAGAGATCGGTTTGGGATTACATTGCCGGATGCGTTTCCTTCGACCGTTGACCAACTGCCACGTGTAAACTTGAATTCAAGTGTGCCAGCCACAGGTGTAAAGGTGATCGAGTACATTCCGTTTCCACCACTGGTCAGTGTATAACTGGCAAGGCCAGGATTCCAGTTGTTAAAATTGCCGGCAATATAGATATCATCACCAGGAGGTGTGGAGGCAGGTACAGAAGTGAGGTTGATGGTGAGCTGTCCATAGGATAGAACGGTAATGAAGAACAATCCTGTTGAAAACAGGAATCTTTGGAGAATTGTATTTAACATGAAAAGCATATGCAAATATTGAAAATTATAGAGTTAAAAGAGGTTTTTCAATGGACCTGAAAATCCCATGGAGCTTTGCCAGTCAACTTTTTAGAGATCAGACGTGTTGAAACCAAATACAGTTTGAATAACAATCTAAAAATATAACTGACCATGTCCGATCCTAAAAAAAATCAACAGCAGCATCCATCCAATGACCACTTGTCTGAAGAAGAACGATTAAAGTCAGATGCATATCGTCGTAACCTGACGGATGATCCCACAACGCCTGAGCAACCCGTGAGTTCCGATGCGTACAGAAGAAATGAAACGCATGATCCATCAACGCCTGATCAGGTGACATCCTCAGATGCGTACGAACGAACAGAAACACATGACCCGACTGCTGATGGACATGTAGAAACGTCAGATGCTTACCAGCGGAACCTGGACAGCAGCATCACTCGTAATGCGCTTGGTGAGGAGGAATAAAAAATACCCTGATATGCTCATCATTTGCATGCCGAGCGTCTGGATTCAGGTCATGGAATGTGGAAGCTAATAACCTGCAGGAAGCTTTTACTGAAGTATGGTAAATGCCAGAAGTGTATTGAGACTATGAAGGAAAAGGTTTCAAAGCGGGATAAGAGGAAATAAAGTCCTGGTATCCCTGCACTGGCTGCACATAAACCCTAATTCTTAGAGGAAATAAAATGCCCGGGATCCCTCTTAATCCTGGTCCACTAATCGTGTCTACCATAGTAAAAAGTAAAAAAAATCCCGGCGGTATTGCAGTCACCGGGAGTCAACGTGAATTTGTTTAAATGCGGTTGTGTGTAATTACTTAAATCCCTATTCACGTGTTTCTGGCAATGATAAGGTTTATTCTTTGGACATAAATGAAGCAGGTGGTGAGGGAGATTAAGGTGCTTTTGGATGCGAAGAAGTAACTCATTTTTACCAAGTATGATAAACAGTGAGTATTTTCTTATACAAATCCACTTCAAAAAAATTAGTTATTAATTAAATGGCCTATCAAAAGATCGCAATGAATTAGGAAGCTGAATTGTTGATTAAAACATTAATCCCTTTTGATAATTGTTTCGAAAGTTCCTTCTTCAATTATAATGCTATCCTTTGGATTCGATAATCCATAATTATTCTTTAGATATAAAACACATTGAAAACCACCAATGATTTTCCCTGAAGTAGAGTTAAAAGAATCAATTCGAATAAATCCATTTATTTTATTTTCAGGTATATTGTATGATGCTAAAATTACATCACTATCTACATAATAATAAGTTGCAGATGCTAATTTATTATCATAATCGACTTCATTTTTAATTTGAAACGTTCCAGTGCTGTCAGGTAAGACGAAATTTAAATTTCGGTTCATTAAGGATCCATTAAAATGATCTCCAATTAATCCAATTGTTTTTTTTCCATTATAAAAAACATATTTTCCGTAGATACAATAATTAGATATTTCTTTATCTAGCTTAAATCTCATTTCCCCAGCATATATAGGTGGTTTAATTGGGCCTTCAATTGTATCGTTACAACTAAAAGAGAATATTAGAATAAATCCAGCCAACGTAAGATATGAATTATTCATTTTAGGATTGAAATTTTATGAAACTCAATAACTTTAGAATTAAGTGTTTTTATTTTGCAATAATAAAGTCCATTTGAGAGATTATTTAATTCCAGAGTGTTTATAATCCCGCACCTTATTGTTGAATACACAACCACGCCTGCATTATTCAATAGAAGATACTCAAAGCAATCTTCGGCATTATTTAGTCTTTCAATATTTAATTCATTTGAAGTCGGATTTGGATAGCATTTGAATTGATTTTCAGGTAGTATTTCATTCGTGCTCGTAGGCGCCCCCTGTATACAAATAAAATGTTCAGGCAATATCACTGTAGACCAGTAGGCTGATAGTTGATTATTGCTTTGAGTGCCAGAGATTAATTCTACAAACAATGAGGTTCCTGATGCATAATTTAAAGGTATAATAATTGAGCTTGTAAAAGTTTCGATAGGCTGAGTCCAAGAATAACCATCCGTAGAATATCTCCAGAAATAACTATATGTTCCTTATAAACCACCTACGATCGCTGTCAGATATAGATACTCAGCATCTGCACACACTTGCAGAGGACCATCTATTGAAACAAATGGTCTATTGTTGGTTCTATATTCAGCAATTGTACATGCATTATCATTAACTTGCTTGGCATTATAATTCGTATTTTCTATTCCGGTTTTCCAGCGCTTAAATTTGATAAAAGGATTTGATAAGTGCTTAATTCTTCTTATTCTTTCTGGAGCATAAATATCAGTTAAGCACACCGCCATAATTGTGTGTCTACGACCTTTTCGGCTATGCTTTTTTATTAGATAACCGTGTGCGTGTATATTGCCTTCGTCCATGCCACTTTGTGGGCAATTAGTAGACTCTGGCGGATTAAGTTTTTGTTCGTGTCGAGCGCCGTATAAGTGAAATATTTCATGAGGAAGTGCATATACTGGCGCTCCTATAAATGACCCTGCAACAATTCCGTATGCTTGATCCTTGGAGGAGCCATTATCCTCACCAATCTCAGAAACTGCTCCAGCTACACTACCATAAGCTGCACCGGTTAAAAGAATTACAATATCAGCATTATAGGCATCTCTTAATTCTGTTATATCTGGAAAGATATTAGGATCGGGTTGATGAATTAGTTCTTTGTCATCATTGATCAATCCTCCTTCCTTGAAGGTTGTCTCAGGTATTCCTTGAACTTGAACTTTATCAAAATATAATTTGCTATAAAAAATACCAGAATTTTTTATTATTTCATTTGTTGTACTTATCCCAATTTCTATTAAATCTTCAATATCCGGGTTTTCTTCAATTGCAAGTTCGGTATACAGAAATAAAATATCTACAGGACATAGTTGAAGATCTCGCGAATAATTTACATCTGGATTAGTTATCGGATCAATACCCTCATCTGTCATAGCGCATTGTGATAATAATATATTGTCCGAGATCTGTAAAATTGCGTTCAATCCACCAGTTAAGTCTCTGATCATAAAATGTAAACTGTCAATGTTTATTTCTCCAAAAACCCTTCCATGTCTATAGAAGAGACTTAAGTATCCATCTAAAAGTGTGTCTTCACCGACTGTATTGGAAACCAAACTTATTAGTTCCCCTGTCCAATTATACGAAGCTGAATCAATCAATTTGATAAAAGTGCCCTTAAAAAAAAATGTTCTTCATTTCTATTGGGAAGTTCAACTTTTATTATATTATCATTTTGAATTGATAATATATCAGCAACACTAATAATTGTTTGGTTTTCTATGAAAGTAGAGGAGGAAAAAATGTTCTTTCGCGAAAGTTGTTGCGACGTTAATGTAGAATCGTGACGGCTGAGTGGAGTAAATAAGTCTTGGGAAAAAAGGTTTTGAGAGGATAATATAATCAGTAAAATTATCGATAGGTTTTTCATAAAATGATATTATGGTTCAATTTATACGGAAATATTTTTACAATATAATGATATATAGTTTAATTAAAGAGCAAATTTCATGTAAATTATTTATAAAACGATTTAACAATCAAATCTAAGTACAGGACATATATTCTAAATGCCATATATTGTGGGTTGATATTTAAGCATTTAGCTTAAAATACACAACTATGTCACCATTTACTCCAGATACGCTGTTCAGTGACATTTTCCGCGTTTTTTTTGAAGGTTCAATCTGGGCTAGGTTGAGTCCTTGGTAGAATTGGTACAAGCCATAAGTTCAGCCTGATCAGTTAATCTTGTGAAAGTAATTTCTGAAATGAATCGGGATGTGCTACCTGATAGCGCATATCGATGAATATAAAGATTCATTCATGGTATCCGCTTAGAGCCAAAGTTGTAAGCTCCCTTTTTGCTTCGATTCATCGGCATTAAAGCTCTATATTCACTGATTATGGATAGAAAGCAACCTCATAAGGCAATACTAGGTTTGCTTTTAAGCTAACATGTGATTATTCAATGCTACAAGGTTTGTATAGCCTTCAGATTTACCGTTCTGTTGAAGGTAAACCAATGAGAGCTTATGCCACTACAAATGGAAGAGAGGAGTCAATTTTAAAGAGGTTGCCTTATCAGGTGGATTACATCAGACCTCTCATCAAAATTTTGAGTGGCAAGAGTTCACTTGAGGAATTAAATCTGGCGATCGGGAATGGTTGAATAAACTCAACCTAAATGGTGGGTCAAAATGAAACAGAATAGGGGGCCACATTTGCTACGGAATCTACACTTTTGAACAGGACGAACCGGCCACCCTCCCCACACTGCCAGGGGAAACCTATCATCATATAAGAGGAATAAAAAAAGCTACTGTGGGGCAACAGTAGCGTTCTTCAATTAATTCGGGTTATCGTTTTCGAGGAGAGAGCGAGGAATAATGCAATTGAAAAAATCAACCTAAAATCCCTGCTTCACCCCAAAATATTCTCTTTTATCTCGAGGATGCGGGTCTGAACATCGAACGATTGCTCGTACGACGGCCACTACCTGCAGGTTTGCGACTCATCTGGGCACGTTGCTGTGGCTCCAGATCAGGCATATTCATATTCATGGCATACGGATGTTCTTCTACAACCGGGATGACGCGTTGAATGAGTTTTTGAATATCCTTCAGCAATGGCCTTTCTTCGAAATCGCAGAAAGCAATTGCTTTTCCACTGGCACCTGCTCTTCCTGTACGGCCGATACGGTGTACATACGTTTCAGGTACATGAGGTAATTCAAAATTCACCACGTGAGTGAGATCATCGATATCGATACCGCGTGCTGCAATATCAGTTGCGACTAGGACACGGGTCTTCTTGTCTTTAAAATTCCTGAGGGCACTTTGGCGTGCTCCCTGGCTTTTATTTCCATGGATCGCTTCTGACCGGATGCCGGATAAATTCAGAAATTTTGAAAGTTTATCAGCGCCATGTTTTGTGCGTGTGAAGACCAATGCAGTTTCAATTGCTTTGTCACCCATCAGGTATTTCAGCAATGCATTTTTATCCTTCTTTTCAGTGAAGTATAAAGATTGTTGAATCGTCTCTGCTGTAGATGACACCGGAGTGACTTCCACAGTCAATGGATTCTTCAAAATGCTTTTGGCAAGCATGGTAATTTCATGCGGCATGGTGGCTGAGAAGAACAGTGTTTGTCTTTCGACAGGAAGTTTCGCAATGATACGTTTGACATCATGGACGAATCCCATGTCAAGCATACGGTCTGCTTCATCCAGTACAAAAAACTTCACGTCCCGTAAAGAGACATGACCCTGGTTCATCAAGTCAAGAAGGCGGCCTGGTGTGGCTACTACAATATCAACACCTCTGCGGAGTGCATTGACTTGTGATACCTGTGATACACCACCAAATACGACGAGATGGCGGAGGTTCAAATACCGGCCATATGCTTTGAAGCTTTCTTCAATCTGGATGGCGAGTTCGCGTGTAGGCGTTAGAATCAACGCCTGAATCCGGACCGGGGCTTTTGGATTTTTTTCCACTTCCTGGTGGATCAATTGCAGTAACGGGATAGCGAAGGCGGCTGTTTTGCCGGTTCCGGTCTGGGCGCATCCTTTTAGGTCACGTCCTTCCAGGATGGAAGGGATGGCTTGTTGCTGGATTGGGGTAGGGATGGTATATCCCTCATGGATTAATGCTTTGAGCACAGGCTCAATGAGCTTTAGGTTGTTAAATGACACTAAGTAAAAAAGTTAGGTTAAAAATGTGGTAAGGCTATCGACTATTTCATGATACTTTACCCGCCTTACGTTAAGCCTGATTGGCATGTGAGCCAGATTTGCTCACCACACAATTGTATAGGAATAACATACAAGACCCCAAAGATACGGCAATAATCCATAAGAATCTATCCTTCAGCGGATTCGGTGGTTAATGAAGGGTTAAAGCCCAATGGGATGCTGGGAAAAGCCGTTTTTATATTTAATTTTTTATAATGGATAATCCCCTTACAATCTGGGAGCTTGGCCAATCTGTCCAGACTAAAATAGAATCGGGTTGTAATCTTTAACTAAACACCCGGCCTCCTCCGCAAACAAAATCCGGGTATTGCAGTTTCTTATTTCCAAATCACAGAGCATATGGCTGACAAGAAAATCAAGAAAGAAAACAAAGAGGGATTTACTGTGAACCTGGGTGACTTATCTGCTTTAGCCTATATAGCCGGAAAGTTTGATGTCACCATCCAGGCGGTGAGGCGGGCAGCGTTGCTGGCCGATACGAATGACCGGACCGCTATCTATCTGACTTTGAGGAATTCGCAGCAGAATTGGTAGAATTCTGATTACCTAGTATCAATACATTTATTAGAGACTAGTGGTGTACAACGTCTGGGCTACACGTCGTGGCGCTCTAGGTTTTCATCTTTAAGATAGAAAAAATCTGTTTCAGTATGAATAGCCACGATGTAAGGCATATCCGCCATGGCGTGAAGCCGATGTTATATTTGTGATTTCTACTTCGAACGCTGTCGTAACTTGATATTGAGTTGAAGTTCTCCGTCAAGTCCATCATGAACTATTTTCTGTAGTGTAGAGATCCGAACCTCCTTTACGTCGTTCTCAAGCTTGGAAATATAGGACTTGGTTGTACCGCACTTTTCTGCTAGCTCTTCCTGGGACATACCTTGTTTATGTCTGGCTTCCTGTATCATGGCACCAAGCTTAAATGTTTCGTAGCCCGCTTCCAACTTCTCACGCTTAGGCGTTCCTCGTTTCCCGAAGTGTTCATCTTTAAACTGTGCCAGGGTTTTTATATTACTTTTTTTCGTCTTCATACTCCCGTTTGATTTTTAATGCTTTCTCTATTTCTCTTTTAGGTGTTTTCCTGGACTTCTTATAAAATCCATTTGCCAGAATAACCAATTGACCCTTATCAAAAAAACAAAAGATCCGGATCTCATCATTTCCGTGTTGAACTCTTATCTCATACAATCCATCCGCACTTTCAAGATGCTTGAGGTAGATTTCAGGTACTCGCTCATGCTCCTCTATAAGATCAAATGTCCAGGTGATCTTCTGCTTCACTTTCATTCTCTGTTGGACAAAGAAATCAGAGAAATACGATTTATAAAAGATGATTGTCCGCCATCTTTTGTTTTCAACCATTTAGCAAAGATACGATATGTAGCCCTAAAGTGCAACTATAATTTTCCAGGAAAACAGGGCATTCTGGTAGTATGGTAATAAAGTACCATGGATCGCCTTCCGAGAATCCAATCCATCCAATGACGTCAATGAAGTCAGGTCAGCATGGGGTAATGCAGGATTGTTTTTTGGATTGATCTGGTAAATATTAATCCACCAGATCCAGTGATATCTGCCGCAGATGGTGTTCCAAATGCCGCACATAATCATCAAAAAGCCACGATATCGTTTTTGTACTTCCATCAGACATTCGGCATTCATTTTGCAAAAGCTGTTCGGGTATGCGCTTCATTAACTCGATGATATGACGGTTGTACATCTCCCAAAAGGCAATCAGGTGATCACCTTCCATATCCTGGTAATGTCCTGCTTGGTTCCACAATACCTGTTGATAGGTGATGGCCGGATGCAGATCAAACTGCGCCCTGACAAACCGATGATGATTATTCGTGGCGCTGTCGATCAGGTGACCAATGATCTATTTTTTACTCCAGTGATCCGGATCAGGTTTGCGGGCCAATTCTTTTTTAGAATATTTTCTAAAACGGGCAGGTATGGTATCAACAATTTCTGTAAGACGTTGCAGGGTGATCTCTTTGTTATCTGTTTCGAGCCGGTATTCGTAAATAAGTTTATTGAAGATCCCTTTTTGCCATACCATTAATATTGTATGCTCGCAGCGTGCCATTATTATTACTCAGCAGATACGTGAATGATCCATCAGCCGATTTAATTTTCTGAATGTCACGTATATCATCTATCCGCATTTCCCTGCCGATATATAAATGTTCACACCTGTACGCACCGTTACCATCACCAAAACAAATCCCGGGATATAATCCATCATAGCGTGCGGTCTCTACTTCGGTAGGGAAGTGATTCCCTGCATACATAAAATCTTGTTTGCCATCATGATTGTAGTCATCAATAAAGAATGCTTTCACCGGTCCAGCCTGGCACATAGCAGGCAATTCCTGCAGTTTATAATTTCCGTTTCCTTCATTGATGATTTGTATACTGCTCATGGTTGACAGCTTTTTATGTTCGCTATTCTTCAACTGGTCATCGGTTAAGATTTGATTCAATTCCGCACTCGCATAACTTTCATAATCCGGAAATTTATCGAGTATAAATGGCATCTCCTGGGACGAACATTCTCTGCCACGCACGGGCAGGAGTTTGTCCTGTTTCATGGACGCTAACACCACATCAAAATCTCCATTGCGATCAAAGTCATTTGCAAATACTTCAAGCTTTGTTCCCTGCGAGCCACCAAATTTATTATTCCACCCCAGGTTGCCTAACAGGAAGTCCATATCTCCGTCGCCATCGGTGTCTGATTTTTCGATCGTCCACCATAGTCCGGTGCCTGCAGCGTCAATGGTGGAAGTTGTCCATGCAGATTTACCTCCATTGATGATCCACGTAGGTTTCATCCATTCTCCCACGATGAGTATATCCATATCACCATCACCTTCCATATCATGCGTTACTGCATCCGTGATCAAACCAATCTTATGCAGGAATGGCGCCAGCTCTTTTGTTTTGTCAGAAAAAATACCATTCTCATTGATCCACAAATACGAAGACGCGGGCAATGGATATTTACCGCCAACAAGTCTGCCACCTATAAACAAATCAATATCACCATCCAGGTCAGCATCAAATGCTTCAACGCATTGGCCATTGATCAGCGTTGTTGGAATCTTTTCCTGCGCCGAAATATAATTTCCTTTGCCATCATTTGTATAATACCTGGGTCGGAGTAACGTATTACCTTCTGAAAATTCATTACTGCCAGATGTTACTATAAGATCCTGGTCACCATCCTTATCAGCATCCAGGAAAACAGCTTCCTGGTCTTCCACACTTTTGTCTTTTTCAAAAGCCGGTTGATTTGTTTTGGAAAATTTGCCATCACTACTTTGTGTATACATAGTGCCGGCACGTCCCGCTGCACCCCCGATATAAAAATCTTCACGCTGGTCACCATTTACATCCGCAACTGCAATGAATGGACCATTTTGTGAAAGTTTATAGGGAAGTAATACCTGCAATTTGTAATCATTAAAAGCGTCTTCCCAATGCTCATGCGATACGATGTTAGCATCTGATACCTGTACTCCCGGCATCTTGCCTAAGTTGAAAGGGATCTTTTTTTCTTTTGCAAATGAGATCGTCATTACCTTATCTGTCTCCACATTTTTCAAAACGGTCATAAACTTGTGGTCCCAGATTATTTTCATCGAATCTACCTGCGTGTGACTGCCGAGTCCAAAATGAATCGCTGGTTCGGATGCAGAAAAATATCCACGCGTCGTCTGCATGGTATTGATCTGTTTTTTATCACCTGAGTATACGATAACTGAACATCCCAGGCCATTTTTATTCGTCCCCGGACCTTGCAATTTGACCGTCAAATAATGTCCATTCGTCTCAGTGGTATTTTTATAAATAGACGCCGGTGCATTCATGTTGTTAATGATGACATCCAGGCGACCGTCATTATCCAGGTCAGCGACAGCCATTCCGTGTGAAAAACTTCCTTTATCAAACGCAGCTTCCGGTGGGGCCTTTGTAAAATGACTATTTCCATCATTGGAATACAGCACATTCGGGATCGGTGTGGACGGAAGGTTATTAAGCACCTCCAAATAATTATCCGGACCTACCTGGTTTTGATATTTTTCTTTTACAAAAACCTGGAAGTCATTATTGCGAAGATCACGCAGGATGCCGTTCGTGATCAGCAGATCCTGGTCACTGTCCAGATCAAGATCAGCAAAGAGTGCGGAATAACTCCAGTCCGATTTGTGCACTCCGGCTATCTGCGCCTGATCAGAAAAATATCCATATCCCATATTCATCTGCAGCACATTCTGCATGTACTGATAGTGATTTCCTTCTTCTACGAGTGTCCAAAATCTTTCAGCCTGCATCGAACCCATATTGGTCTTTGATCTGTAATGATCTTCAAAAGCCATGTCTAACGACAACAGATCAAGCCATCCATCCTGGTTGACATCGGCTACGTCAGAACCCATCGAATAGAATGAGGTATGACCCGCATGTGTGGGCATGGATTCTTTGAACCGCCCTTCAAAATTCAAATAATACCGGTCGCCATGATGATAGTCATTACAGATGTAGAGATCAGTCCATCCATTCAGATCAAAATCACCGATTGAGACATTCAATCCGTAACGTTCATCAGTCATGCCAAGAGCGGTTGTCTTATCCACAAATTTTCCATTTTCAAAAAAGAAAAAACGATCTGTTTTTGGATAAGCTGCAACCGCTGCTGGTGGATTCACCAGTTTGGCGAATTCATCAAAAGGTTGATTGACTAAAAACATATCCAGATCACCATCCTGATCTGCATCAAAAAAAGTGGATTGTACTCCAAATCCAACATCTGCAATTCCATATTGAGCAGCCTGTTCGCGAAAGACATTATCGCCCATATTGATGTACAGGAGATTCCGGTTAAGCTCTGTATTCGCAGTAGGTGAATTTTTACAAACATAAATATCCAGCAGGCCATCGCTGTTGACATCAGCCATGGTCACGCCACTGGACCAGATCTTGGTACTGATGCCTGCTTTCATGGTGATGTCTTCAAACTTAAAATCTCCTTTGTTGAGATACAATTTGTCAGGAACCATACTTCCTGTGAAATACAAATCGACCAGGCCATCATTATTGATATCACCTGCAGCCACACCAGCGCCATTGTAAATAAAATGCCAGGTGAAGATGTTGACCTTACCCTTGTCATCTACCTGGTTGACAAAATCAATTGCGGTCTGATCCGCAGGTAAGGATTGAAGCTGAATGGGTGACACTTCCAAAGGACCGGATGATTCGGAAGTTGTAGTCGTTGTATTCTCTTTGCATCCGCTAAGGATGAAAAGTGAAAAACAAAGAAAGCGAATTAAATTTTTCACTGATAGTATTTGAAAATGTGTAGACAGCGTTATGACTTTCGAAAGTTAATGATTATGATGCGTGTGTTCACTTGCCTGTAATTTGAAAGGCGTTGCAGTATAAATGACAGGAGAGATCTCTTTTCCTTCTTTAATCACGTATGCTTTATTCATAACCACATCATTGAAGGTCTGAACTTTTGCTTTTTTCGAAGGCCACGTAATGGTTATGCTGTTAATCTTCTCTGCTTGCCCCAAACCAATTTCGAGTTGCAGGCTATTTCCTCCGAAGCTTGAACCCGTCGAAACGACTTCGTGGATCATTCTTTTCGCGCCTTGTTCTGTAACTTCTATAGAAACCCGCGCACCCAACGCACTTCGGTTAGCGGTCACGCCTTCTAATTGCAGGATGACCCAGTTATTTTTTTGGCCGATTTGATTTTCAAAAAAAATATTTTGGTATACATCACCTTCAAAACTTCCGCCCATAACGATGTACATGTCTTCATCCCCATCATGATCCATATCTCCAAAACCGACAGCATGGCCTTTCTGAATATTTCCAAAACCACCCGCATAGGTAACGTCATCAAATTTTTCACCATTTTGATTCCAGTACATTTTATTCGGCACTATGGATTTGAGATTCGGTTCTCCGGTACCAAGATAGATATCCAGAAAACCATCACCATCGAGATCCCCATAATTGGATCCCATGCTGAAGGCCGGCTCCACGAGACCTGCACCTGAACTCACATCCGTAAATGTCATGTTCGCATTATTCTTATAAAG
>JBBREG010000025.1:0-23882 GCA_038203125.1 Chitinophagales bacterium
CCGCTCACGAATAGTGGCACTCGTCTCAGATTCAATTTCATACTTAGATAATTCTTCAATAGAGACGGGAGTAACTTCTACGTGCAAATCAATTCGATCCAGAAGCGGTCCTGAAATTTTATTCAAATATTTTTTGACAATGCCTGGTCCGCACACACATTCCTTTTCCGGATGATTATAATAGCCACACGGACAGGGGTTCATGGAAGCGATCAGCATAAAATTGGCTGGAAAGTCCACTGCAATTTTCGCCCGCGAGATAGACACTTTGTGATCTTCCATCGGCTGCCGTAATACTTCAAGTACTGATCTTTTAAACTCAGGTAATTCATCCAGGAAAAGAACACCATTGTGAGCCAATGATATTTCACCCGGACTCGGATTGGAACCACCACCTACCAATGCCACATCGCTGATGGTATGATGCGGAGCACGAAAAGGTCTTCCTGTAACCAATGAAGAGCCATGACCTAGTTTGCCCGCAACAGAATGGATTTTGGTTGTCTCCAGCGCTTCATTTAATCCCAGCGGTGGTAATATTGTAGGCAATCGTTTTGCGAGCATCGTCTTACCTGCACCGGGAGGCCCGATAAGAATAACATTATGTCCACCCGCCGCAGCAATCTCCAGCGCGCGTTTAATATTCTGCTGCCCCCTTACGTCTGAAAAATCAAATGGATATTTTCCTACAGATTCCTGAAATGTCTCACGCGTATCATGTACATATGGGAGCAGATCAATGAGGCCATTGAAATAGTCAAACACCTCTTTGAGATTATCAACTCCATATACGTCGAGTTGATTGACGATGGCTGCCTCCCTGACATTTGCGTTGGGTACGATCAGACCCTCCATTTTTTCTTTTCGTGCCTGTATCGCGATTGGAAGAATACCCCGCATCGGACGTAACTGACCGTCGAGGGAGATCTCACCCACCATCATAAACTTATGCAGGCGTTCATGATCGATCATCCCGGTACTGGCTGCGATGGCAGCTGCGATCGGAAGATCATATGCGGACCCTTCTTTCCGTACATCCGCCGGTGCCAGATTCACGACTAACCGGACGATCGGCAGCCGATATCCAATGTTTTTAATGGCGGATTCCATTCGTTGCCAACCTTCGCGGATGGCATTGTCGGGAAGGCCGACGAGGTTGTACATGTTTTGCCCGGGACTGACGACCCCACCGGCATTGACCTCGATCTCAATGGTCCGTGCGTCCACACCATGGACGGCAGCAGCATAGGTTTTAGCTAGCATCGTGACTTTGTTTTTAACTGATGAATCGAAGGACCTGGTAGTCACTTCGTTGTTTTCAATCCTAAAGTAAGAAATCAGGTTGATGTGGACAAGACGTTGGGGTAATATTTTCAAATCGAGATGGCCAAGCAGTTCATTTACAGGAAGCATCTCTTAGAGTTTTGGATCGCCTCTTATTGTATTATTTAAGAGTAGTAAATGATTGAAATTATAATGAGCAACCCTTTTTTAATTTTAAGATCACATATAATGTTCTGCCAATTTTATAAAAATATTAGTTATGGTTTTTTTCACTAGTTATTTTAACTACCCTACACCCAATGTCATTCGTTGAGATATTTTCAAATTCATAGTTGGATATAATGTAATTTTTGACTGAATCCTGACAAAACAGGTAATTCGTTCCAATAACAATACTGTGAATAGAATCGTTGATGGCTATCGAGTACTCACCGGATGAATTAAAAGATGTTCGGTAAAATTTGGCATGCGTTAAATGGGCTGGATGCTCTACAGGCATTAAAACAGTATACGTATTTATTTCCTTGGATTCTTTGTACAATTGTCGCATATAATTTCCTTCTCGTTCCAGCATCACAAAGGGCACATTGTTGTTATTTTTGGTTCGGGAGTGTACGATTCCGAGTGACCAGATAAACGTAAGTATGAAAAGACTTGTTGCTGCAACCCAGGTAAGCCCATATTTACTTTTTGAATTATAAAAGAACGTCACGCAATGGTATATTCCAATACCCAAAATGAGACTAAGGAAAGGGTAAATAGGGGCATCGTACCATTCTAGTTTGTTTGCCGGAATTGTTATAATGAGTAAGTAAATCAGGCAATAAAGAAAAAGACTGTTCGTAATAAATCTCGTTTTGATATTATTTGTTCCAAACCATAGCGCTATTGGTAAAACAAATAGATACGGAATGAGGAATTTTTTTACATATAAATTAGAAAAATAATGATGAAACGGTTGCTCCTGCCAGGGCATAATATTTTTAATAAAGCGTATATACTCAGATTGAAAAGTTACTTCTAAATATCCAGGACCTACCCATTCCCGTATGACATAAAATCCAAAACAGAACACGAAGCCTATCAAAATGCACACGTATAGAAACCTCAATTTTAAAATTGAGTATATAGATTTATTTAGGACGCTTACGGCAAGGAGGCCGGGAAGAGGTAGCAATCCGGCTACCGATTTAGAATAGAAGGATAGAATAACTCCGGCAGTAATTAATAAAAAATACGGCTTGTAATTATCTGGTCTCTTAATAAGGTAATGGAGAGCTACACAAGTATACAAGGTAGTCCAGAAAACAAGCATTGCATCAAGATCGCCCGTCCTTGTAAAATGATTTCGTATAAATCCAGGTGTGCTGGCTAATATCAATACCGATATGGATCCAATATTGATATTTTCCAGTGTTTTAAACGAAAACACAAGGATAATAAGACATATTCCAAAGGCTGATAATGCGCTTGGAAGGCGAATGGCTAGTTCATTCGGACCAATTAATTTAATGAACAATGCCTGTGCCCAAATGACCAATGGCGGTTTTGAGTTGTACGTGCTTTCTTGTCCATCCAGCATTAGGACTATTGGATTGCCAGATTGGACCATCTCGAGGGCATTGTTGGCATAAATCGCTTCATCCCAAATATAGATAGGAAATGATCCGAGTTTATTAAATATTGTGAATGCGGATAGGGAGATTGCGAGAAATAACAGAAAAATTTCGATTGACCTGGATAAACTTAAATTTTGCTGCACCTTACTTGATTAAAACTTGAAATGTTTAAATAGCTATGGAGATTGATGGCTCAAATTACACTAAATCAGACAACTCCTGTTTCATGGACATCTTTCGCAAAATTTCCGAGGCTTGATGAAGTCGAGGACTTGTGGGAGTTGAAGTGGACAAAAACTGAATTCATTATTTCTGTAATATAGTTTCCAGCATATTTATAACATCATCTATACCCCCATTAATAGGTTTTATAGATCGATCAGGGAAAACTAAAAAATAGGAAGGAAAACTAGAGATCCGTAATGATTCAAGTAAATCTTTGGATCCATATAGGAATTTCATATTAGTAATCTTATTTTTAAATTTAACCTCCAGGTTTTCTTTTATATTTTTATCAAAACAATTGACCCCAATAATCTCTAAATCTGCTGTCGCATAAGACATACCTAACGAATCAATTATCGGTATGGCCTTTAAACACGGCAAGCATGAGGTGTACCAAAAATCCAGTAGAATATACTTGCTGGAGAGTTCAGAGATATAACTGGTGTCTCCATTGGGCTTTATAAAAGAATAGTTCAATATTGCATTTAGA
Organism: Chitinophagales bacterium; assembly: GCA_038203125.1. Lineage (GTDB taxonomy): Bacteria > Bacteroidota > Bacteroidia > Chitinophagales > Saprospiraceae > Opimibacter. The sequence continues at coordinate 3,619 of JBBREG010000025.1, forward strand.
TCCTTCCCTGAATCTATTTGTGATTCGGGCTGAGTATTGGAGACTTTGGGTTGTTTAAAAGAATATCCGTTAGAGAGGTAATGGTTTAGTGAAAATGCAGAGTCTCTTAGCTGTGGCAATTGATTTTCATAAATAAAGCTTACTTCCAACGTTTGCGTTAAATCGAAATTATTATTCCTGATGATATTTCTCCATCTGAAAGGTAAAAAAGTGACTTTGTCTACAAATATTTGATTAGTTACCACTTCACTCATTTTATGTTGTATGATATATATATGATTTGAGTCACTGAAAGTAAGATGAGTAGGAGGCTGAAAAATAAATCGATCAAAAACGTCAGAAATCACAGAATTGCTTTTCATGTACTCGAAATAACTACCTAAATCGATTGTTTTGGGCAAATCCGTCTTGAAGATTGTTTTAGAACTTTCGTCAATTCTGTAGAATGATTCGTCCAACGCCATGAACGTAAATATAAATCCATCACTGAAAACTTCAGACAAGGCATAGTCGTATCCATACAGCTCGTTATGGGTATTGGATTTATAATGGATTGAAAAATTTCGTATTTCAAAGGTATCCTGGCCAAATTCCCGAAATCGCATTTCTGTTTTATACTGAAGGGAATCATTTACGAGTAAGGCGTTTTCCATTCCCTTTATGATTATGTCAATGTTTGCGAGCGTGTCAATCTGTGCAAAAACTGTTGCATGCTGAATCAACCAAACCAGGATTCCTAAAAAAGATATTTTCATTCTAACGGATTTGACAGTATGTATTAAGGTATGGCTCAAATAGTAGTGTACCTCATTTTATCATGGCTAGCCAAATTAATGAAAAGCCCTCATCGGATCACCCCATACCAGCTTCTAATTATCGCGCAGCCAAATATTCAACTATTATAGATCTATCCTTTGCTGATGGAATCATGTTGACCTCAGATCCAGGAAATGATTGAAAAGTTTAAAAAGGCTTAAAGAATAGGTTCGTAAAAGGACCCTGGGCAATTCCCGTGTGGACGTTTTAGTTTAATCGTCATCCTCCTAGTAAAGGGATAGTCACAGATCACAGCATTCAGTCGCTACCTAATTATTAATAATATAATTTTCTTTCAAAACTTCGTCGCATCCCCTGTAACATACGTCGCCATGATGTTTGCAAGAGGTTGACTAACAGTGCTTCTGCACTATGCGACACCATTACCAGTCCTTTCTACCAAACTGCTAACATCCTCCTCCCCACCCAGCCCACCTTTGGATCACTAATCCAAACCAAACCCATCATGCAAACAAAAATTACGACCCATCACCCAATGATTACTCGCCTGGCATTGGCGACAGGCATCACCCTTCTGATCACCGCCTTAGGCATTTGGAATTTTACCTGCTGCCTACATCTCGCAGATATGATCTCCAGTTTCCAACAGCATATCCAGGAGATGAACCATGCCTTATACATCCACTAAATCGATCAATTTTTAATCATCATTTACAAACCACAAATCATGAAATCACTTTTCTGCTTACCCATTATCCTTTTCGCGATGATCACCCTGACTCATGCACAGGTTTCTGACAAAGACAGGACCGCTGTCAATAAAATGGTTCAGACCATGGAAGACGGCTGGTTGGCCAAAAGCGGCAAAACTTTTGCAAGCCAGTTTGCACCTACCCACGATTATATAGTCTGGAATGGCGTGTACATGAGTAATATCACCCCCGAACAAAATGCCACCTCACACCAATGGGTCTTTGATGAATTCCACAAGACAACGAATCTGGAGCTGCGGGTAGATAAAATTAAATCCCTGCGTCCGGATCTTGCACTCGTGCATGTACTCGGTGCCACCTACGAAAAGGGAACCGAACCACCAATGGATCCGAGCGTCATCATCACACTGCTCATCGAAAAACAAAATGAAGTATGGAAGATCATTTCATTTCACAACTGCGATATTGAAATCTCCTTTGACGCCAATGCGCAAAACAACGGCCCGGTACCCCCACGCGCCATGTTTGGTAGCTGGTACACGGATGCCGGTAAATAGGCTGACTCATCAACCATTGTCGTACATTAATTGCCTCATTCTGAAGTCATGAAGTGCATTTTTGCCTCACTCTTTTTGATTGCCTCTTATCACCTGTCTCACGGTCAGGATATACCTTCAGCTATATATGAGGTAGATACCCTGAGGCAGGTACATGACCTGAATGGGCATACTTTTATAGTTGAGGACTCAGCAAAGATTTTTACGATCGAAGAGATGATCGAAGGGAGGCGGAATGATCAGTTCATTCCGCTTTCCGAATTTAAAGGAGCCAAAAAAAGTGGCGGCTGTTGGTTGCGTATTCATCTCAATCCTTCTGCCACATTGCACAATTGGTGGCTTATCGTTGGATTCCAGCATCCTGGTGGTAAAGGGTATTATTCAGGGTGGGAAGTGATGGAAACCTACATCACTGATTCCACTCATATAATCAGCCGCCAATTGAGCGGTCTAAACACTCCAAGATCACTAAGGAAAATAACGGAACCTGCAGGATTAATAGCTGCCAGCATCAGCCTTCCTTCTCATCAGGTCACGACCATTTATATCCGGCTTGAAAATGTTTTTTCCGAAGCTATTCCGGCAGAAATATTTACCGAATTACGAAATCCTTCCATAGAGGTCCCGCATGGTGGGAGTATATTGTATGCGTTAAGTGCTATTTCAGGCATTCTCAGCATCCTGTCTTTTTTCTTTTATCTGTTTGTTCGCGATAAAGCGTACCTCTTTTTCTTTATTTATTTGTTATTCCTGTCCTTACATTATTTGATTCTTCATCCGCATGCACCATTTATTGATTTATTTATTCCGGAGCATTCCTATGTAGCCGTTTATTTTTTTATGGTGTTTGCTTTTGGGGGATTTATCATGTTGATGATGTTTGGACGACATTTTATGAACCTCCCTGCATTATCACCCAGGACAGATCAATGGTTAAAGCGATTCTTGTTTACATTCATGTTGGTCTTCATTGCAGAAATTGCATTGATGATGATCTTTGGACGTGATGTGTTAAAAGGTGCAATAATTCTGTTTATTTTTATTTTTCTTGGTTTCCTGGTAAGATTTGCTTTTTTCAAAAACATTCTTGCCCGGTTTTTTGTAGCTGGTGCTGTATGGCTTATCTTCTTTACGATTCTTGGTCTGGCATATAATAGTGGATTAATAGATCCTGGATTTAACCCCTGGCCCATCGGGCAGGTTGGAGAAATGCTGATTTATATGGCAGGGTTAGCATACAAAATTCGACTCCATGAACGTGCACATGCAGAAGCCATGCGCATCCAGGATATGGATAAAATTAAATCCCGCTTTTTCGCCAATATCTCTCATGAGTTTCGAACACCGCTGACATTGATCAGGGGTATTGCAAAACAAATATCCGATCAGGCGCTGACCTCATCTTCAAATGGAAATGTGAATGTTCCTGTAAAACAAATCACCACGATCGATCGCAATGCCGATCGGCTGCTGGAACTGGTGAATCAATTACTTGATCTATCCCGTCTCGATTCAGGTAAGGTAAAATTGCAAATCATTCGTGGAGATGTATTGCAGGTGTTGAAAATGTTATCACATTCATTTGATTCAATGGCCGAGCGTAAGCAAATTCACTACCGCATTCATTTTCCGGAAGCCACACCTATCGTATTTTTTGATCAGGACAAACTGGAAAAAATATATACCAATTTATTGAGCAATGCTTTTAAATATACACCTGAAAAAGGAACCGTATCCATTGAGGTAAGTATGGATGAAGAGCGATTGCGCATTACAGTGGAAGATAGCGGAGCCGGTATTCCCAAAAAAGAACTTGATAAAGTATTTGATCGGTTCTATCAGGTAGAAGGTACTGAAGATAAAGGCTCCGGGATTGGATTGGCGTTGGTCAAAGAATTAGTGGAATTATATCGTGGTCAAATTTCTGTAAGTAGTGAGCCGGCCAAGGGTACTCAGTTTCGCGTCAGTCTTCCCATCGCTAAACAATCATTTGAGGAAGGCGAGATTGTCTATGGTGAATGGAAACACATGCAGGGAGAGACAATTGTAATAGATAATGGAACTGAAGAGATTCGTTCAGCTATCCTGAGACCAGATCTTCCCATATTGCTGGTGGTTGAAGACAACACAGATCTTCGCCAATTTATTCGTGAAGCAATGCAGGTTTCCTACAATATTCTGGAAGCTGAAAATGGAATGGAAGGGTTTGACATAGCGATTGAAGAAATACCTGACCTGATCATCAGTGATGTGATGATGCCGAAAATGAATGGATTTGATCTGACAACTAAATTGAAGAAGAATGACCGCACCTCGCATATTCCTGTGATATTATTGACGGCGAAAGCAGGACAACCACATAAAATAGAAGGACTGGAGACCGGTGCAGACGAATATGTCACCAAACCTTTTGATGTCAAAGAACTTTTGGTCCGGGCGCAAAATCTGGTGGAAGGAAGAAAACGATTGCGTCAAAAATTTGCCGAAGCAATTACTATTAAGCCATCGGATGTAATGGCTTCGAGCCTTGACCAGCTATTTTTGAAGAAGGTGATGGATGAAATTGAAAAACAAATGCACAATGAAAATTTTGGTGTAGAAGAGTTGGCACATGCTGTCGCTATGAGCAGAAGTCAATTGCATCGTAAGCTAATCGCCATTCTTGACAAACCGCCAAGTGAATTGTTACGGCAGACGAGGTTATTGAGAGCAAAGGAATTATTACAGAAGAAATCCACCACACCGGCTGAAGTAGCCTTCCACGTAGGATTTAATAGTCATTCCTATTTTTCAAAGTGTTTTAAAGAAGAATTTGGAGTGAGTCCGGGGGAGGTTTAATGTATTCCTGCCTCAGGTTTTTCAACGAGATTAACGTACAAGACTTTGGAAGTGTATTTTTACCCCCTCTTAAAATACACCCCACCTCCTATGTCCATTTTACGCCTTGAACACGTCACAAAACGCTACAAAGATCATGTGGCTGTCGACGATGTCAGCTTCGAAGTAGAGCCCGGCACCATCTTCGGGATGCTCGGCCCCAATGGCGCCGGCAAGACCTCCACGATCCGTATCATCACCACCATCACCGGACCGGATAGCGGCCAGGTCTATTTTCAAAACGAAATTCTCAACAAAACACATCCCTCACGTATGGGCTACCTGCCGGAAGAGCGTGGTCTGTATAAGAAAATGAAAGTGGGAGATCATCTCCTTTATCTGGCGCAGTTAAAAGGTCTCTCCATCAAAGAAGCGACGGTCAAATGCAAGACGATGCTCGATCGTTTCGAAGCACTGGACTGGTGGCACAAAAAAGTGGAAGAACTTTCAAAAGGGATGCAGCAAAAAATACAATTTATCGCCACGATTGTGCATGATCCTGTACTGCTGATCCTCGATGAACCCTTTTCAGGCCTCGATCCGATCAACAGTAATATGATCCAGGATGAGATCTACAGATTGCGTGATAAAGGTGTGACCATCCTTTTTTCCACGCACCGTATGGAGCAGGTGGAAGAAATGTGTGAAAACATTATACTAATCCACCAGGGTAAAAATATTTTGCAGGGAAATGTAAAAGCAATACGCAATCAATATAAAGAACACTTGTATCAGGTCAATTTTGAAGGGACACTACCCACTACGTTTCTTGGCGGTCTTGAACTGATCCGGTCGGAAGATCATTCTGCTACTTTTCGATTGGGAGATGGTAATTCGCCAAATCATTTGTTGCAGACGCTGATACAATCAGGATGTGAGATTCATTCCTTCCAGGAGATCTTACCGTCGATCAATGAAATATTTATTCGCCAGGTTAAAGGGATACGTCATGAATAATAAAATATGGATTGTTGCCAAACGAGAGTATCTCACACGTGTACAGCGTAAATCATTCATCGTCGTTACGTTGCTCACACCCATCGGTATCGCAGTATTCTCTCTGTTGATTGGTTGGATGATGAGCGAAGGTTCAAAATCAGATCAGCGGGTAGTCATTCACGATGACACCGGGATCATCCAGCCGATGGCTGCTGAGGATAAGGATTTTCCGTATGAATTTTCTGAGAAGAATATCGATGTGCTGAAAGATGAATTTGGCTCCATGGGCTATGACTTGCTGGTGCACATTCCGGCCATGCAGGATAGCAGCACGAATCGATTATCTGCATCGTATTACAGCAATGAAAAACCATCGTTAGTACTGCTGGAGTCCATTGAGGCAACGATCGGTGACAAGATTGAATCCTACCGCATGCGTAAATCCAACATCGATCAAAAACTTTTGGATTCATTTATTGCAGATGTCAATCTCGAGAATGGTCGTATGGATCCCGGTAATCCCTCGGGATCTGCGGAGGCAGGAAAACTAAATATTATTCTTGGGACAGCTTTGGGAGGATTGATGGGGTTCCTCATGTATCTCGTCATTTTTATTTATGGCAGCATGGTCATGCGGAGTGTGATGGAAGAAAAGCTGAGTCGAATTGTGGAGGTGATGGTAAGTTCAGTGCGGCCGATTCAACTGATGATGGGTAAACTGATTGGTGTTGGTGGCGTAGGTCTCACACAACTTGCGTTATGGGCGATCTTAATTCCGATTTTTCTGACCGTGGCAGCGGCATTTTTACCAGGTGCCGAGATGTCACAAATGAATAGTATGGGTCAGGTCACACAGGTAGATCCCGATTCATTTAATTCTTTTTCCGGGCGCCAGATTATCGATGCAATTTTTAATCTCAACTGGTGGTTGATCCTGCCGGTCTTTATCCTTTTCTTTCTCGGTGGATATTTTATCTATAGTTCGATGTTTGCCGCGATTGGTTCTGCGATCAATGAAGACATGGGGGAGGGCCAGCAATTAATGTTACCGATTGTGATCATTGTCCTTATTGCATTTTATATGCTGTTCCCGGTGTTGAGTAATCCGAATGGTAGTCTTGCAGTTTTTGCTTCTCTCTTTCCTTTGTTTTCACCGATCATCATGCCTGCGCGTCTCGCATTTGACCCGCCATGGTGGCAAATTGTGGCATCGATTGTCATCATGCTGTTGACCGTATGGTTTTTTATATGGCTGACCAGCCGCATATATCGGGTTGGAATCCTGATGTATGGCAAAAAGGCTACAATTCGTGAGATGATCAAATGGCTGAGGTATTCAGAATAAAAAAAGCCACGTATGTACGTGGCTTACTTGAAATTCGTTTTGAATGATGGATCAGTGGATAGGTTGCTTTAACACATACTTGGTTATCGCTTCATCACAACGCTTGCCCAGTCATTGCTAAGAGGTTGATAAGTAAAGTCAGTTTGACGCGTCAAAGGTGAAACAATTATCCGGTATTGCTGCCCCCTGTGAGACCTTTCAAATGTTAAAGTCCAGTACATGTTTCAAATCCCAAATCAGCAATCCCAAATCAGAAACCCCCAATCAGAAATTCCAATCCAAAATCCCAATTCCAAAATTAAACATATTCCTTCCTTCCAGGCGCCACCTTCATCACAAATATGCAGTCCTCCATTTGGAATTGTTCTTTCATCAATTCACCCAGTTGAGGCCACATATGCTCTAAAGGTCCTGTGAGCAGGGTGCTCATCCCGTTTGTTTGGATTTCAATGGAAGAAATGGTCTTAAGTTTTTCGAGAAAAGCTAAAACAGAGGAGGGATATTCCTTGTTGAGCGGATATAGGCTGAGTTCAATAGTCGAGGTCATCCTTAATATTACACTTTCTCTGTCGATAGAGAACTATCTTTAAGCAAAATCAGTAAACATGAAAATCCTGGCAACACTTATCTCATTCCTCATATTCACTACTACTGCGAAGGCTCAAACCTGGACATGGGCTTCAAATGAATTGAAACCCGGGCAGGACATGGAGATTGTGGTCACGAATATTGAAATAGATGATGCGATTCATATCGTGAGCTATTATATGAATGGTACCCAATTGATGAAATCAGATATCAACTACATCGTCGAGAATGACGCAGTGAAGATGGTATTCAAAGTACCTGAAAAAACGAGCTGGATGCGGATTGTCATCAAGGATGAAAATAATCAACCCATCACAGGTGATGCCCGTGATATTGCCTGGGACGGCGCAGTCGCCGGAGCGAGCATGATCGATTGTGCTAATGCGACCACCATGTACTCCCGATATATTGGAATAGAACGAGATCCGGCACAAGTCACGAAAATGTATCGCGAAGCTGTTACTGCCAATCCGCAATGGTTAGCCGATCCGAATGTGATCATGATGTATTACAATATGGCAAAAGCAGCTAAAGCACAGGAAGATGTCCAAAAGATTACAACGTATGTAGGTTCGGAAGCTTCTCAAACGGATGCCCTTTCACAGGAGATGTTATTGTCTGCGATTCGGATTGCCAGGTCAAATGGAGACAGCACACTGGTAAAATCCTTACGCAAATCCCTCGATACAAAATATCCACAATCCTTACTCACGCAGGAAGATCAGCTCACGTTTTTCAGGAATGCATCTACTACTGCGGACCGGATTATCATTCGCGATAAATTCAGGTCTGCATATCCTGTCAATGAATTTAATCGCGGACTCCATGATCAGATGACTACATCCCTCATCGAAGAATGCGCTACCAAAGATGAATGGGAGAAAGTAGAAGCATACATACATGAAATTGTCGATCCCTCTACCAAGTCAGGTGTATGTAATGAATATGCGTGGTCGCTTGTTGGTGAGGATTTGAATCAACCTGCTGACCAATTAGACCTCGCGGCCAGACTATCTGAAACGTCAATTCGTGTGCTAACCCCGGAAATGAAAGCACCGGTATTTTTATCAGAGAACGAATGGCGTAATGAGATTGAATTTCAAAAGGCACAATATGGTGATACCTACGCACTCATATTGTATAAGCAAGGGAAATATAATGATGCATTAGGATACCAGGCCGCAGCGGTGGAGAAAATGAAATATCAGGACTTACAAATGAATGAGCGGTATGTTACCTATCTTGGAAAAGCAGGTCAGTATGCGGAAGGAATTGCATTTACTGAAAAGATGATTCAGGAAGGCAGGGCTACATCCAGCATGAAAAAGATTCACGAAGATCTCTGGACGGCTCAGCAACCCAATGGCGATTATGATAAACACTACGCCGAACTTGAATCTCTCGCAAAGGCAAACAAATATGCTGAAGTAAAAAAGATGTGGATTGATGAACCTTCAGTTCCGTTCAAGCTCATCAATCTTGATGGTAAAGAGGTTTCGTTAGCTGACTACAAAGGAAAAGTTGTCGTCCTTGATTTCTGGGCTACCTGGTGTGGACCCTGCAAATCCAGTTTCCCCGGTATGAAAAATGCAGTGGAACATTACGCAGCCGATAAGGATGTTGCTTTCCTTTTTGTCGATACATGGGAACAAGGAAACGATGTGAAACAAAAAGTAAGTAAGTTTATCAGCGACAATAATTATCCTTTCAACGTTTTACTTGATGAAGGCAAAGTTGTAGCTGAATATAAAGTAACAGGTATCCCTACTAAGTTTATCATCGACGGTGATCAAAAGATTCGTTTCCGCGCAGTTGGCTATTCCGGAAATAATGAATTGTTGGTAGAGGAGCTGGTCACGATGATTGAGATGGCGAAAAAAGGAATTTAGCGAATTACGAATTACAAGTGACGAGTGACGAATATTTTTAATTTCGAGAATCAAATGACGAATATTTTTTAATTATCAATTTTGATTTTTCTGATCTCAGGGCTCAAAACCCACTCGTCATTTCACAATTGTAATTCGTAATTTTTCTCTCGCTCTCTCGCTCTCACGTTCTGTGCAACTGTCTCGGCGACAAAAACACATCCGGATCTTGTCCTTCCGCGATAGCGCTATTCACCCGGCATTTTTGAATCTCGAGCATGACAATCTTTTTGTATCGATGATTCGAGAGATAATACTTTGGAGTGTCGTCATTCCGAAAACTGCCATTTGAAGGAACCTTACATTGAAGCTTTAGAGAAGCTTTATCGAGCTGTGATCTGGAGATGATTGTCGGATCATATTCGATCTTCACCACTTCCTTTCCATCCTGGAAGCCGGCGGTAGTTTTGATCACTCCATTCAATTCTCCAAATAAAGCTTCCCCACTCCAGAAGCAATACATGGAATATGTAACGGTTTGTGTGCCGCGCTTTTTGGCGCTGAGTTCGTCGGCTAATAATTGAAGATATACCGGTGCATTTCCTGAAGACCTGATTAAAGCACTTACCATTGTCTCAGCGAGCCCTGCTGCAGAATAATTTCCATTGAGCCGGGGTAAGACATCGATGCCTTTCTCATCCACTACCCGAACAACCGGATTATTCCAGGCAGGTTCATTGAATCGTTTAAGGACCTCTCCATCGGATCCGGCTTTGTTATTGTAGATCGCCAGGGGAATAAAATGTGTTTCAATTGCTTCAACGATCAGCGGATTCGTTAATACTTCGTTCCCGTATGTCCTGCATGTCGAGCATCCCGGGACCTCCTGAAATAAGATGAGGATAGATTTGCCCTCGGATTTGCTTTTGGCAAGCGCGGTTTCATAAGAACGTAGCCAATGGACATCACCCAGTTCGACTGGATTGGTGGGATCACCCTGACCTAAATTAGTGAGTGCTAAGAGTAAAATGAACATCATAAAAATAAAGCTACGAATCCGGCGGTGTGGGTGCAAGTTGAGGTGAAATTGTATTGAGAGGTCTGAGGTGAAATGTATATAACAATCTGATAAATAGAAAGTTACGACAGTGTGGCACACCTGGGCATGCCACACTGTCGTAACTCCTTGTCTTTTAGGATATTACCTGCCATTTTTGAGTTAAAACACCTCTATTTTGACTTTCCCATCTCATTTTCTTTAATGAGAAAAACCACCACATCTCGACGAAAAAACTCATATTTATCCCAAATCAGACTCCATGAAAATCATCAGCTGGAATGTCAATGGTGTCCGCGCTGTAGCAAAAAAGGGTTTTGCAGAACAAATAAAATCCTGGGATGCCGATATGATCTGCCTGCAGGAGACCAAAGCTCAAGTAGAAGAAGTAAAGCAGGCATTATTGCATATCACAGGGTATGAAGTGTATGCTTCCTCAGCCGTTCGGAAAGGTTATTCCGGCACAAGCATATTGTGTAAAACCGCTCCAAAACATATTGAATACGGAATCGGGAACGAAGAGCATGACCAGGAAGGACGTGTGATCACTGCAGAATTTGATGATTTTTATTTGCTGACAGCCTACATTCCCAATTCAGGAAGTGATCTGGGAAGGCTCGAGTATCGCCAGAAATGGGACCAGGAATTTATCAGGTTTATCTCCAACCTGGAAAAGAAAAAGCCGGTCATTGCCTGCGGCGACTTTAATGTGGCCCATCAGCCAATTGACCTGGCCCGACCCAAACAGAATTATAATAAGACATCCGGCTATACGCAGCAGGAAATCGATGGTATGACTACCTTACTGGCATCGGGTTTTACTGATACCTATAGGCATCTTCGTCCTGATGAACCCGGTTATAGCTGGTGGAGTGCCCGATTTGGTGCCCGGGAGAAAAATATTGGTTGGAGGATCGACTATTTTATCGTGTCCAATTCTTTCCTGCCTTCTGTCGTTGATAGTTATATCATGCCTGCGGAAATGGGAAGCGATCACTGCCCGGTAGCCCTTATAACGAAGTAAGCATATGATCAGAAAGGAGTATAAAAACGCAGACCTTACAGTCGTCTGGCAGCCTGAACTCTGCATCCATTCTGGTGTTTGTTTTCACAGCCTTCCGGAAGTATTTAAACCACGCGAACGACCCTGGATCCAACTGGAAGGAGCTGATAAAGCCCTGATAGAAGCCACAGTCAAAGCATGTCCATCAGGGGCAATAGCTCTTAAATCGATGACAACAACTGAACATATAACCATCCATCCAAAAGGACCCGATGCGATGAAAGTAACCGTAATCACCAATGGACCAACCAAATTATCCGGTCCCTGCGAGGTTGTACTCCAGGACGGTACAATACTTGAAAAGCCAAACGGTGTGACCATCTGCCGTTGCGGGCTATCCAATATCAAACCCTTTTGCGACGGCAGCCATAAAACCAATGGATTTGCCGGGTAAATGACTAGTCCGGAAAAAGTGTGAAAATATTTTAAGAACACATTATATTTTTTTATAAAGTGTTTATATTGTGTCAACCATTCCTTACCGGACCATGACTGCATTGGCCTTTTTTCTGAACCTGTGTGCCCGAATGGAAACCCATCACCCCCATCTGCGCACGTCAACGCTTCTGTCATCTCCATCTATCGAATACAAAGGGCGCGCGTTCGCCATGATTGATGAAGACCGCATTGTGCTCAAGCTCGATGGTGAAGAATTACCAGAATCCCGAGTCATCGGGTGGCAGTACTACAAGCCGGAAGGTCGCCCGGTGTATCTTCAGCATTGGGTTGAAGTGCCATACTATTACCATCACGATTGGGAAGACCTGGCGGAGAAAGCACTTTATGGTTTGAAAGATATCCTCGGCGAATAGCAGTGGTCAAATGTCAATGGTCAGATCACGGCTGACCGAAATACCGACTACCGCTTATTACCTTTAAACCCTAATGCCCTCTCCTAAACACATCGGTCTGTTTTTCGGATCCTTCAACCCTGTCCATACAGGCCATATGATCATTGCTCAATACATGGCTGATCGCACAGACATGCAACAGGTTTGGTTTGTTGTATCACCACATAATCCATTAAAATCAAGAGCCACACTGGCGAATGATTTTGACAGACTGCATATGGTGCAACTGGCGGTAGATGACAATCCAAAACTCAGGGCATCCAATATTGAATTTTCATTACCTAAGCCATCCTTTACCATTGATACGATGGCGTATCTACACGAAAAATACCCGGATCATCAGTTTTCACTTATCATGGGAAGTGATAACCTGGATACGATTCATAAGTGGAAAAATTATGAGATCCTGCTGGAGCGATATACAATCCATGTCTATAAACGATCAGGTACGGAAGAAGCAAAGATTCCTGAAAAAGCAAAAATTGAGGTCCATGATGTACCCCTTCTGATGATTTCTTCGACGTTTATACGACAAAGTATCGCCGACGGTCGTTCGGTAAGGTATTTGGTACCTGAACCCGTATACCTGTTCCTTGATGGTTCACATCTTTATAGGCAATAATTACTACAGTTAATTCATTTATACGTTGACTTTCCATCTGACCAGTAATCCGGAACGACCCTGCTGATCCATTAATATTTGACCCGATGAAATTAAAATTTTTACTTTTTGCAATACTTGCTTTCTGGCTTTCTTCAGGCATAGCGCAAAGCGATCTTCATATATACCAATGGTCAGAACACCTCCCATATAATACCGGTGTCACCGTGACTCAAAGTCCAACACGTATCTATTACGGTACCGAATTTGCCCTGATATCTATTCTCAAAGCGGACACCAGTCAGGTTGAGTTTTTTTCAAAAGTGGATGGACTCAGTGATGTAGCACCATCATGGATTAAATATCACAACGGCCGTAAGACACTCATTATCGGATACAAAAGTGGCAACATTGATCTCCTGGATTCTACCGGCATCACAAATTTTAATGACATCCTTCGAAATACTGCGATCCAGGGGGACAAACAGATACGTCACATTTATATCACTGATGGTCCGTTAGCTTATTTTTCTACGTCATTTGGTTTGGTGGTTTTAAATCTGGAGACCGAAAAATTTACATCGACCGTGTTGACGAATAATACAGTGAATGCATTTACGATCTACGAGGGTAAATATTATGTAGCCACAGATATCGGCGTCTACAGGTATGACCCGGCATCAGGGAATATTATTGAAAATTTCAGCCAATGGGAAAAGGTGGGTATTACAGGACTGATCCCCAATTATAAATCGGAATCTATCACTGTACACAAGGGAGCATTATATGCAGGAGGACAAGGGGCGATTTATAAAAAAACAGGTGATGAAGATTTTTCATTATTCTATTCACTCCCTGATTTTAAATTGAGCTATCTGTCCAATGAATCTGATCTGTTGATTGCAGGATTGTCATGTGGCACAGAATGTGTGGGACGCATTGCATTTTTTACAGAAAATGCATACTGGCATGAAAACGGAATTAATTGCAACGGACGTCCTACTTATGCAATAGAAGATGAGATCGGAAGGATCTGGTATGCAGATGAATTCGCACCATTTAAGTTAGCACAAAATCATTTTACACCCTGTAGTAATCTGATTTATGATACACCGTTTTCGGGCAATGTGAGTGAGATGGAAGTGAAAGATGGTGTATTGTATGTAGCATCAGGTGGTGTGTCGGAAAGCTATGGGTATAATGGAAATAAAGATGGTTTCTTCACATTTGATCGGGTGCACTGGACGAATTACAATCAGTTCAATACACCTGAACTTGCAGCGTTAGGACTTGAAAATTTCTTTAGGATACTTCCGCACCCCACACAGGATAAAGTATACATCGGTACATACTGGGGCGGATTGCTTGAATATAATTTTCAAAACTTCAAAATTTATAATGACACCAATAGTTCGTTACAGGGTGCCTTTGGTGATGAAATGCGTGAACGGATTACAGGCCTTGCATTTGATGATGGAGGAAATCTTTGGGTATCGAATTACATTGCTCCCAGGCCCCTGAGTGTACTGAAGCCTGACGGCACATGGAAATCTTTTGATCTTTCATGTTCAAACATTACCAATATCTCACAAATCGTAGTGGATCATCGGGGATATAAATGGATGACACTGGTCAGTCGTAACGCGAGCCTGATCGTCTTTGATGATGGTGGTACGATCGATGATGAGTCGGATGATCGTTGTATCCAATTGAGCGAATCGAACACGGAGATTCCGACCAACAGTATATTCAGTATTGCTGTAGATCTCGATGGAGACATATGGGTTGGCACTGCAGAAGGTCCTGTTGTTTTTGATGGTGGTGGGGATATCTTCAATGGTCACGAGGGAAGTCGAATTAAAGTAGAGCAGGATGGTGTACTCAATTTCCTTTTTGGAGAAGAGACTATATATTCTATTGCTATCGATGGGGCTAATCGCAAATGGTTTGGTACCGGTAGTGGTGTTTTTGTGCAGTCACCTTCGGGTAATGAACAGGTAGCTTTCTATAATACCAAGAATAGTCCCTTGCTGGACAATCGCATTATTGATATCGCGATAGACGATAATAATGGTGTGGTATATATTGCTACAGATGGAGGCATCATGAGTATACGGACCGATGCTATTGTGGGTGGCCAGGTGCACAGTGAAAATGTATATGCGTTTCCCAACCCGGTACGTCCCGATTATGATGGTCCGATCGCCATCCGCGGTTTGGCCCGTGATGCAGTAGTGAAGATCACTGACGTCCGGGGCAATCTGCTGCATGAGAGCCGTGCACTAGGCGGACAGGCGATCTGGGATGGCAAAGATCTCGGCGGCCAGCAGGCGGAAACGGGTGTTTATCTGGTCTTTTCGACGGCTGGCAGTGATGGCTTTAACAAACCGGATGCTCTGGTTACGAAGATTTTGGTGGTTAAATAAAGTCCAACAAATCCCCTGCCCCCTGAAAGGGGGACTTTGACTTCTCTGACCCCTGCGTCCTGAAAGGGGGACTTTAGATTTTCCTTTGATCCATCTGACCCCTTGCTTCCTGAAAGGGGGACTTTGACTTCTCTGACTCCTGCGTCCTGAAAGGGGGACTTTGGTTTTTCCTTTGATCCATATGACCCCTTGCTTCCTGAAAGGGGACTTTGACTTCTCTGACTCCTGCGTCCTGAAAGGGGGACTTTGGTTTTTCCTTTGATCCTGCTAACCCCTGCATCCTGAAAGGGGGACTTTGGTTTTTCCTTTGATCCCTATGACCCCTTGCGTCCTGAAAGGGGGACTTTAGTTTTTCCTAGTCCCGACGCAGCGCCCTGAGATGAACTTGAATTTTTTTTCAACATTATCCTCCGCCTTCTCCTTCTCCACCGCCTCCGCCTTTTCCACCGCCTCCGCCTTTTCCACCGCCTCCGCCTCCACCTCCGCCTTCTCCTCCGCCTCCGCCTCCGCCTTCTCCTCCGCCTTCTCCTCCGCCTCCGCCTTCTCCTCCGCCTTTTTCTTCCCCTTTGATTTAAAGATTTTCTTACTTTTACGCTCCCTATTGACCCATGGTGTAATGGTAACACACCGGTTTTTGGTACCGATATTCAAGGTTCGAGTCCTTGTGGGTCAACAAGGTTTTCCCCCCAAAGAGATTGACAGTTAGGAGGTAACGAATTTTTTAATTTATCAACTAAAAAATTCTGCCGTACTACCGAAACGATGCTTATATTGCCCTTCTTCTAACCCACTTGTACTGCCCCCAAACTGGAGAATGAGGCAAGATTTTTACTGCTGGCGTAAGGTATCCCCACCTGCAGACTATTGAAAAGTTTAACCCCGATTTACATTTTGGTTGTGTCTGTGATCCGTCCTTCTGATCGGTTTACTCAATGAAACACACCAGAAACTAAATAAGAACGACATTTCAGTAAAAAAGCTACTTCAGGACGTCCGGATGTGGTATTTTTGAAAGCGATAAATAAGGAAACCCAAATTTTTATAATAAAGTAAAGTATTAAGCGGATGAAAATGAAACTCTTTACCCTCACAGCGTTGAGTCTCCTGGTGACCCTCGCACATGCGCAGACGCTGCTCTATAATGACGGAGCAATGATCAAAGTTCAGGCAGGCGCGGTGCTTTATGTAGAAGGCGGGATCCAGAATACAGCTACGGGCACGATCGATAATGATGGGACCATAGAGCTGAAAGGCAATTTCCTCAATGCCGGTACATGGGAACCTACCGAGCCAAACACCCTGAAATTTAGTGGAGATGCAAATGCAACCGTCACATCTGGGCCAGCTATGTTTCAGAATGTTGTAGTTCAGAAAGGAAATAACTTTAATGTTACCCTGGTTGATCACATGACCGTTAATACAAATCTTGACTTTAATGCTGCAGGGTCAACCAGACTTGCCACAGCTAATGGTGCAAATCTTAAGATAGGCCCTGTTGGAACAGTTACTGGTTATGATTCAGATGAGTATGTTGCCACAGATGGTACAGGGGTAATGGAAAAAGCAGTAACTGCCAATGGTACTTTTTTCTTTCCTATTGGCGACCTGACGAATTATAGTCCTCTTTCAAGCACCTATACTGGTAGTGCTTATGCTGCAGCAACAATACAGACAAGAGCGAACGACCTGACACATCCAAATAAACCTTCTGATGCAACCGATTACATTTCCAGATATTGGGATGTAGATGCAGCTGGAATTACAGGATATACAAATAGCCTTACAGGTACATATGTCCCTGCAGATTTAACAGGAACAGGAAGCTTAGTTAAAGGAGCTGTATATGATGGCGTTGAATGGTCATATGCAGATGCTGCTGCTGGAGCAAATACTGTAATAGGATCTACGAATGATGCAAATGCAGATTTTACAGGGACTAACTTTTTTGGAAAGGCGATCCTGAAAGTATTCTTGACTGGTGCTTTACCTGGTTCAGGTGTGCCACCGATGAATACGCTAATAAATAGCGTCCTTCCTTTGGCATCACCCTATTCAGCAGCACCATGGAATGCTCCAGCAGTCACTGCACCATCAATTCCCGTTTCAGCTACGGATTGGATCCTTGTAGAAACCAGAGACCCATCAATTAACCTTATTTCTCAGACGAGTGCATTCTTATTAAATACTGGTGCTATCGTAAATCCTGACGGATCACCGCTCACATTAAAGAATGCTGTTCCAAGTGCTATCGTTTCAATTCGCCATCGAAATCATCTAGGGGTTAGAACAATTGGCAATTTAGATTTAATAAATCCAGCAATGCATGATTTTAGTACAGGTACAGGTCAAGCATACACAAATACCACAGTTGCTCCAATTCCACCAAATACCAACATGAGGTTGATTGGTTCAACGTATGCTCTCTGGGGAGGAAATGCAGGCATTGCAAATTTGAACGCATTGACCAGGATTAATTATGCCGGCCCAGGCAACGATAATGCGGCCTTATTATCAGCACTTGGAGGTAATTCAGGAAACACATTAGGTATCCCAACAATCATTTATCACCAAGCCGACCTTAATCTGAATGGAAACGTGCGTTATGCAGGTCCAGGTAACGACAATGCATTTTTACTTCAAAATATCGGTAGTAATTCAGGTAATACTTACTTCCAACATCTTCAATAAGCAATTATGAAAAAATCATTATTTATACTTATAGGCTGTCTTTCCTTTATGATGAGTTATTCTCAGGATAACATCCAGGGTACTATCAGATCTGAGGCAGGGCAAGTTATTGGCGTATATATTACACCTACGTCAAATGTGGTAGCATCAAACACTGGGAATGTTGTAACATTTAACATTGCCGTTTCAATTGAACAAAGTGGATTTGGTGCTGCACCTGTTCCTGTAGTATCCTCCTTATTAGCTCCCGGAATTATTGCCGGAGCAGCTCCCGGATCTCCAACTTTGGAGAGTGGTAGATATGTCTATACGTATATTATGACAGGCAATACTGCTGCATTCACATGGAATGCAGGCGTAGAACGCCCGGTAATAAAGCTAGATTTCGAAACATCTTCAAACTTCAACGGTAATTTCCCAAGACTACAAAACGATCCTTCAGGAGGGCCTACCTTTCAATCCTATTTTTACACTGAAGTAAATTCCGCTGATCTAACAAATTATGGAGACACCTTTTACGGAGGAAACGAAGGAAACAATCCTGTTCCCTATGTTGAAGCTCTGCAGGCACTACCTGTACAGCTAATTGCTTTTAATGTTGAAAAATCAAATGAAGTCAATGCACTTTTGACCTGGTCTACGTCAAGTGAATTAAACAGCAGCCATTTCAACCTGCAGCGTTCTTTTGATAAAAGGAATTGGTCAACTATAGGAAAAATATCTGCACATGGCAATAGCCAATTTATCCACAATTATGAATTTGTAGATAATAATGTTTACAATGGCAAGGATAAATCCTTAACTGCATATTATCGTCTCCAGATGGTAGATATTGATTTGCAGAGTGGAATGTCGCCTATTAAATCAGTCACTTTTGGATCTGATAAAATTTCTCAAAAACAATTTGATGTTTACCCCAATCCTGCTTCCGATGGACTCCAGGTAACTTGGGATGCCAACATGCTCGATCAACCCACATCTCTCGAGTTCTATGACATCGAAGGCAAGCTGATCTTCACACGGAAAGTGTCAGATAATACCAATCAGGAATATATCGATCTCGGTCAGACTAATCTGCAAGCGGGGCTTTATCTCCTCAGAATTATGAACGGTACCGAACCACTCGAACACCGTCAAATCGTCGTCCAGCGATAATCAAAGAAAGTAAATATCCAATATCATTTGGGGAATCCCATATCATTCACTTGATATGGGATTTTTTTTGGCAGGTAAATTAGGGTCAATGCTTTTAAAGAAACGAAAACAGTGGTGGGGGGGGGGGGGGGGTGTAAGCTAATAACCCTAAAAGCTAATAACCCTAAAAGCTAGTCTGCAGCCGGAGCTGGCGAACTGACCTTCTCCACAACCTGGATCATCAACGCATCAGACACAATATTCGCCTGCTGTTCATCATGCAGTTTCTTATGCCCAGTCGCAGGCGATGCACTGATCCTTCGTGCAATCACCTTCCACTCAAATTCCGGAAGTTTGGTCTGGATATAATTCCATGCACCCATATTGCCCGGCTCTTCCTGTACCCAATATCGATCAGCTCCCGGGTACTTTTTAATGATACCTTCCAACAGCGGTCGATCCAATGGATATAGTTGTTCAAGACGAACAATCGTCACATCACGAACATTATTTTTTTCCTTTGCTTCCCAAAGATCATAATAGATCTTACCGGAACAGAAGATAACACGTTTAATTTTTTTCGCTTGCGCAGCAGTTATTTCATCTTCAATAACAGGCTTGAATTCTGTTCCTGAATACAGTTCTTCAACAGGAGAGATACACAGTGGATGACGTAATAAGGATTTAGGAGACATCACTATTAATGGCTTCCTGAAATTCCATGTCATCTGTCTTCTTAAGAGATGAAAGAAATTAGCCGGTGTAGAAATATTGCAGATA
>JBBREG010000026.1:0-23853 GCA_038203125.1 Chitinophagales bacterium
AATCATTGTACAAACAAAAGCAGGTAAAGCTTTTATTATTCCTAAAAATAAATTGACGGACAGTGCTTTCCTGGCAGCCAGGATGAAAGAGATGACGAGTGAAACGCAGGTGCCGTATAATGAAGAGCTGGCGTGGAAGTGGAAATAAATGAGCAGGAGGGCTTGCCCTTGTTTACCTCAGCTGACGCCTTGTAAACGGTCCCTGCGTTTTCCAATCATTCGTTTTGGTAGTAGAGACGCGATGCATCACGTCTCTACTACCATTACTCTCTTACTCTCTTAGAACGCCGCATTCCCCGGATACCTCGGGAACGGGATTACATCCCTGATATTCGTCATACCTGTAACAAAGAGAACGAGTCGTTCGAAGCCGAGACCAAATCCCGCGTGAGGGCATGTGCCAAACCGGCGTGTATCCAAATACCAATCTGTTTCTTCTGTTGGAATGTGCATTTCTTTCATACGACTGGTGAGGACATCAAGACGCTCTTCACGTTGTGATCCACCGACAATCTCTCCAATGGAAGGAAAGAGTATATCCATCGCTGCGACGGTACGACCATCGTCATCAAGACGCATGTAGAAGGCCTTGATCTCTTTCGGATAATTGGTGAGGATGACAGGTTTTTGAAAATGTTTTTCTACGAGATACCGCTCATGCTCGGATTGAAGATCTGTACCCCAACCTTCGACAGGATACTGGAATTTTCCTTTTTTATTCGGCGTGCTGTTTTGGAGAATCTCAATTGCCTCTTCGTATT
Organism: Chitinophagales bacterium; assembly: GCA_038203125.1. GTDB lineage: Bacteria > Bacteroidota > Bacteroidia > Chitinophagales > Saprospiraceae > Opimibacter. The sequence goes on from JBBREG010000026.1 coordinate 762, forward strand.
TCAGGCGCTGGAATTGATTGTCCACCACAAAACGCAATTTGGTTATCAGGTCCATCGTACTTCGGTCCTGTTGTGGTTTACTTTGTTCTTCCTGCTCGAGTCGTTCTTTTAAAAACTGGATGTCATCTGCACAATGCTCAAGTGCAAATGAGATCACGTATTTCAACATGGACTCAGCAAGATCCATGTTATCCTTCAGGTCGAAGAATGCAACCTCAGGTTCGATCATCCAGAATTCAGCAAGGTGACGTGTTGTATTACTATTTTCTGCACGGAAGGTTGGACCAAACGTGTAGACACGACTTAATGCAAGTGCTGCTAACTCTGCCTCCAGCTGACCGGAAACGGTAAGGTTTGTGGCTTTTCCAAAAAAATCCTTTTTGAAATCAATCTCACCCGCATCATTCGTTGGAATCTTATCAAGGGGAAATGCGGTCACTTTAAACATCTCACCCGCACCTTCAGCATCGGATCCGGTAATCACCGGACTATGGAAATAAAAGAAACCACGCTCATGAAAAAAATGATGGATCGCATATGCTAAGGCATGTCGCACACGCATCACTGCACCGAAGGTGTTTGTCCGAATACGCAGGTGAGCAATGTCACGCAAAAATTCCATGCTGTGACGTTTTGGTTGCAGCGGATATTTTTCAGGATCTGCATCACCAACGACATCGATCTGCTGTGCTTTGAGCTCGACGTCCTGACCTTTGCCTTGTGATGCCACTAGTGTGCCGGTAGCAATTATTGCACAGCCGGTAGTAATCCGCTTTAAAAGTGTTGGATCTGTATTTTCATGATCTACCACAACCTGCATCGTCTGTATACACGATCCATCACTGACGGCAGCAAACTGATTACTTCTGAATGTGCGTACCCATCCGCAGACAGTGACGATTTCACCTATTGGCTTGACAGCCAGGATCTCTTTAATCGATTGTTTCATCGGGAATTACAAAATAATGAGGGGCGAAGATAATCAGGGAATTGCTCACTGACCTGACGCAGCACATTTTGTTTGTATAAATGCCTCAGCTTCAGGCGTTCCAAGTTCGCGCGCTTTTTTCCAGTCCTCACAGGCTGCCTCAATATTCCCTAATGCTTCGGCGGTCCGGCCCCGGAAAAAATAAGATGCTCCATGTTCAGGTTGGTTTTTTATGGACTCCTCCATGTCTGCCCTCGCTTGCGGGAATGCACCCATTTTGCCGTAACAGAAACCACGCTCGTAATATGCATTTGGAAAATCAGGTTTCAGTGCCAGGAGTTTTGAAAACGTCTCTACTGCTTCATTAAGCAGATTAGCTTCCTTATACGCAACACCCAGGTTAAAAAGACCATGTGGATTTGTTGGATCTGCTTCCAGAATCACTTTAAAATCTTCCGCTGCAGCTTTTGTATTTCCACTGGCACCGTATGAACTACCGCGGAACTGTAACGCAGAAATATTTTTAGGTTCCTTCGCCAGTGCTTCGGATGATATGGCGATTGCTTCATTGTACCGCTTCAGATTAAAATACGCCTCTGCCAGTCGCACTTTGGCATCAGTATATTCAGGACTTAATGTCACACCTTTTTCAATGTATGGCAGAGCAGTTTCCCAGTTACCCTTGTCGCGTAACAACGAACCATAATTGAGATTGGCAAGACCCGATCCCGGATTCGTTTCGATGGCATTAGTATAATAATGTTCCCAATCCTGGTATACACCTGATCGACAGACATTCGCAGCGCCCCAAACAACCAGGATACCCGCAAACACAAGCGGAGCTGATGCATGTGTTGCAAATTTTATTTTGTCTACAAGTCCCAGTATAAGCAGCCAAAGACCTGCATAAGGAAGCCATGTTCTGTGATCGAGATAATCATAAGCCACTCCGGCGAAAGAAGGTTGATAGGCAAGGGAGGGTAATAAGAGTGCAAGCCACAGTGCTGCTCCCGTCCATAAAACTCTTCGCTCAGGTGTATGCTTCCAAAGCAAATATCCAAATACACCCAGAACCACGAAACCAGCCATTGTCCAAATCAAGGAATATCCCGGCATGACACTAAACCCAACAGGGATGATCATCTTCAAAGTCTCTTCCGCAAATGATCGCAGGTTTTGGAAAAATGCCACGACAGACATATTTCCTGCATCAGCAATAGCTTTTCCGCGCAGGATATAATAGATAATGAATACAACTCCATTTATTCCCAACCATACCCATGTTGATGTGCCGGACAGTTTACGTTTTTCCGCATAGATCATAATGGTGGCAACAGGTAACAATGCCACGGCAGATTCTTTTGAAATCAATGCCATAAAAAAAGCGGGGATGGATAACCACAAATAATTGGTGGTTCCTTTTTTCAAATACTGCTGGATCAGGATTAAAAACAATAATCCAAAAAGCATCAGATACAAGTCACCCCGGGCTGCAATCCATGCCACTGCGTGTGGCGTCAACAGATTGATGCTGTACAGGATTGTTCCGGCCCAGGCCAGGAGAGGTTTAAAATAATGTAGCAGGAAAAAGAAAAGCAAAAATGCACCTATCAGGAATATGATGAGATTATGGGCGTGATATACAGTTGCATTTTCCTGGCCAATAGTATAGTCGAGCATGTAGGTGATGCTTTGCCAGGGTCTGTACAATTCGATACGTGCATCCATAAACCATGCATCCGTAGTAAATGCAAGACCCGGATTGATACCTTCTTTGACAAGTGGATTTTCAAGGATCATCTTGTCATCATCGTGCATGACATAGTCGAAGGTGACCGTCCTTGCATAAATAGCAAGTGGCACTATGATCAGCAGGAGATAATGCCAGTACCTGAGTTTGAACACAGGTTTTTTTGGCGATCGTGTTTTAGGTTTTTTAACAGCCATTGATACGCTTGACGAATGCCCGAAGATATTGGTGGGTGAATGCGCGACAATGATATGAAGAAAATATCAGATATGAATTTCCGGATCAGGAACCCAAACTATCGATGATGTCCCGGATTTCTTCTACCATTTTTTCTTTGGTAAATCCGCCGGGAATTCCACCGTAACGGACGGAAAGACATTGTTCGAAAAAAGTCACTGCTTGGGAGATAATGATCTCTGAAAAGTTCGCATTCGTAAGGGTCTGTGTGAGAAAAGCCACATCCAGATCTGCCGGAGGTATGCTGAATTTTTCAGAGAGAAATCTGGAATAGATTTCTGTAGCTTTTTCAAAAAAAGGCTTACCGGTGATGTGATCAGCTTTCTCAATTTCCTCGAGTTGCTGTCTTGCATGTCGACCTGCTGCTGACCGGATTCGTTCCGATTCAGGTATTCTGGCATCGCGTTCCCTTTTATAGGAAACGAACAATCCGAAAAACGTACCGGAAAGTAATAAGCCAAATAAAAACAAATGCGGAAGAGAAAGCCAAAATCGATCATCCGTTGTCCGAATTTGGACACGCCGCAATGCAAGCGGCACTGAGTCTAGTGTATCTGCAATGCTCCGCCGCATCATGGCATTGCCCTGTGCGACCTGCAGATGAAATGTATCTCCGCGTATTGTTTCATATGACGATGTAGCCGGATTAAAAAAAGTAAACGGAACGGACACTGTAAATTCTCCGGCCTTTTGCGGGATCAGAAGATATTCAATCCTCCTTGTATGAATAATCCTACCATCAGATTCCTGCAGATGATCTTCCAGTATTCTGGGATTATAAAGTTCAAAATCCGAATTCACCGGAAGTGAAGGTGGATCCCATCGCTTAGAGTCTCCATCACCGACAATCTCCAGGCGTATAGAAAAATCATCATCTGTGGTAAGTTGTGTGGAACCTGGAACCGATGTAACCGAATAATTACCCACAGCACCGGTAAATGTTTCAGGCGCAGAACCTGGTAATGAAAGGATTTTTATTTCAAGAGGCTTGGATGCAATTTGTATGCTTTTCAAACGCCGCATGGTGAAAAATCCCTGGTTAACAGGATATGGCACATTGATGCCTACTTCCATTACCATCGGATCAATGGAATACGTGCCGGATTGATGCGCAAATAGCGCGATCGATTTGATCACACGCGATGCATATGTTTCACCGCCGATGGTTTCATACTGTATATCTCGATTATTGGGATTAAATCCCTGGATAAAAAAATCTGCATAATCATCTTCTGACATCACATTGACGGTCTGCACATTTTCTTTAAAAATCAATTTATAATTCAATCGGATCTGCTGACCCGGATAATAATCTTCCCTCGTGATTTCAGCTACAAGAAATACAGGATCGTCACCCGATGAATTGGTCGGTGAGGTTGCAATATCCCTGGCGGCCAACACTTCTACCCGAACAGGACGTGTACCGATTTTTCTTCTGCCTGCAATTACAGATGCGGGACCAATTGAAAATGTTCCCTGTTTTGTGGCCAGGAGTGAATATGTCCACGATTGACTTCTGCTGACTTGTCCATTAACGATCATTGTGCTCGATCCCATGGATGGTCCTCCAACGACTCTGAAATCTCCAAAGACCGGAGGAATAAAATCATCTCCATCGGCATTTCGCAGTTCAAACTGTATGGAAAAGACACTGTTCTGTACTACTCTATCTCCAGAAACTGTTGCAACAAAAACAGGATCCTGAGCTGGTAACCTGACTGAGAGTAACTGCATCCATAAAACCAGAACGAAGAGTATGTGTTTCCTAAAATTTTCTCTTCTCACGATTCTGCAAGGGTGATGTAGGTGATAGTGATTTGGCAGACTGTTTAACCTTATCAGAATGTCCACTTTCCATGATTACGATTCGCACCGGATCCACAGTCAATGTTTCTCCCTTTTCAGTGTAAGATGCCCCCGGAATTTCAATAACGCCCTCCTCTTCCGGTCTCAGGATGAAAGAATATGCCATACTCGAGCTCGTCTTCCCATTTTGCATCATAAAACTCGATGACGTATTCGGTCCACTGATGACAGGGAGATTTTCTAAAGCAGGTAGTTCGAGTTGATCTGAACCATTTTCAAGGACATACTTCACCTCAATCAGATCACCTACAGAGGCTGTGTCCGCAGTTACTTCCAGTGTGAATGTCGTCTGTGCATTAACCCAGGTGTTGATTGTAAGTGTTATGAAGATGAGTAAGAATTTCATTACAAGATGATTTATGTGTCGTCTATGATTTTTTGATTCCAGATGAAAAGATACCGGATGCCAGATTCTATATGTGTTCAATCTTTGATTTTTGATTTTATTGACAATACCTTTAACAGGTATCATATTGCCTCACGATTCATGATTCACGATTCACCCCTCACGATTCAGGCCTCATGCCTCACGATTACGATTCACGATCTACCAATCCTTCGTCGGCGGCGTACTCTTACCTGTTGTCTTTTTCAATTTCTCCTGCACACGCTGGTCTTCCCGTTCGATAGCTTTTAAGATCTCACTGGCTTCTTCCTTATTGACATCTTTACTTTGTACTTGCTGTTGTTTTTGCTGCTGCTCTTGTTGCTGTTGCTGATCCTGCTGCTGCTGTTCCTCTTTATTCTCCTGTTCCTGCTCTTGTTGCTGTTGATCCTGGTTCTGTTGTTGTTGCTGTTGTTGCTGTAACTGTCGCATCGCCATCATCAGGTTATTTTTTGCATCAAGATCATCCGGATTTACTTTCAGGGATTCTTTATAATTGCGGATACTTTCTTCGAATTGTTGATTTTGGTAATGCGCATTTCCGAGATTATAATGCGCCCGCGCTTTAAGCTTGGAATCCGTAGTGGCATCAATTGCTTTTTGATATTCGGTGATAGCTTCCGGCAATCGGTTTTGTTGAAAGATCGTATTACCGAGATTATAAGATGCTTCAGGTTTTGGTTTTAACTCCAGCGATTTGCGGTAGGACGTCTCTGCATCTGTGTACTGGCCGTTGTCAAATAATTGATCTCCCATCCGCAGCCAGGGATACGCTGACTGACCCCAGCTGAACAAAGGCAATAGCAACCCAAAGAGGATGTAATATTCTTTTATGTTTTTCATCACACTACTTCATATCTATAACGAAGGGTCACATATAATAATAATGTACCCATAGCAGCCATCAAAAACCACTGATAATAACTACGGTGCTCAGAGAAAGAACGTTTCTCCAGTTGGGTCCGTTCAAGTGTCTGCAATTCCTTCTCAAGATTTGTAATGATCGCTTTGCCTTCTGTGAGGTCAAAATATTTTCCACTGCCCTGTTGTGCCAGCTCGATCATCAGTGACCTGTTCATGCGGGTGACAACGGGTTGACCCGAATCATCATGCTTGATGTCCGGTCGCCCATCGATTTCCATGGGTATGGTTGATCCTTCTTCGGTCCCCACCCCGATGACGTATGTTATCCATCCTTTACTTACCGCATCCCCGAGTGCTGTGGGAGCATCGCTGTCATGATCTTCACCATCCGTGATGATGATCAGAGCCCCTCCTCTTTTATCTTCTCCTTCATTGCGGATCTGGGTGGCAAGGGTAATGGCTTCACCGATCGCTGTGCCTTGCGTACCAGCCTGCCCCGGATTCGATGCACTCAGATAAAGCTGGATCGCATGCCAGTCCGTAGTCAAAGGGCTTTGTATATAGGCGTTGCCTGCAAAGAGGATAAGTCCTACACGGTCTGTTTTAAACTCAGTAGAAAGCTCCATGGCAAAGCGTTTCGCCTTCTCCATTCGGCTCGGGGCTACGTCCTCTGCCAGCATACTGTTAGAGATGTCCAGTAATATGTAGATATCGGCTGTCTTGCTCTCTACCTCTTCAGTCTTATAACCCCACTGGGGATTTACGGCTGCCAGGATCAGGAATATGGTCGCTAATACAATGAGGAAATTATAAGAGGCTCGATCCTTCATTTTATCTGATATGCGAGCATATGATGCTTTGCTGGCCCATCGCAACCAATCCTTTTGCCGGAGAGAGCGGCGCAGGTAGGTGCTGCCCACGATGATCACAGCGAGGATGCTCAGCCAAAAAAATTCAGGATGCTCAAATCGAAACATAAGCTAGAATACTGCCTGCAATCAACATTAACACTTGTCAATCGTTGTCTAATGTAGCTCAGATGAGCTCAACAAAAATAAGATTCTCTTTTAGACATGTTCAATGGTAGTGTGTGTAATTCCATACAGATTAACGTCTTGTTGAGGGATTAGAAAGTTGTTCGCGTGATATATTGACCTGATTATAATACTGGATTGGACGAAAGAGGGTACGAAGCGTAAAATAATCATCAAGTGTCCCTGTGAAGTCGGAAGGGCAGATATTTATAAATTGAGGCAGTGTAAATGCTAGAACGTTGGAAGTCAACAGGGAATATGTGATGCTTTACTACATATCTGCTTTAAATCGTAGTATTCAAAAATTTGGTTTGACCACCTGCTTTCAAAATATATTTAATAGATGGCTGGCAATTAAAAAATAAAAATATTTTTGTAACCCATACCTCAACTCAAAAGGCTGAGGCATTGATTTCCAACGTACTTACAATCTCAAACTAAATCATTAAATCAAGTTTTTATGAGCAATCCAAGTGTCAAAGCTGAGAGGGCCGCCAGCAGCAGCAACTTCAGTACAATATTTGCCTCTGTCCTGATCCCGGTGGCTTTGGTCATTGCGTATCTGGTATATAAATTCATCCTGGGTGACCCGAGTCATTTTGAAGATGGAAACCCTAAAGGGCATCCGCATCCTGGTGATTACCTCGGTATGATGTACAAAGGAGGCCCAATGGTACCCGTCCTGATGTCCACATTTTTAATTGTAGTAGCTGTAGTCATTGAACGTTTTGTAAGTATAGGTGTCGCCAGCGGCAAAGGATCTATCCCAAATTTTGTTAGAAAAATCAAGGGGTATCTCGATCGCAATGATATTTCCAGCGCGATGGCAGAATGTGACAGGCAGAGAGGCTCAGTCGCTAACGTCATCCGTGAAGGCTTAAGGAAATACAGCGAAATGTCTTCTATCACGGGTATGGAAAAAGATCAGAAAGTCCTGGCGATCCAAAAGGAAATTGAAGAGGCTACTTCGCTTGAACTGCCCATGCTCGAGAAAAATCTGGTGATCCTGGCGACGATTTCATCAGTTGCTACCCTGTTGGGGCTGTTAGGTACTGTGTTCGGTATGATCCGTGCCTTCTCGGCGATCGCAACAGCCGGAGCACCCGACGCGGTTGCTCTATCCACCGGTATCTCTGAGGCATTGATCAACACTGCACTGGGTATTACCAGTTCTGCTGTTGCCATCATTTTCTACAACTATTTTACAACTAAGATCGATGGTCTGACTTATGGTATTGATGAAGCCGGCTTCAGTATTGCGCAGAACTTTGCAGCAAAACATTAATTCTTATCAGCCCGTTATATAAACAATTATGCCAAAGGTTAAAATACCTCGAAAAAGTACAACGATAGACATGACCGCCATGTGTGACGTGGCGTTCCTGTTACTTACCTTTTTCATCCTCACGACGAAATTCAGACCCCAGGAAGCGGTAGCAATTGATATTCCATCATCAACGGCGCAAATACCGATCCCTGACAGGAATATTATGATGTTTCATATTGGTCCGGATGGTCGTGTTTTTTTTGGATTGGATGATCAAATTACACGTTTGAAAGTATTGGATCGTCTGTCCGCTGAATATCAAATGCCTTTATCCGAAGAGCAGAAAGAAGCTTTCCGGACGTTGGAGATATGGGGGATGGACATTCGCGCTTTGCCTGACTTTCTGAGTAAGGATGCTGTCACACGCGCCAAGATCGTTCAACCCGGACTCAACCTGGATACATTGGGTGGTAATCATCAGGCAGAGGATCTGATCCTTTTTTCCAGACAGGAAAACCATGATTTGCGGATCGCTATCAAAGCAGATAAGACGACAGAATACAGAAACTTCGATAAACTTGTCCAAGCCCTGCAAAACAGGAAGGTCAACAAGTTTAATCTGATCACATCGGCCAGAGGTGCCAGAGAATAATCACGCTCACCAACAAAAAAGTGAATAATGGCTGAAATGAATGCGCCCGCAGGTGGCGGGCATAAAGGTGGTAAAAAGAAAAGGTCAAAGAAAGGTTCTACCCGGGTGGATCTCACCGCCATGGTGGATTTAGGGTTCCTCCTGATTACTTTTTTTATGTTGGCCACCACGTTTAATAGACCCAAAACGATGGAGGTCAATAAACCTGCTAAAGAAAAAGAAGATGTGCCGGAACCGCCCATCAAAATGTCCAAAACAGCGACCCTCATGCTGGGAGCGCGTGATAAATTATATGCGTACGTTTCTCCAGATGAGATCGATGCCTCAACAGAACTTATCCTCGATAGTCTGAGCTATGGCCCAACTGGTTTGCGCAAGTTTATACAGCGTCGTCAAAGTGAGGTTCAGGCACAATGGGGAAACAAGGATGATCTGTTTGTGATGATTAAGCCCCTCCCAGGCTCGAACTACAAAAACATCGTTGATGTTCTTGACGAAATGTCCATTTCAGACGTGAAGCGATATGCGATATTGGACCCAACGGACCCCATTGATTCGTTGGTCGCTCTAATGACCGGACAAAGTCGCAAATAAAATTATGCAATCAGAGAGACCAGGGCATCATAGATGTACCTGGTAAAAAGAAAAGAATATGGAAGATTCAAGATTGCTGAAGAAATCGATGGATGACATCGTATTTGAAGGCAGGAATAAAGAGTACGGAGCATTCCAGTTGCGGAAGCTGTATGACAAGCATATGACACGTGGTATCATTATTGGTGCTGTGATGTTCATTTTGCTTTTTAGTACTCCAAATATTCTCAATTTGATTAAGGGATTTATGCCCAAAGTGGAGGATGAATTGGTAATGAGAGAGGTCACTCTCGCAGAGCCACCGCCGATTGACCCAAAGAAGCCACCTCCGCCCCCCCCACCTGAAGTTATTCCTCCTCCAATTAAGGACCAGATCAAGTTTGTACCTCCGGTCGTCAAAAAAGATGAAGAAGTAAAAGAAGAAGAGCCACCTCCACCCACGATCGAAGAGATCAAGGATAAGGAGATCGCTACCGAAACCAAAGAAGGGGATGAAGATGGGGTCGATGAATCCCTCCTGGAACCAGAACCCGCTCCGGCTGTGATTGAAGAAGCTCCCAGGGAGGAAGAACCTTTCACCTATGTAGAGCAGATGCCTTCATTCCCGGATGGAACGGAAGCCATGTATAAATACATCTATGACAAGATCAAATATCCGGCGATCGCCCGTGAGAATGGGATCTCCGGCCAGGTCATCGTACAATTTGTGGTATCGAAGGAAGGTGATATCCAGAAAGCAAAAGTTGTCAGAGGTATTGGAGGCGGATGCAACGAAGAAGCCCTGAGAGTGGTGAATGGCATGCCAAATTGGAAGCCAGGCAAGCACAATGGACGGGCAGTACCGGTTACGTTTACCCTACCGATCAAATTTGTACTACAGTAACGAATGAATGGAGGCACGCTTAAGCAGGTTTTCCTTTTAATGCTTGGCTTAACATACATCGGTTTAGGTGTTTTTATCTTTTTAAAAAAAATAATTGATTCCCCCTGGGGAGAAATACTTGGGATCCTGTTTGCTGGCTACGGTATGTGGAGAGTGTACAGGTCCTTTAAAAAATAATCCACTGCCGGTATAAGCTAAATAGAGGTCTGATCGCCTGCCAGGGGTCAGACCTTCTTATTAATGGGACATTAACTCGTTTTAACACGGACTTAACTTCCGAAATTGTTATTCAATACGTCATTACCATGACAATTTACCCGACCAGAAAGATGTCAAACCATTTATACCATATTACAATTCTCAGTCTCCTTGCACTCTTGGCTTGCGTCAAAAAGCCCGAGAACATGACAGGACCAACCATTGGGAAACTTGACATCCTGGCAGATCAAAGTCTGAAGTATATTATCGAGCAGGAAGAAGAGATCTTTGAACGGACCTATAAATATGCGGATGTCAATATCCGTTATATGCCAGAATATGAATTGTTCAAAACATTCATGTCTGACAGCTTTAAGACCGCGATTATTTCCCGTGCGTTGACCAATGAGGAACGCCAGTTTTTTATCACAAGAGGTGTAACGCCACGTGAATTTCCGTTTGCTACCAGTGCGCTGGCTTTTATCACCAGCGGACAACCAAAAGACACGGCATACACGTATGAACAAATGATGGCATTCTGGAACAATCCGGAATCCGGGAAAATATTTGTGATTGAAAATGCGAAATCAGGTATCGCCTACGAAGTCATGCGATTGCTTGGTACGAATGCCCTGCCATCACACTTTTACGCGCTCAATGATAAAAAAGAAGTGATCGAATACCTGGCCGAACACGAAAATTCGATAGGCATCGTGGACTGGAGTGATATCAGTGACAGTGATAATCCCGATGCAAAAAATATACTGTCCGGTGTAAATTTGCTGGGCATATCCAGGCCTGTAGATTCGATTCAAAATGGGTTTATCAAACCTTATCAATACAATCTGCAGGACCGGCAATATCCGCTGACACGTGATCTGTATTTTATCAGTACCACAGGCATGAGTGATGTGGGAATGGGATTTGCCACCTTTATTGCCGCTGAGATCGGACAAAAAATAATCCTGAAAGCAGGATTGTTACCAAAATATCAATTTGAACGGATCATCGAAATCGGTGAAACCAAAGATGTCAAAGTCATAAAATGAACCCTATGTATACACCACTTGTTGCATTTGTGCACTCACTAAACAACCTTAAAATGAAACAAATACTTTTTGCATGTCTCTTCTCTTTTCTGTGTACCGTTGGGTATAGTCAGATCACAGAGGGTATCAAGCATCTCGAAAACGAAAACTATGCAGCCGCCACTGAGGCCTTCAATGCAGCATGCAAAGCTGACTCGAAAAATGGCGTTGCTCATTTCTGGTTAGGTGAGGTAGCCTATGCACAGGAAGATTATACGGCAGCGGAGAAAGCTTATAAAAAAGGAGTTGACGCTGGTAGTTGCGCCGAGTGCTATGTCGGTTTGGGAAAACTATTCCTGGATAAGGCTAATGTAGCAGAAGCTGAGAAAAATTTCGAATTGGCAAAACGAATTGATAAAAAGAAAGCCAGCACATTCGGTCGTATTGGAGATGCCTATTTGTATTCCAAAAATCCGAACTCTACCAAGGCCATCGAATTTCTCGGGAATGCACGTGATATGGATCCAAAAAATGCTATTTACTGGGCACACCTTGGAGACGCCTTTATGATGATCCGAGATAATGGTCAGGCGATGTCTGCGTATGAAGTTGCGATCGTAAAAGATCCAACCAATGCAGAAGCTTATATCAAGATGGCCCGAATCTGGTCAGCTGCCAAACAAACTGATCTTGCCATAGAGAAGCTGGAAAAAGCAATTGAACTTTCACCAAAGGACGCGAGACCGATCAAAGACTTGTATGAGTTGTATATCGCCAAGCGTCAATACAGTAAAGTAGTACCACTTCTTGAAAAATATATTGCTCTTGCCGGTACGGATGTCGATGCCAAAGTGCGTCTGGTAAAATTCCTGACCTTCCAGGCAAAAGACTATGAACGGGCGATCAGCGAAGGCGAAAAACTCATAGCAGCAAAGGTTAACGATTATACACTCCACAGGTGGTTAGCCTGGTCTTATACTGGAATGGCGAAACAATGGGAAGCAGAAAGAGTCGCAGGCACGCCGTACGATACAGCCAATGTAAAATCACATTATTGTAAGGGGCTTGAGCAAAGCAAAAAATTATTCGATGCTATTGGAAAAGATAACGCCAGAAAAGCTTTCCCTGAAGATTACGACTACTGGGCATTAGCTGCTCTTAAGTGTGGTACCCTGGATGAAGCTGCTCACATCTACAGGAAATATATAGACCTCGATTCCAGTCGTGCTGGTGAGATCTATTCCATACTCGCGAAGACATACTTCGACAGTACTCGCTATGATCAGGCCATCAATTACTATAATCGTAAGATGGATGATAAACCTCTAACCAATACAGAAGAATATTATCTGGGTCTTAGCTACTATTACATAGATTCCCTTGTCCTTGCAGATTCCAGTTTTGCGAGGGTATTGAGAACAACTCCGAATTATATTCAGGGCTATGTGAAACGTGCTCAAATTGCCACAAAACTTGATAGCACTGAAACCACCCAATACCTTGCGTTGCCTTACTATCTGAAAATGGCGGAAGTAGGTGAATTGGATGCTGATAAGAATAAGAAGTATCTGATTGATGCATATCTCTGGTTGGCGGTGTATCACATCCAGAAAGGAAACCAGGAAGACGCACTGGCAAACTATAATAAAGTACTTGCTTTGGATCCCGAAAACAGCAAAGCAAATGAAGATATTAAAATTATAAAGGGACAGAAAAGATAAAGATGTAACTATTTGGTCGTGTAGTTAAAGGTTAACTGTACGACTGAGAAATAGCCAGGGGCTGTCTGCATAAGACAGTCCCTTTTTTTGTCAACAATGCAAGACAGCTGTTTCACTTCTAAGGTAACGACCGTAGCAACGTGGTACGCAGTACAAAGACAAGCGTCAAGAAAATAAATCCCGCAATCAAGGGCCAATAGTAAAGTTCTTCGTACCGCTTGTATACCGTTACTTCAACTTCAGTTTTTTCCAGGCGGTCGATTTCATCATATACACGTTGCAGGCGTTCTTCAGTAGTTGCTCTGTAATATTTTCCACCCGTTTCATCTGCTATCTGCTGAAGCAGTTCTTCATCTATTTCAACCGTGGTCAGACCGAACATGTATTGACCGTCTACTCTTCTCCGCACGGGAGACAGTGCCTGGCCAATACTACCAACTCCGATCGTATAAACTTTAATATTAAATTGTTTGGCAACATTAGAAGCTGTCTGAGGTCGTATATAACCAGCATTGTTGACACCATCCGTCAGCAGCACAACTACTTTACTTTTGGCTTCACTATCCTTCAGTCGATTAACAGCGGCAGCAAGACCCATCCCGATGGCAGTACCATCTTCCAGTTGACCACATTCAAGACCCTGCAGATACTCGATCAGCACCTGGTGATCATGAGTCAGCGGACATTGGGTAAAACTCTCCGCAGCAAAAACCGCCAAACCGATGCGGTCATAATTCCGGTGCGTTACAAAATCAATGGCAACCTGCTTACTCACCGATAATCGGTCCGGAGTAAAGTCCCTGGCCAGCATCGATGATGAAAGATCCATCACCAGGAAAATATCGATGCCCTCCCCTTTAACAATTTCATCTACATTTTCTCTTTGGGGTCTCGCCATCGCGATGATAAACAGTGCTATGGAAAACCAGAACAACGGTTCCATCCACCTGTACAATTTCACACGCCAGCTATCCGGAATTTTATTGGTGAGGGAAGAAACAGGTAGTGCTTTGATCTGACCCTTACGGCGTTGCATGATGCGGTATATGATGATCACCGGGATGATCTCCAGCCACAACAACCACAAGGGTGATGAAAGGACGATGTTATTCCACAGGTTCATCCGTTGATGGTTTATCAGTGAGGACCGGTGGTGGGATGTGTTTTGTTTCGTTTACAAAATTCCGCACACGCATGAGAGCTGCAGCATGGATGTCAATACCCGGATCTGCGTTGGCAAATTTGATCAGGTCGGAGACTGATAATAATTCAGCTGTATCATCAAGGAGCGCACTGCTCAATTCAAGCCCACGCAATTGCCCAATAATTTCATCAGATGTCTGCTCCAATGCTTTGATATCATATCGCCGTTCGAGGTATTCCCGTAAGATAGCTGTCAATAAAGAATAATGTTCTTTGACTTCACCACTTTGCCACAAGCGTTTGGTTTCAAGTTCGTCCAGCGAACTCAAAGCCCATTCGTGCGGCAAGGGCTCGGGAATAATAATTTCAGGTGCCACTACTGTGCGGTTTCTTTTTTTCCACCATAGATATATTGCTATGATCAATGCTATGATGACAAGGGCGTGAGGCAAATATTTTTTATAGTACGCCAGACTAAAAGGCTGCCGAACTATGTCCTTTATGGGAGCAAGACCTGATGAATCAGGTTCAATTGATTTTACCTGGATTGGAATGTCTGTAGTTAAAAATGTATCTAATTGATTTCCGTTTCGGATTACAACCCGGAGGGCAGGAATATGAACATACCCAGTATCAAAAACAGAGATCAACCACGTTGCACGTGTAGATGCAGGATTTTTTGAATCTAACTCAGGACCACTGGCGACTTCAATTCCAGGAATCGAATCTGACCATACTTCATCGAGATTACGCCATTCCTTACCATTGGACAGATCTGTAGTGATCGTGGCTTTCACCTGGTCTCCGAGAGTAACCTCTGTACGATCCACTGTCATCACGGTCTGCGTGAATACATGCAAATTCAAATGGAGAAGGATCACGAGACAACACCACTTCATCAGTTTGCCCTTTGTTTGAAAAACCGGTGGAGTTCCTGGATGTACGATTGATCAGTCGTCAATGTGATTACATCACTTTGGTTACGTTTAAACTGATCTTTAAAAGTCAGGAGTCTGTCAGCATATGCCAAAGCAAAAGCATGTCGTACGACAGGGTCTGAGGTATCTACCAATTGTATGTGTCCGGTCTCAGCATCCCGCAATCGTATGATGCCCGCATCGGGCAGGCTACTTTCTGAAGGATCGTGCACATGGATGCCAATCACGTCATGTCGGCGTGAAGCAATACGGAGTGTTGATTCAAAATTGTCCGCAATAAAATCACTCAGTATAAATGCGATGCATTTTTTCTTGATCACATTACTCACATAGGCAAGTGGAACATTAATGTCGGTGGTTTTGCCGGAGGGTTCAAAGTATAGCAGCTCACGGATGATCCTCAGCAGATGTTGTCTTCCTTTCTTGGGCGGAATATACATTTCGATCTTATCCGAAAATAAGATCAGGCCGACCTTGTCATTATTTTGTAATGCAGAAAATCCAATGACTGCGCACAGCTCCGCGATCCATTGATTTTTCCATTGTTCTCCGGTACCATAGAAGACCGAAGGACTCGCATCTACCATGAGCATTATCGTCAGTTCACGTTCTTCTTCAAAAACTTTGATGTGAGGCTCTCCGGTACGTGCCGTAACGTTCCAGTCGATATCGCGCACTTCATCTCCATACTGATATGAACGCACTTCACTGAATGACATACCACGTCCTTTAAAAGCAGAGTGGTATTCACCGGAAAAAATATTCTTACTCAAGCTCCTGGTCTTGATCTCTACCTTCCGTACCCGTTTGATCAGTTCGCTTGTATCCATCTGTGCTCGCGGTAAGGCTGATTACCAGCCGAAGTATCTCCAGTATTTCTTTTTGATAAACTGTTTGCTTTCTGATACCGGCAGCTGGCGAATATCATCACCATAGATCAGGCTGAATTCGGTTACCATCACAGCGCCAGAAGCAGATGGAATAATCTGCGAATATCCCGCACTTGTCAACCATTTGTTATACTCAGGATCGTGATCCATGTGTGGTAATGAACGTGTGATCAACAGATCACCTGCAGCCTTAAGGTCACCGGGCGTATTCAGGAGATCATTCGCGGTTAGGAATACGTCATCTTTTTTTAACCAGACAAAACTTTCACGGCGTACTGTACCAGGATTAATATACGTGATCATGCCGCTGACATATTGCTCTCCGGAATCAATGATCTCAATCCAACCGGAGGACCGATGTACCAGGCGACCTGAAGATCCGGGTTGATTCATTCCGGTGAGATGATTGACACCATCATTCCACCCCTTGTCAATCCATACGGATAACCATGGAGCAAACACTTCACTTTCAAACTCCGGATACACGAAATCAAGGAAGCCCATGGAATTATCAAAATGCCGGATGGAGAGAGGCATTGTCTGTGTAATAGAAGCACTGTATTCTTTTCCATCCACCACGACCTTATAGATCCGGGCATCTTTTTGTTGCATCTGAATTTTGATCGGGGCACCATTCGGGTTCTGAAGCACTGTGTTCCAGATGGAACAGGAACCATCGAGGCAATATCCTTCGAACCGGGAAAATATGCCGCTTCGCTTAGCCACCCCTGATACGATGCCATAGTCCATCTTCTGAATTGAGAAAGACATTTCGGGAACCATATCTACCTTGATCCACTCTGCGATGGGTTTGAAATTTTTGATCTTAATAATCGAGGACGGATATGCAACGATGTCGAACAAACGGCTCTGGTCAGCTGACATCCATTCCATCCGCAGTTGATCAGCCGTGATTGAGCCTTTCAGATACCCTGTGAGTCTGTCAAATTCATCACGCTCCTGCAACTGGAATAAATCCTTTTTGCCTCGATCACCTAATAAGCGATGAATCCGCTGATCACTTTTGTGTACCAGGATGCCTGCGATCTGCGTGCTGTCATATGCCAGCATCAATGTGACCGGGTGATAATCAGCCAGCATTCCTTCATATGTTTGCGTCCACTGAATGCGTCCTAATTGGGATGCAATCCATGGATCCACACGAGCTTGTGCATGCAGATGTTGAAGAAAAAAAATACTAATAAAGAAGGAGAATAATTTCATGTTCAGGTTTACCTAAGGTACTTCAATACTGTTGAGGATCGTCCGGATGATATCTTCCGCGCTGACATTCTCAGCCTCTGCTTCATAACTTAACCCCATACGATGTCGCATGACATCCGGGCATACCTGGCGTACATCCTCAGGTATCACATATCCCCTGCGTTTCATAAATGCCATCGCCTTGGAAGCAATCACAAGATTGATGCTTGCGCGCGGGGATGCACCATATGAAATCAGTGGTTTTATTTTGGACAACCCTGCTAATTCAGGTTGGCGAGTAGCAAATACGATATCGAGAATATAGTTTTCAATTTTTTCATCCATATACACTTTGCGTACCGTCTTTCGTGCGCGAAGAATATCTTCTGGTGAGGCGACAGGTTGCAATTTGAGATTCGTCTCTCCGGTAAGGGATCGCTGCATGATCATTCTTTCTTCTTCGCGCAACGGATAGTCGACATTCACTTTCATCATAAAGCGATCGACCTGAGCCTCGGGAAGGTTATATGTTCCTTCCTGTTCGATTGGATTCTGTGTGGCCAGTACAAGAAAGGGTTCTTTTAGTTTGAAAGTTTCTCCCCCAATAGTCACTTGTCTTTCCTGCATTGCTTCAAGGAGAGCACTCTGCACTTTGGCCGGTGCCCTGTTAATCTCATCCGCCAGAATAAATTGGGCAAATATGGGCCCCTGCCGTACGCTAAACTGGCTGGTCGATGGATTATAGATCATCGTACCAATGATATCTGCGGGCAGAAGATCCGGTGTAAACTGGATGCGGCTGAAGGATGCATCAATACATGAGGCCAGGGTCTTGATGGATAATGTCTTTGCCAGGCCCGGAAGACCTTCAAGCAGTACATGTCCATCCGCAAGAAGACCTAATAACAGCCGGTTGATCATATAGGACTGACCCACAATAACACGGCCGGTAGCCTCCATGATCTTGTCTACAAATGCACTTTCGTTGTATATCTCCTGACTAAGCGCCTCAATATCTACGCTGGCTTGCATGGTGGTTGTATTTTTAACGGACTGTGAAAATAAACTCTATGATGCATATACAAAGGAACACGTCATATAACCACTTGTTAAGGGCTTTTGCCATACATCCCTCGCTGATCGTCTTGGCTTTATGTATTTTTATTTCCCTACCCTGCTACACTCAAACGCTTGAATCGGTCACTTCGATCCGTGAATTGAGAGATGGATACCTGATCGTTCGCTTTCCTTCGATGAAATCGAAAATTGATACCCTCCAATCGATGGCTCGTCATACCACTGATCCGGCAGCTAAAACCCGGCTGGAAAAAATGATTACGGAAACTACAGAACAACGAGATGCAACGATCCGGGAGTATACAGAGGCCTTCCGCACACAATACAATTTTTCCAACGTGGCCTTTTTTATGGACTATGAAGCCAGGGATTTAGACAAGACTCAATTCAAGACGATTGAAAGCAAAACGGTCTCCTGGGACCAGATCAACACAAGTCCTGTTTATTTTTTACATTTTGAACGAACAGAAGAAAGCAAAATTGATGCTCTGGTGGTCTATAATAAAGATGGAAAAATTGTCCCCAGACCTTTTCCCAATAATTTCACACGCGGAGGTTTTAGTTTTCTCTTCCTGAAATTCACCGAAAGATCCATACCGGAATCGAAGGTGAAAAATATTAATAAGAGGTTTTATAAATTTTGGGAGGATGTAACCTAAGCGTGAAGTTTGAGGCGTGGGCTGTGGGATGTGAAACGTGAGAGTTGAGACGTGAGATATGAATCCTGACGCAGCAGATCCTTACACGTAGTCAAAAAGAAGTATGGCTGTAAAAGTTTGAATCCTCGTTTCAATCTTTAGTGTTATCATCTCAATACATCTCGAGTCTGGTATCTGGCATCCTTTAAACCGGCATCACTGATCGTCACTTGTAACTCCTCACTTGTAACTCGTCACTTGTACCTCGTCACTTGTAATTCCTTACAAAAACTACGTCATGAGTCTGGAATCTGGCATCTTTTATCTGGCATCCAAAAACTCGTCACTCGTCAATTGTAACTCGTCACTTGTAACTCGTCACTCCTGCTCACTCATCCTTCTTAAGTTCCTCCACTTTAAGACTATCAGGTGTAGGCTTAAAGGAAGGCTTGTGGGGCTTATTGGGCTTGGGAGGTTTGGGAATAGTATCGAGTTTGGAACCAAGAGAATTGACGATCATCATAGAGTCAACATATCCAACGGCTGTTATGATGGCACGTTCTCTGCATAAATCGATTTGTTCTATACGCCATTGCTGGAGGCGGATCTCAATAGCTGTTTCGATCAGCTCTTCCTGGGATACAGGTTTACTACAAGCATAGGCTCCCATGAGGAGAATAATATAACAGGCAGCCTTGGTCATTGGATAAGGATATTCATTTCAGCACGTCGTTCTGACATAATAGAATCGACGGCAGTCCTATAAATATTCCCATAGATGCTGTCACAATAGGCATCTAATTCAACTTGCAGTACCATACTTTTTTGTTGAAAGACCGTATCAATGGTATGCCGGCTTTGACGCGTAGGTTCTACATTTCGTGTTGTGCAGGATATGAGAAAAAGAAAAAGGCTGAAGGAAATGATTGTTCTCATTGTGGCTGTCGTCGCTTCAATTCAAAGTTCTGACCGAGATATACTTTTCGTACCATTTCATCTGCTGCAAGTTCTTCGGCGGAACCCGCTTTTAAGATCCGTCCTTCAAACATCAGATATGCCCTGTCCGTAATGCTCAGTGTCTCCTGCACATTATGATCCGTGATGAGGATACCAATGTTTTTTGTTTTTAATGTCGCAACGATTTGCTGGATGTCTTCAACTGCGATGGGGTCAATACCGGCGAATGGCTCATCAAGGAGAATGAAATTTGGATCAGATGCCAGTGCACGAGCTATCTCTGTACGACGACGCTCGCCACCTGAAAGACTGTCACCAACATTCCTTCGCACTTTGTCAAGGCCAAATTCATCAATCAGACTTTCCAGTTTGTCTCTTTGTTGTGCCGTTGTATAGGATCCTAATTCCAGGACAGCCCGGATATTATTTTCAACAGTCAGTTTTCTAAATACAGATGCTTCTTGCGGAAGATACCCCACTCCTAATCTAGCTCTTTTGTACATGGGCAGTTCGGTGATCTCTTTCTCATCAAGATAAACATGACCTTCAGTGGGCTTTATAAATCCAACCACCATGTAAAAAGTTGTGGTCTTGCCAGCACCATTTGGTCCTAGTAATCCAACGATTTCACCACGTGAAACTTCCACGGATACATTATCCACCACTTTACGTTTTCCGTAATATTTCAGAAGATTATCAGTGTATAATTTCATGTTGTACTTAGTTTGAGGTGCTTCCGGGTTTCCAAATCATTTTGGCTTCCAGTTCCCATCCGGCACGCAATACATCAGTTGTAAATGTCATTCGTGGCTCCGGGGATCTCCGGACCGAATATTCCCCTGTATCCCACCGACCGTTTCGGTTACGATCTTCAACGATCTCAATGATGTATTTAGCCGGTGACAATGCATTCTTTTTTATTTGTACCTGGCTTTGATCCACAACAACAAAGGTATCAATCAGGTTTTGACCATCCTTTAGGCTCACGACGTATTGATGTACGGAATCAAGTCCTTCAATTGACATGGTCAGGTCTCCAAATTGATCCGTGCTGTTGACGATCAGCGAATGCCGTACTGTATCATTTTGCCTGTCCCAGATGTCGGTAATAGCTCCCGGGAGAAATGTGATGCCGTATCTCTTACCAGGTTTCCATGGCATATTGATTGAAAATACCCTTCTATCTGTGGGACTGCGATCCATAGTAAATGGAAATGCACCGGAGGAGTCAAGTTCAATGTCGATCCTGGATGTATCAATAGCCTTGATGGGAAGATCTGTTTTGTATGACGCAACACCTGTTGGATGAATCTGGGATCTAGTTTGTGCCAGTTTCATTTTAGTCGTAAGCAACGATTTTGGAGCAGAGGCACGAATAGTAGTCGTATCTGTATCGACAATCACTCGTCCGGCAAATGTTGAATCTGCATCAAACCAAATATTGAGTGTGTCTCCTTCCCATCTCGTTGCAATCGTATCAATCAGAGGTGTGAATGAAGGATAAGGTTTGGGTTCAGGCCCACTGACGACGATCTTAAGCCAGCCCTTTGAAACTGGTATAACTTCACTGACACCTATTGTTTTTTCTTTGGGAAAAAGAAAAATGGGCGCCAATTCTCCACTTAACGAATCTGTGTTGACCGGAGTACCTAAAAACGCAATGAGCTCTGTATCCTGATCATATATGAGATTTGCATTTTCGTCTTTGAGTGCAATCACATGAAATATATCTGACCGCAGATATGACATTGACCAGGCGCCTTCTGTATTTGTTTTGCTTACATAATCAGGTTTTCGTTTATAGACAGCACTGTCTTCACCCATCGGATACAACATGACCCATGCACCAGGCACAGGCTTCAGTGTAATAGCATCAAATACTTGGCCAGTGAGTCGAATTGAATCCAATACAGGTCCAGTAGAAAAAACAAAAACAAAGTTTTCCAGGATGTTTCCTTCATGCAGGTCCTGAATGGCATTTCCAAAATTGATGGTATAGGTAGTGTTTTCTCTCAGGCTATCGGGCAGGGAAATCACAATAGCTTTACCACGTTGTTTGATCTCCGGCTCTTGCGGCATGATCGGTGATACCACCAACTGCGAATAGACATCTTTTAATGTCACCCATTCATCAAAAAGAATGGTGATCTCATTGCCGGTAAAATTCACTTGTTCGTTGGGTGTCGACTCGCTTTCAATGATTTTCGGCGGGGTCTTGTCCGGTTCACCTCCGGTAGGAGACTTGGGGCTTGCGCAGCCAGCCATCAACAATGCTAACAGTACCAAGGCAGGATAGAGCTGCAAGGAGCGGAGGAACATGAGGTAAAGATAAGAATGTCGAACAAGGAACAAGGAATGGTGAATTTTGAAGGTCCTCTTCAGGGAATGTCGAACAAGGAACATGGAATGGTGAATTTTGAAGGTCCTCTTCAGGGAATGTAGAACAAGGAACATGGAAGGAATGTCGAACAAGGAACAAGGAATGGTGAATTTTGAAGGTCCTCTTCAGGGAATGTCGAACAAGGAACAAGGAAGGAATGTCGAACAAGGAACAAGGAATGGTGAATTTTGAAGGTCCTCTTCAGGGAATGTAGAACAAGGAACATGGAATGTCGATCAAGGAACAAGGAAGGAATGTCGATCAAGGAACATGGAAGGAATGTCGAACAAGGAACATGGAAGGAATGTCGAACAAGGAACAAGGAAGGAATGTCGAACAAGGAACAAGGAACAAGGAATGTTGATTTTTGAAGGTCCTCTTCAGGGAATGTCGAACAAGGAACAAGGAATGTCGATCAAGGAACAAGGAAGGAATGTCGAACAAGGAACAAGGAATGTT
>JBBREG010000027.1:0-23807 GCA_038203125.1 Chitinophagales bacterium
TCAGAAAGTTGAAGTGCTCAATGAAGTCAATGCACCACAAGCTGAGCGTTTATTCCTGATTCGCAGTGCAGGTGACAACACTGTCATTGAAGGCATACTCGATGAAAACGCCCCTGAAATTGAGAAGGACCAGAATATCAACAGGGTGATCATCATCAACCAGAATACAGATGATCAGGTAAAGACCCTTTATACAATGGCCAAAAGTGAACGAGCCATGATGTACGCCCATGGTGGAAATGATCGCAAAAGCAATTGTGCTGCATTAGGTGTGTATGTTAATACCAATGAGACCACGGCTGAATGCAGGATCACTGCACTTATCGATCAGGGCGGTGCACAGGCCGCTGGCCTCAAACAAGGTGATGTCATCACCAAAATTGGTGAATACGAAATAGTGGATTTTGAAACACTTCACAATGCACTTTCTAATTTCCGTGCAGACGACGTCGTCACTGTTCGGTATATCCGCGAGGACAAGAACTTGAAAGCTAAAGTCGAACTTAAAGACTGGGCACAATTGCCAGGTCATGAACACCGCGCCAGAACAGATTGTGCACCTGTAGTAACAGTAGAGCCAGAAGACAATCGTAGAGATGCACCCGGGGGTTTAGCAGATGTTAACGCACTTCAGCTCCAGGATGTAAGAATGTATCCAAATCCAACGGATGGTGCATTCGCTTTATCCTTCTCTCTCGAGCCGGGACCATTGTCAGTGACCATCACAGATATTAATGGGAAAATTGTCTTTAATGAAAACAAGGAAAATAGTGCCGGTACGTACTATCGTGATATTGATCTCAAATCCATTCCACAGGGCAATTATGTATTAACTGTGACACAGGGTGACAAGAGATACACCGACCAAATCTCAAAACAATAGCGTTTACTTTCATACTAATATTTCATATCTGCCGGCAGCTCGTCACTGCCGGTTTTTTATTTTATGTGATGCCTGGCGGCAACACATAAAATAATGGCTTTTCAAGCCGGCAACCAGATCAACTTTGTGAATATATTTCTTTGCGGCCTTTGCGTCTTTGCGCGACATTTTTCTGTGAGTTGTGTAAGTTTATCGAGTTATAGTAACATCTGCAGTCCCCCTTCTCACAGTTCTCACGTTCCTCACACCGCCGGCTCCTGCTGTAGTATCATGATAGACTACAAACAGGCTGAACTCAGTTCTCACGTTCCTCACACCGCCGGCTCCTGCTGACTCAGACAATGAAAACTTCCCAACCCCCAGATCACATCCGTAGAATCAATCCCCACCACCAACCTTTCGGGAAAACATTTTTGAATGATCTCTAATGCCTCTATATCACGTTTACTTTGGAATGTGGGTACGATCACATGTTTATTAGAAATATAAAAGTTAGCATACGATGCAGGTAACCGCTGATCAGCATAATACACCGGATCCGGCATCGGGATCTCTACAATGTTTAATTGCTGATCATTACGTAAGCGCATCGCCTGTAATTGTTTCAGGTTGTGCTTTAACAGCGGATAGTTTTCATCTTGTTTGTTATGTTCAATGACCGTGATGACAGAATCACGATTAAAAAATCGCACTGTGTCATCGATATGACCATCGGTATCATCACCGATGATCCCTTCATCCACCCACAGGATTTGTTCTACACCATAAAAATCCATCAGGTATTGTTCGATCTGTATTTTCGTAAGATGTGGGTTGCGGTTTTTATTTAGAAGACATGAAGTTGATGTAATTAGTGTTCCCGCACCATTAAAATCCACACTGCCACCCTCCATGATAATGCCGGGGTGATATACAGGTATGTCATACGCTTTGCCGATTAAAGAGGGGATGACATCATCAAGATCATATGGGGGATATTTTCCTCCCCACGCATTGTGACCCCAGTCGACAATTACTTTCGGTTGACGACTTTCGGGGTTGATGAGAAATGCAGGACCATGATCTCGGCACCAGGCATCATTGGTCGCATGATGAAAAAAACGTACACGGTCAAGGGAGACATCATTCAGCAATAAAGTTTCCTTTGCTTCATACTCCATACGTTCATTCGCTACATTGATATGCACGTACTCACCTGCCGTAAGGATTTTTATAAACTCACAATAGGGCTTATAGACAGTAGCAATTTTTCCCGGCCAGGTGTCAGGATTGTGAGGCCAACTCAACCAGGTAGCTGTATGAAGTGCAAATTCAGCAGGAAAATAATAACCAGCTTCAGCGGGTGTGAGTTCACTCATCAATGTATCGTTTCGTAATGGGCTGATAGGAATCAATACGACGGTCCCTCATAAAAGGCCAATGCGTGCGGTACTGATCTGTCTTGTCGGTATTGATCTCTACGACATTCGTTTCCTCATGATCGTGGGAGCCCTGGAAAAGAATGGATCCAAATGGATTGGACACAAAGGATCCGCCCCAAAATTTCATGTTGCCATCCTGCTCATACCCAACACGATTCACACTCACCACATGAACGCCATTGGCAACCGAATGCGAACGTTGGATTATCTGCCATGCATCATATTGTTCTTTGTTTGTGCCTGCATCTTGCGCTGTTGACCAGCCAATAGCTGTCGGATAAAATAAAATTTCAGCTCCCATTAAAGAGGTGATACGTGCTGCTTCCGGATACCACTGATCCCAGCAGATCAGCACGCCAATCTTTGCAAACTTGGTATCAAATACCTTATACCCCAGATCACCCGGAGTGAAATAAAATTTTTCGTAGTAGTTCGGATCATCCGGTATATGCATCTTCCGGTATTTTCCAAGATAGGCTCCATCAGCATCCAGCACAGCCGTAGTATTGTGATAGATACCCTGTGCACGTTTTTCAAACAAAGAGGCAATGATCACAACGCCAAGCTCAGCAGCCAGGATGGAAAGTTCTTCTGTCGACGGACCCGGAACAGCCTCTGCTAACAGGAAAGCATCATAGTCTTCCTCATCACAGAAATACAATGATGTAAATAATTCCTGTAGGCACACAATCTGTGCACCCTTCTCTTGTGCTTCCCGGATACGCTCCTTTGCCTTCGCCATATTAGCAGCTTTATCAGCACTGCAACTCATCTGGACCAGACCAACCTTAACTATTCCCATGGATCAAATTTGGGTAAAAATAGCGTATTGATAGCAGGTGTATGCTAAGTCTAAGAGTTCGGCGTAGAGATAGCCTACGTCGGTGTGTCTCAAATTTCCGATTTGAAATGAAGACCCCTACCGCACCAACGTAATACTACCATATTCAGTAATCTCCTGACCACGTTTATTCAGCGCCTTCATACGATATACAAATACCGCCGGTATCATAGGCTTGCCATTGTATAAACCATCCCATCCCGGATTCGTATGCGGATCAAAATCAGTTTTACTGTACACAATCTCTCCCCATCGGCTCAGGATCTCAAAATATTCCACCTCCGTCACCGAAGGATCAGCTATCGGAGTCACCAGGTCATTGACACCATCCCCATTCGGAGAAAAGACGGTCGGCACATAGACAGCACTGCTGAGCAGAACCCGAATATTGATGTCGTCAGAATAAATACAACCTTTATCATCGATACCAAATAACTGATATGACACATCAGTAAGTGGTGTAAACCGATTATTCAGTTGAGCAGGATTTAGGATGGACAGATCCCCGATCCAATAAAAACTATCGGGTGTAAAACTGAGAAAAGGTGAAATTGAAATACTGTCACCCAATAGGATCGTTTGATCGGGACCCAGTGTCAAGGATTCTGAAATCGCAGATTCAACCATGAGATCAAGAGTGATTTTGCAATTCGTTCCGTCGGTAATTTCTAATTCATATGTAGCCGCATTAAGATTATTCAGAATATGCGGGAACGTATTGATTACGATTGATATACCACCGTTGACGGAAATCGTGTAAGGTGAAGTTCCGCCTGTTATTCCCTGGATCGTGATCACACCATCGTTGTCTCCGGGGCATGTAATATCCTGGATCATGGCATCAGCAATCATCTCAGCGTAATAGACCACATTCACACTATGCTGGGCAATACAACCCAGTGCATCTTCACTGTTATATACATAGGTGCCAGGCTCATTGACAGGTAATGGATTTTGATTGGATGGACCATCAGGTGTTGTCCAGGAAGATGTTACATTGCCTTTACCACCTGTAACAAGCGCAGTGAGCGTTGTAGATTCACCAGGACATAACATCACCTCAATAGGTAAGCCGGAAATGGCCAGCTCACAATCGCAATCAGGTGCAGGAACAGTAAGTGTAGTTTCACACAATCCATTTTCATTGGAGGCTGTGATCAGCAGGCCAGTGTTCAGCGTAATGTTATTCACCCGGTATTGATTACCACCAAGCGATGCAAGCACGCCATTCGATACAGTTACCACTTCCGCATCAGAAGTGATAATTGCTTCCCAGCTCTGCAGATCATCTGAACACATAGCATTGGAAGCACTCAGATTGGGTATCGCAATCACATCCACCTGGATTTCTGCATAATCCGGACAGCTGATTACAATGTTCGTCAGGGTATATCTCAGCCGGTAAGAACCTCCCTGGTTCGTTGTAAAATTTGTACCGGTAGAGATAACTGGATTAGATCCCGCAGGTGCTATCACAACTGTCCATGTACCAGGTTCAGGAGTGATCACAAGTGTATTCAGGTCAAGACTGGACCCTTCACACAAACCGCCTGCAGGGCCAGTTAATGCAACACTTGGACACAGACAATTTTCGATCAGGATCGATACTGCAGTCGTGTCATTCTCACATGGTGCCACAGCAGATGTTGAAGTGTAGAAAATGGTATACGTGCCTGCTGTAAGAGTCGATGGATTAATCTGGCTTGATCCTGTAACAGCAGCATTGACTGTATCCGGGAAAAACCATACACCACTAGTCGTACCAAATGTGATTAAGTCATCAAGGTCAATCAATATATCTGATGTATCACAATACACTTGTGTTGGTACATTGAGTATATAATATGCATCATCATCTATGGAGATATCAATTGTCTCCGAGTCCGAAGGACACGCACCCGTTTGATCAGTGGCTGTGAGGGCAAAGCTTACAGCACCTCCTGTAATATCAGCCAGCGAAGGCGTATATGAGGTATTGAGAGAATTCGGATTGGCAAGTGTTCCGGAACCTGTAGTGGTCCATCCAAATTGAACGTTACTGCCACTCGCTGTTCCGGTTAGTAATATATTGTCTGGCGCACAGACACTGCCATCAACACCTGCATCAACAGAAATAGAAGATTGTAATTGAATCTGAAAGAAAGCTGTATCCACACAATCATCCAGAATTATATTTCTGATAAAACGAAGTGTATACGATCCCGGATCTTCACCTACACCATCAAAGTTTTTACCTGCCAATGTTGCCGGATTACCACCCGGAGGCGTCGTCATTAATTGCCACGTTCCGACAACACCAAATCCTTCATACGCCACGAGATCAATGTTCGCATCATCAGAACATACATCCAGGTCGGTTTGCAGAAGTAAGTCGGGGCAACTGCAATTAGGTGCAGTTATTGTGAATTGTGACGTACATCCGGTAACAGAATTTTCAAGATCAAATTGAACATCCGAATTAAAAGGAATATTGGTCAGATGAAATGTATCAGTTGTACCTACCTGTGTAAGCAAACCAACACTAACCATGATATCATCTGCATTCGATGTAAAAGACATTTCATATGTAAGGCTTGCTTCGACGCAGACGACATTGAAGATGGCCACTGACGGTGTATCATTCACTGTAGCAATGATCGTGTCAGAGCTCAGACAATTACCAGGATTGGAAGAAAATAGATAATACCAGGAATCACCGTTGGCAGGTACAACAGTACCGGATACAGGTTGGTTGTTGGTAAGCCTGAACCAGCTTCCGCTACCGTTGACTCCATTGATAATACCAGGTGCAAGTGTATTGAAATCAATCGAGGAATCTTCACATAATAGGGGATCAGCCAGCAGTTGAAGATTAGCTACAGGATACACTTCAAGCGGGATCTGGGTGCGAATGCTTGCACAATTCGTTGCGGGGTCAAGTGCCTCCACATAATAATTGGCAGTCACTGCAAGAGCGGGCTGAAATACAAGACTGTTTTGTAATAAAGCAATGCCACCACTGGGCACATCATACCAGTTAGCATTAAGCGCTGGGTCAACACTTACAGACATTTGTGGGATTGCACTTCCATCACAAATCGAATAAGCTGGTTGTGCAGCAACAGGCGGATTGATGTTCGGACAATTGCAATTAGGTGCCGTGATTAAAAAAGTATCCCGGCATAGTGTGGATGGATTGAGTAACTCAATCGTCACATTTGTATTGTCAGGTATACCTGTTACACTGTCATTCCCCGAAGGATTATTTACCACGGTACCGGCAGATGCAATAATTGTATTAGCATTGGAAGTGAAAATGACACTGTACGTATCAGTTGCCAGATCGCAAGGCAATCCCTGTAAGGTGAAGTTCGGATACGCCTGGATGTTAATATCAATAGCCACTGTATCATAACATCCATCAAAAGTCGCCAACAAATAAATCGTAGTGGAGTCAACAGGTCGAATGACAGTTGTATCGATCCATGTAGTTGTATCCAGTGGAAATCCGGTATGAAACGTATACACACCTGTGCTATCACTCTGATCTACGAACGTAATGGATTGCAATACCACTTCTCCACCGGTACAAATTTCAATTGGTGGAATCGAATCCAGATCAGGTGACGGAATAATCGTAAACGAAACCTGTATGGCATTCAAACAATAATCATCTTCGACCTGTGCCCACAGTTGTACCACATTGAAGAGATTGATTTGTTGCGGATTAAATAATTCCTGTCCTCCTGAAAATGGATTTTCATCAAACCATGTCACATCGAGGAAAGGATTAATATCAAGGTCATATTCTGTCAGATCAACCTTATTAGCAAACCTGCTGCAAAATGACAGAGCAAGTGTGTCTACAAATGGAAGTTCGTGAATCGTAATGATCGCTTCAGGTTCATCCAGAATGGCAGTACAGTTATAAAAATCAAATATATTATCCAATGTGAATAGCAGATCACTTCCATCCAGCGCTGCCGGAATGATTAGTGAGGCTGAACCCGCGTTATAAACGGGGGCAGGAACAGGGCCAACACATATTTCGATTTCGTGGTAATCCGTAATATCAATATCCTGGAATATCCAGGTTGGGAAATTTGGCGCCGTTAAAGTGAAATCCATTATGTATGGTTCCGTGCCACCAAATGTTTCGATGGTGATCCATTGTGGATCATCGGGACAACTGTTGGGACAGATATCGCCACCTCCTGAAATTTCCGCAAACATATCATGGTCACATGGGTCTGAGCAAAATCCAGGCGAAGGAATCGTGAAATCAAAATCACAGGAAAAGGTATTCATGATGTGGATCGTAACGATCACATCAGGTCCCATCGCTGTGCCCGGGTCAAGTGTAAACGTTGTGGGCTCAAAAGCCAGCCCCATCGTAGGCGTGATGGTGCCTGTATTCACAGTGACATAATACATATTGGAACCATCATCCACATGCTCCCCATTCAGGGTGAACGTAAAGACAGTGCGATCATCAAAAATATTATTCGGCGTACCATTTTGATCACAAGTAACCTCGATTACACTTGAAGAAGGATCAATAAAATGTACATCTACTGATGCAGTATCGGATGGACATGGAGGATCCGGAAATACAGAAGGGTATTTGAACACATAATACCATCTTCCTTCTCCATATCCGGTGTTGTAAAATTGATTGAGCTGGATCGGGGGAGCCCACACACCTCCCATCTCCGGCGTCCCGCCGAGATAATTCGCCAGATAAATATTTCCGTAATCAGAACACGTCCATACCTCACCATGTGTACCCGGGTCATTACTTGGTATCAGGTATTCCGCCTGACCAGTAAAGCCGCTATAGAAAGTACAGCCACCGATTTCTTCTACAGAAACCAACGAATAGGTAATGTCATCATATTCTTCTACGAGGACGATCCAGCCATTGATGATATCATTTAGGGTAAAATTTTCGGTACCATTTGTATAGACTACATTGAACTGGCCAGGGGGAAGACTGAAGGTCATAAAGTCGTTGTGCGGCTTGCAGCCTTCACATCTGAAACAGGATATCCCCATCGTGAGATCGTCAATGAGTAGGGTAAATCCCGCATGATAAAGGGGAAATGTATTCCTATAATCATCGCAATCAATGGGCACGGTCCACATTGAACCATCGCCAACCCTTTTTAACCAACCAAATTTATTGGTCGCGGTAAAATCGCCTGTGTATTTATAGAAGTCTGTATTAGGTGCTTCGAAATGTGTACACAGCGTAAGAGACTCATGCAGGTTTGATTGTTGCGTGGTTCCATTGGATGCCCAGGTAGCGAGTGTATTAAATCCATAGACGACAGTGCCACTATAGGTAGCCAATCCATTGCCCGCGCCCGGATCCCAAGTTCCACCACTGAGAAAGTATATCTGGTCACCACCATTTTCCAGGTTAAAGTCACCACCGGGATTTACCGCTGTGATCAGCCAGAATGGATCCGGGCTCACCATTTGATACGTCCATCCTCCCGGTGCATTGATCGCTCGCAGTGTCATGACAGTTCCAGCCGGTACAGCACCTAAAGCGCGTCGAATACTGAGGGTCCCCTCTACATTTCCGAAGAAATCCTGGTTGGTCTGTTCCCATCCATTGTCTGTGATCTCAAAGACCGTATTCCCGACAATATCCTTCATGCAGACAAAACTGATCTCATCAGATTCTGCCGGAAAGCCGCAGGCACTTATATCAGTGGCAACCCCGACGACTATGAAGTCACCTGGATCCATGATTGTCTGACTATAACTGAGGAGAGAAAATAAAGAGATAACCAATGAAAGGCCGAAATACTTAAGCATGCGCAATTACCTTGGGTGGTGGATTACAAGTCGGATATTCAGAGGGAAGCTAAAGATAAAAGGACTTTGAGAATTTATCCTTCAATCTCTGATCTTCCACATGAATGTTTTCCTGATCCTAGTTCTATCGTTTTCGTTGCCCCTGATTCGATATTTATTGAGGTTCCGGTCTGCCTTGACACACTATATTTTATTTTGACTGTTAAATAGTCAATATATGACGCATAATACGTCAATCAGCGTATCTTTGCCCTCCCATGTACCTTAATTGCCATAGCTACTACTCATTCAAATACGGCACCCTGTCACCAGCAGAGCTGGCAGAAGAGGCGTCACGGCGGGGCATTACAGCCATGGCTCTCACAGATATTAATAATACCTCCTGTGCTATTGCATGGATCCAGGAGTGTCAGAAAAGAGATATCAAGCCTGTACTCGGTGTAGAATTCAGAGATGCAGCCCATTGCTATCTATACACCGGCATCGCCCGCAATGCAGAAGGGTGGCGTGAACTCTGTGAATTGCTTACATCCTGTTCCCTCGACGGCGTGCCGCTCCCCATACGGCCGCCGGAGATGGAGCATGTATATCTGATCTTCAGGCCCGGGGCGGGTATTCCGGTTGATCTACGACCGAATGAATACATCGGCATTATGCCCGCGGAAGCAAACGGACTTTATAGTTCGGCGCTGCGGGAACACGCCGACCGCCTTGTGGTCTGGCAACCCATCACGTACGACGGTGAGGCTGGATACAAAGTCCACAAGCTCATGCGCTGCGTCGATCTCAATATCATGCTCGGCCAGTTGGAGGAAGAGCAGCACGCCGGGCCGGGTGAGCACTGGGTCAACCGCGACCTGATCGATCACGCCTTCCGCTCGTATCCGCAAATCGTGCGGAATACAGAAGCATTATTATATCACTGCCAGGCAGAATTACCCACAGGTAACATCAACAACAGGCAGGTATTCACGGGCGCAGAACGGGATGACTATCAGCTTCTGATCAAGCTCGCCCGCGAGGGATGTCACCGACGATACGGTCCGACGCATAAGAAAGCCATCGCCCGGATGGAGAGTGAACTGAAAGTCATCCGGCAGCTGGGCTTTGCACCCTATTTTCTGATCACGTGGGATATCATTCGGTATGCACAGACAGCCGGGTATCATCATGTAGGCCGTGGGAGCGGAGCCAATTCACTGGTCGCCTATTGTCTTGGCATTACAGATGTGGATCCGCTGGAGCTGGACCTTTACTTCGAGCGTTTCATCAACCCGCATCGCTCATCGCCCCCCGATTTTGATATCGACTTTTCATGGGATGAGCGTGATGATGTCACCGATTATATTTTCAAGCGATATGGCCACCGGCATACAGCCTTACTGGCCACTTACAACACATTCAAAGGCCGCTCCATCATCCGCGAACTCGGCAAAGTGGTAGGTCTCCCGAAAGCAGACATTGATGCCATCGTCGAAGAACCACTCGCCGCCGCGAAACATCATCCGTACGCGAAACATATCTTCCGCTACGGCGAGATGATCGAACGATTCCCCAATTATCTTTCCATTCATGCCGGGGGTGTATTGGTTTCCGAAA
The DNA here is from genome assembly GCA_038203125.1 of Chitinophagales bacterium. Classification (GTDB taxonomy): domain Bacteria; phylum Bacteroidota; class Bacteroidia; order Chitinophagales; family Saprospiraceae; genus Opimibacter. The sequence continues at coordinate 10,550 of JBBREG010000027.1, forward strand.
GACCACTCACATATCACACTGCCCTGCAGATGATGCCGAAAGGATTTCCGATCTCTCATTTTGATATGTATCATGCAGAGGATCTCGGCTTTCATAAATATGATGTGCTGAGCCAGCGCGGTCTCGGCCATATCAAGGATGCTGTCAGCCTCGTGCGCTCCAACCAGGGCAAGGCTGTGGATATACACAATGTGGCCATGATCAAAGAAGACAAGCAGGTCAAAGCACAGTTGTATACAGGCCAGTGTATCGGTTGCTTCTATATCGAATCACCTGCCATGCGCGGCCTGCTCACCAAATTACATTGTGATAACTATGTGCATCTTGTGGCAGCCAGTTCGATCATCCGTCCCGGCGTCGCGAAGAGCGGCATGATGCGCGAATACATCAAACGTTTTCATGAGCCTGAAAAAGTAGAATATCTCCATCCCGTCTTCGAACAGAATCTCGGCGAGACATTTGGCGTGATGGTATACCAGGAAGATGTGATGAAGATCGTGCATCACTTTGCCGGCCTCGACCTCGATGAATCAGATGTGCTGAGACGTATCATGACCGGCAAAAAAAAATCATCCGACACGTTCAGGTTATTAATGGAAAAATTCTGGCGCAACTGTCGCGAGCGCGGGTATACGGAAGAATTGATTGCTGAAGTGTGGCGCCAGGTAGAAAGTTTTTCAGGCTATTCATTTTGCAAAGCGCATTCCGCCAGTTTTGCCGTCGAAAGTTTTCAGAGCTTGTATCTCAAGACATATTACCCGCGTGAATTTATGGTGGGTGTCATCAATAACTTTGGTGGGTTTTATTCAACTGAATATTATGTGCACGAAGCCCGAATGTGTGGTGCGAAGATTGAAGCACCTTGTATCAATCACAGTATCAATCTCACCACGATCTATGGGGAGACGATCTACCTCGGGTTTATTCACATTCAATCTCTCGAACGAAACGTATCGCACCGGATCGTCGAGGAGCGCTTGCGCAATGGACCTTATCTCAGCCTTGAAGATTTTGTCGGGCGTGTAGATCTGGGCCGCGAACAACTAGATATCCTGATTCGCATGGGCGCATTCCGGTTTACCGGTCGCACTAAATGCGAACTCATGTGGCAAAAATATGCCGTTCACAATCCACAGGCAAAATTGCCTGTGGGGCAACCCGTACTTTTTGGTAATAGTCAGCATGTGGATTACACCCTGCCCTCACTGGAAGAGAGTCCTTTTGACCAGGCCTATGATGAGATTGAGTTGTTAGGCTTCCCGTTGTGCAGTCCCTTTGATCTTCTGGAGCAAAGGCCAGCGCAGACGATTGTGCTCACTCAGGATCTCAATTCCTTAGTGGGGCGCAGGGTGTCCATGCTTGGGTATTATGTCACCCGCAAACCCGTCACGACCTCCAATGGTAAGCTGATGAGCTTCGGCACCTGGCTGGATGAAGAAGGTAAATATTTTGACACGACCCATTTTCCACCCTCACTCGAACGATATCCCTTCCAGGGAAAGGGATTGTATCTCATACGAGGATTGGTCACGGAAGATTTTGATTTCGCCAGCCTGGAAGCAGAGTCCATGGAGAAGCTGCCATACAGAAAGGATGGAAGATATTGACAAGAGTAAGTCAACTTAAATTTATTTTGCTTGTCATTAGGTTAGCTCACCTATATAGTTAAAGTTAATCAGAGGGGATACAATATGATGTTCTTTAAGTATCTTCCGACTGCATCCAATAAATACAGTTACGTCTTTTGGCGTCGCTCTATAGATAGGATCGTCCACCCTCTAATTCTCGCCCTCTGTGAATAAAGGACTTCCATCATTGCATCTGCGATCTGCGTTCTGCAGGAATACTGTCAGTATTCACAGCACTTTTTTACTCTTAATTTCTGCCCGCAAAATTAATCATTCACCATAAGTGGCTTACACACTCGTGTCGCATCCACACGCTGTATTTAATAGAAATCTTTTCTCATCAATCTCCTAATATTTATGAAAACCATCTTCCCTCTTATCCACGGAGTATGCTTTCGTGCTGCACGATTTATCCTGTTACTCCTCGTCTTCATGTGGTTGTCGATGCAGAGCATACAAGCACAATGCAACAATCCATCTCAATTTGGAACAGTGACGGCACCCTCTACCAATGTGCCAGTGACCATAACAACATGTGCCTTTGCAGGTGAATACAGTACAATCAACAGCGCAGTTGCCGGCCGTACCTATTTATTTAATGCAACCGGAGGTACCGGTAATTTTATTACCATTCGTCAGGGTACGCCGGGAGGCACTGTTCTCGGATTTGGTACAGCACCTGTCTCAGTTGTGTGCACGGTCTCCGGTCCTCTTTACCTTCACTACAATACAAACGCAAGTTGCGGAACCGATGGTTCTTGCCATACGGGAACAGTTCAGTGTACTTCATGTACAGGTGCTCCTGATCCATGTACTGCGATTGTTAACATTACCTGTGGTTCATCAGTTACATCTACACCTTCGGGATCAGGACTTTGGAATGTGACCTCCTGCGGGTTTAGTACACCCGGCCAGGAAAAAATATATTCATTTACACCTTCATCCACAGGTGCTCATTCTTTACAAGTAACTGCAGCGACGGGTGGATTTATTGACTACTTTTTTAAATCCGCGGCAGGTGGGTGTAATGCAACAGGGTGGACATGTATTGATGATATCTTTTCCCCCGCCACCATTCCTATAGGGACACTTACTGCAGGCACCACGTATTATATCCTGCTGGATCCCGAAGGAACAGGCACGTATAGTCATACTTTCAATATTATATGTCCTGTATTTGATCCCTGCGCTGGTATTCCTACTATTACGTGCGGCAATTCAGTTACCGCGACCAGTACCGGAACAGGTTTATGGAGTCCCGGAAGTTGCGGATTTACCACACCAGGTCAAGAGCGCGTTTATTCTTATACACCTGCTACTACAGCAGTGCACTCATTACAAGTGACAGCTGCATCTGGAGGATTTGTTGATTATTTTTATAAAGTTGCCTCGGGAGGTTGTAACGCCACAGGATGGACCTGTATCGATGACATTTTTTCTCCCGGAACAGTTGCCATTGGGACACTCACCGCCGGCACAACATATTATATCCTCCTGGATCCGGAAGTGACAACTGGTATTAGTCACTCCTTCAATATTGTTTGCCCGCCTCTTGACCCATGTTTAAATATAATTACACTCGCTTGTAATTCGGCAGTTACATCAACACATTCGGGTAATGGCATATGGAGTACAGGTAGTTGTGGTTTCACCATGCCAGGTCAGGAAAGGATTTATTCTTTTACTCCTGTTACCACAGGTATACACAACCTCCAGGTAAACTCAGCTTCAGGAGGATTCATGGATTATTATATTAAACTAGCATCAGGTGGATGCAATAATACCGGATGGGAATGTGTGTCTTCTATAGGCGCTCCGTTTATAACTCCAATCGGCACACTCAACGCAGGTACAGTATATTATTTTCTTCTTGATCAATCCCTCACAATACCATCATTTCAAAATTTTCAAATTGTATGTGTAGGAGCGCCACCACCTTGTGCAACAAATCCATCACCAGCCAATGGAAATATTTCTTGTCCAAATACACCCACAACACTATCATGGACAGCTTCCCCCGGAGCTACCAGCTACGATGTTTATTTTGGAACAACGCCGGTGCCACCTTTTGTAGGTAATTTCCTCCCGACATCATACAATGCTGGGACTCTTGCAACAGGTACATATTATTGGCAGGTCAGGCCGAGAAATGTCGATGGTCCTGCAATCGGCTGCACAATATGGACTTTTACAAAGGCAGATAATACACCTCCCACCATATTCTGTCCACCGAATATAACTGTCAGCGCAACTCAAGGGCTCTGTTCTGCAGTCACCACGTATGGCGCTATCTCAGCAACGGATATTTGTTCGACACCAACTATCACGCTCGTCAGCGGGCTTGCAAGTGGATCCTCATTTCCGGTAGGACTTAGTACCATCGTATACCGCGCCACCGATCAGGAAGGTAACAGCTCGACATGCTCCTTTACAGTCAGGGTGCTCGACACACAACCGCCATCTATTACTTGTCCGCCTGCTGTCACTGTACAATGTGCCTCAACTATTCCTGCACCTAACATAGCAGGTGTGGTAGCCTCAGATAATTGCGGTCCGCCTACGGTAGTGTTTGTGAGCGACGTCACGACAGGATTCGTGTGTACCAACCGGTTTAATGTAACACGCACATACAGAGCAACCGATGCATCGGGCAATAGTTCGCAGTGTACGCAATCCATAGTGGTATTTGATAATACTGCACCTTCCATCACATTCAGTCATCCATTGTTGATGGGTGTGCCTAATGGAGGTACGATAGAAGTGCAGTGTTATGGCCAGGATCCAACATGGGATCCTCCTGTCTTTAATCAGTCCAGTATCGCAGCGGCTGATAATTGCTCAGGTACACCTACCATAGTATACACTGAAACACTGATAGATGAAGGTAATTGTCTGGTGGATGGTTATATCAATTTATACAGGCTTCGATGGGTGATTACGGATGTATGTGGTAACAGTAGCTCGGCGACCGTCCAACTCAAACTTGTTGATACAATTCCTCCTGTTTTATTCGGTGTGCCGGAAGATATCACAGTTAATTGCGATGAAGTACCTGCAGTCCCTTCAGCTGACGCCATTACTGCTATAGATGAATGTTTATTTGCATGCACTATAACTTTCTCAGAATCATCACCTACACCCGGCTGTCAGGATGGACAGGTGCTGCAACGCAAATGGACAGCAACAGATGTATGTGGCAACTCCACTGTTGCAATTCAATACATAACTCTTGTAGATGAAAAAGGCCCCGAACTCTATCTCACTCATCCGCAGTTACAAGGTATTGATGATGGTAATATACTCGAGTACAAATGTAATGAGGGTGGCATACCAGCTTTTTATAATCAATTAGGTACGCAGTCCGTATCGTTTGTTGCTGCATGTGGAGGGACGCCGTCCATTTCGATGGAACTTATCGAACATGAACCACGCAACTGTGAGTTCTTTGGTTATGTCGAGCAACGGGAATTTATCTGGACAGGAATCGATGCCTGTGGTAATGAATCCACTTTCACATTAACAGTACAGCTTATCGACCATGAAGAACCTGTATTAATTAATGTTCCGGATTTAGCCTGCGATGGTGATCCATCTTTAGCAGAAGTGGAAGCCATCGATAACTGTGAAAATGGTAGTGTCCGCTATTGGGATGTGGTGATTCCAAATCCATGTGGTATTGGTAATGCCAAACGAAGAACATACGAAGGGTTTGACCCATGTGGTAATATGGTCCGCGATACAACTATCCTGTTACCTCAGGATGATGTGGCACCACAAATGGAATTTGTCAATCCGGTCTTACAGGGATTAGGCCAGGGCCAAACACTGATACTCGATTGTTCATCAGACGCAGGATATTTCGATCTCTTTAGTGAGGCTGACGTTAGTGTTACAGATGACTGTACGGAAGGCCTGACTATTTCTTATGGTGAAAGATTACTGTCACTGGGTAACTGTACAACAGAAGAAGGTGTGCTTGCATCTCTTCAACTGGAATGGACCGCAACAGATATGTGTGGAAATCAATCCCAACTTGCTGTGCTGGTCAGTATAATGGATCAAACACCTCCGGTAATGGAAAATTTCCGTGCTGAGGTTACTGTTGGATGTGGTGACGACTTGCCTTCACTACAGGCATCTGATAACTGTGGTGAGGTAGTGATGACGACCAATGAAGTCGTAATACCTGGCAGTTGTGAAAATGAATATGATGTACAGCGCACCATCGTAGTGAGTGACCCATGTGGCAATACTTTGTCAACAACACAAGTGGTGCATGTAAGAAGTGAAGGTCCTGTCATCAGCGGTATTGAAGAAACCATTTGTAATGATCTTTCGATACCCCGCGTCACAGCTACTGATCCATGTACCGGTAAAGGAGTTGAAGTAACGATGACTGAAAATCCTGTTCAGAATCCTTGCGAAGAAGGTAATGTGATCGAACGTACATGGAGCGCGACAGATGCATGCGGACATCAGACAATAATTCATCAGAGGATAATCATGAATGATGTTACTCCTCCTTTAATTCAGGTTGCTACCAATTCCGTGATTCTTCATTTCCTGGATCAGGGACCGAATTCAGTGCTGTTATCAAAAACAGCTCTCATTGAAGCGCTGGATGATCTTGATGAGTTTAGTGTATTCGTTGCTGATGAATGTGATGAAGCCATCATTCCAGTTTTTAGTTCTCATGTTGCTTATGCAGCTAATTGCAGTGAAAACGGATACTTTGAGCATAGAAATTATCAGTGGATAGCCACAGATATTTGCGGTAACTCATCTGAGATATCCTTTAGCGTCGATGTGATTGATGATGTTCCACCTGTTATTTCAAATGTGCCGGCAGCTCAAACATTTATTTGTACTGGATTGCCTGGTGCTGCTACAGTTGATGTCACAGATTATACGCAGAATATTACAGTAGTCTATTCTGAGCAGATTATCCCTGGAAGTTCTCCTGGCTCGTTTGATGTGACAAGGACATGGGTAGCTACAGATGCATGTGGTAATACTTCTTCCGCTTCCCAACTCATCACATGGATTCCTGATACATATGTGACATGCGATATTTCAGTTCCATTTGTGGAATGTAATACGCACAATGTCATGGTAAGTGCAGAAGCCAGCGGAGGCCTTGGTGAGCTAACTTATGAATGGACGGTAGAGGGTATCGATTGTTATATTCAGTCCGGCCAGGGTACTGCTGCTATTGGAATCTATGTCGGGTTTTCAGAAGTTGAAATCTCCTTAACTGTAACAGATGCATTTGGATGTTCCACGGTATGTGAATCTATTTTAAATTGTGATGACCCACTTGGTGATTTTGCACAGTTGATTCCTTCCGGCATTCGTGCTGATGCCAATGCCATGGATGCAGAATTGGGTACGGCAGTTAGTGATCAGTTGCAACAATTCAGGTGCTGGCCTCAGCCATCAGATGAATTCCTGAACCTGCAGTTTGTATCAGACAGACCTTCACCTGTCGACCTGCTCATTCTTGATTTGGTTGGTAAAGATGTGTTTTCCCAAAAACTGGAAGTGGCGAAAGGTGTTAATAAGTTTTCTATCCGTACGACCACGATTCCTGAGGGAAGTTATATGATGCAGATGAAAACTAATTCAGGGATCGTTTCTAAACTAATTGTGATCGTGCATTCTGAGTAAGTAGTCTTACTGTTATAAATATGTATCCTTGATAACGGCCCTGATCTTCGAAAGAGGATCAGGGCCTTTCATGATCGGGAGAATCAGTAGGATTTCGTCGATATCCTCGGCTTGTGACGCCCGTCAATATTACAGTTTATCATATTCATTTTTTTATCATAGGTGTGCTCCAGAGGTTTTTGTTGGTATTATTTATCGATCAGTCAGTCACATTCATTTCGTACTTTTCCGCCCCGATCATAAAATAATCTGAGCATGCATCTCATGTCCGGCCCGCGTACGATATGGCCCAAAATCTATTTGATAGTATGTTTTTGTTTGATCTGTCTCTCAGGGATACTGGCACAATCAGAACCTTTGGGTACATGGAGCATCCTCACTGCAAAAGTAGCACTCAATAAAAAATGGAGCTTTTTCGGTGAAGGCCAATTGAGGAGTATACGATTGTATGATGATTTCTTTTATTTTGAAATCAAAGGAGGGATTACGTTTAATCTCAATGAGAACATTGCAGCCACCTTAGGCAGCGGCAGATATCATACGTACAACACAACAGAACCCGGCAATTTTGTCGAACCCCTTGCCCAAGGCGAAACGCGTACCTGGATCCAGTTGGTCATGGAACAATACCTCGACCGCGTCCACTTTGAACATCGATATCGTGCCGAACAACGATTTACCACCAATGGTTACAGGAATCGATTCCGGTACCGGATCAATGTTTTTTTTCCAATCAATCGCAGAGAATTAATTCCCAAAACATTATACGCTTCCATATCTGATGAAATTTTTTTTACAGATAAAGCTCCTTACTATGAGCGAAACCGGTTTTTCGCAGGTCTCGGGTATAAGGCAAGTTCTACTGTAGCTTTTCAGGCTGGATACATGCGGCAGTTTGATTTCAAAATTGAAAAATCAAGTCATCGCAATTTTCTGCAGACATCATTATTATTTAGCTTCAGATTGAAGGAGCAGAAGGAGCCAAGTATTCCATCCACCACAGATTAATTATTATTAGGGTAGATAATAAGCTTATTACGTTTTTCATATACAGCACAGTATATCATGGATTAGCATTCTGGTTTATTAGGTTATTAGCTTATAATTTCTTTCGGGTTTCAAAGAATGCACATATTTTTTTGAAATTGTTAACCCCATAAGCTGATAACCTCATAAGCTGATAACCTCATAAGCTGAAAACCCCATAAGCTGATAACCTCATAACATGATACCTCATAACCTGATAACCTCATAACATGATAACCTCATAACATGATAACCTCATAACATGATAACCTCATAACATGAAAACCTCATAAGCTGAAAACCCCATAAGCTGATACCCTCATAAGCTGATACCCTCATAACCTGATAACCTCATAACATGATACCTCATAAGCTGATAACCCCATAAGCGGATAACCTCAGAAGCGGATAACCTCATAAGCTGATAACCCCATAAGCTGATAACCCCATAAGCTGATAACCCCATAAGCTGATACCCTCATAAGCGGATAACCCCATAAGCGGATAACCCCATAAAACAAATTCCTTATTCTACCCAACCATCATGTGCTTCCTGGAGTCTAAAAGAGCAGAAAACAACATAAACTCATGAACCACAAATCACATCTCACATCCTACTTTGCTTTCCTTCTGATGCTCACCATGAGTATACTCAGCTCATGTGACAAAGACGATATTTTCAAACCCGGCCATAACCTGGTTAATCTCCAGAGTCCTGCCGTCAATCAGGAAAATTATTACCTCCGCTATTCCGGGGAATGTGGCTCACTGGCACCAACGGGCGACACGCTCATACTTCGCATCAATGCCGTGGATGGCAACAATCTTGAAATAGAAGAAATATTTTCACCTGGCTCACCTTCATACAGTCCCTATGGATATGTGTATCCAGCGAAGTGGAGTACAGAATTTCTGGACATCGATGCCGACTTTAGGGTCAATAGTCAATTGTTTTTCTTCTATGGGTCTGATTCCCTCAAGCTGAAAATGGATCCGTCTCTTCAATTGACACAGAACAACTGTATCGTATGGAATGAACAGGATGGTTTTGAAGGGGATGCAATTGCATCTGTACCAAACTTTCGGGTCGCCGATATTAATTACGGACCCACGAAAATTGTTTCGTGTGTACCGGTGATTCTTGATCTTGATGCTTACCTGGTCTATGATAAACATAACCTGTATTCATCTTTTACGTCTACGGAAGGGGGATGGTTCCCAACAACCAATCCACAGGTGAATGCATATGCGTTGATCAATGTGGAGTAAAACAACTACCCAACATTTCTTGTGAAGAGATAATAATTTGACGACAGGAGGGACAATCCGTTATCTTTCTGTTCATGTCAAAAAAGGAAGTTTCCATTTTTTGGTTTCGAAGGGACCTAAGACTTACAGATAATCATGGGTTGTACCAGGCATTGATGTCGTCATCGCCGGTACTGCCCGTTTTTATTTTTGATATCCACATCCTGGAAGGATTAAAGCACAAAGAGGATAAGCGAATCGTTTTTATCTATCAGGCGATCCAACAAATACAGGAGCAACTTTTAGAAATAGGTGCATCCATTTATGTGCTTCATGACACACCAGAAAATGCCTTCAGGAAATTGCTTCGTGAATTTTCTATTCGGGCGGTATTTACCAATCGCGATTATGAGCCATATGCGATTGACAGGGATCATCGTATCGCTCAACTACTTGCCGAGCATACCATTCCTTTCCAAACATATAAGGACCAGGTAAACTTTGAAAAAAGTGAAGTCACAAAAAGTGATGGTTCACCCTACACGATATTCACACCATATTCAAAAGTGTGGAAAGAAAAATATCTGCAATCCACGAAGCCCAGGTATCCATCAGAAAAACATACCACACATTTTCTGAAAGGAATTTCATTTCCCATCCCCTCTATTGCAGAAATTGGTTTTAAAGATATCGATGTTGAATTCCCGGCGTCCCTTCCGGACCCGGAGATTATCAGGCACTATGAAGCTACCCGCAATCTACCCGCAATCGATGGGACCAGTAAGCTCAGTGTACATTTACGTTTTGGCACTGTGAGTGTCAGAGAACTTACAGCTAAAGCATCTAAATGGAATGACCAGTGGCTGAATGAACTCATATGGCGCGAATTTTTTATGATGATCCTGTATCATTTTCCACGTGTCGTCACGGAAAGTTTTAAACTCAAATATGATGCGATCCAGTGGAGAAACAATGAGGCTGAGTTTACCCTTTGGTGTAAAGGTGAAACCGGTTATCCGATGGTCGATGCAGGCATGCGCGAATTGGCTCAAACAGGGTTTATGCATAACCGTGTTCGAATGGTGGTGGCCAGTTTTCTTACCAAACATCTATTGATCGACTGGCGATGGGGTGAAGCCTATTTTGCAGAAAAGCTTTTGGATTATGAATTGTCTTCCAACAATGGAAACTGGCAATGGGCAGCAGGTTGTGGGTGTGATGCAGCACCTTATTTCCGCATCTTTAATCCCTCCGAACAGCAGCGAAAATTCGATCCTGATTATAAATATGTGAAACGATGGATACCAGAATATGAACCCGGATATTTATATCCCATTGTTGATCATGTATTTGCCCGAGAACGAGCACTAGCAGTGTATAAAAAAGCGGTCAGCGAAAAAATATGAAAGAACTTCACTTCGAACAATTCCTGCCGATCACATTAGAAACAGCGTGGATCTTTTTTTCCAATCCGGGAAATCTCAACCTGATCACTCCTGATAAAATGAATTTCAAAACACTGACCAAATTGCCGGATAAAATGCATGAGGGTCTGATTATAAAATATAAGATTCAACCCATGATGCGCATCCCGATGAATTGGGAAACACGAATCGTTTCAGTCAAGGAGATGGAATCATTTAGTGATATGCAGGTGAAAGGACCGTATAAAGTTTGGATACATCAACATTCGTTCAAATCTGTGGAAGGAGGTGTGATGATGACAGATCGACTTACGTATGATATTGGATTTGGTCCGCTTGGGTGGTTTGCAGGAAAACTCTGGGTGGACAGGCAGGTGAATGAAATTTTCCGGTACCGTGAGAATAAACTGAAGGAGCTTTTTCCACTACATTTAATAAAATAATGTCGCGCAAAGACGCAAAGTTCGCAAAGAAATAATGTCGCGCAAAGACGCAAAGTTCGCAAAGAAATAATGTCGCGCAAAGACGCAAAGTTCGCGAAGAAATAATGTCGCGCAAAGACGCAAAGTTCGCGAAGAAATAATGTCGCGCAAGGACGCAAAGTTCGCGAAGAAATAATGTCGCGCAAAGACGCAAAGTTCGCAAAGAAAATTTCCGGTATTAAAGCTTATTCACTAATCGGGTAATTCCGTCCTTCAATAAAGTCACATTGAAATTAATAAGCAGTCCCAGTTTTAAATTCGTCAACCTGATATAAGTCAAAACAGTTTTTGCAAATACAGGGCTCATATTCTCTACAGATTTAATTTCCACCACAACCTTTCTCTCGACGATGAGATCGGTCCTGAATCCAATATTCATTTTGTGTTCTTTCCAGAATACAGGTAGCGGTTTCTGTCGTTCAACAAAGTATCCCTGAGAAACCAGCTCAAAATATAAGATCTCTTCATAGACGGATTCGAGTAGGCCGGGTCCTAGAGTAGAGTGGATATCAATACACGATTTGATGATCACATTTGAAAGTTCATTTTCAGTCAAGGCATAACAGGTTTATAAGTATATGTTCTGAGAGAAGTAAAACGTTACCGGTTTTTTCATTTTTTTCCAAAAACTTTCAAAATCGACTTTGCGGCCTTTGCGCGACCATTTCCAGTTTTCCATTGCGTTCTTTGCGTCTTTGCGCGACCATTTCCAGTTATCCTTAGCGTTCTTTGCGTCTTTGCGCGACCATTTCCAGTTTTCCATTGCGTTCTTTACGTCTTTGCGCGACCATTTCCAGTTATCCTTTGCGTTCTTTGCGTCTTTGCGCGACCCATTTAAAATATTTGTTCCAAAATTTCCCTGAAAATCAGGCATTTATACAATTTACTTTCAGAAATCTTTGTAAAATCCTTGGTAATATGGGTGACCTAAAACTACCTTTGCGACCCGCTTTGGAAAAAGGTGGATCATTTAATAGTTATAAAAACAGATTGCTGTGAATACATTGAGTTATAAGACCCGGTCCATGCGCAACCAGGATGTTACGCGCCGCTGGTTTGTCGTGGATGCAGAGGGGATGGTATTAGGCCGCCTTTGCACACGTATTGCCACTGTCCTCAGAGGCAAGCACAGACCCGAATACACACCTCACGTTGATACAGGTGAATATGTCATCGTCGTCAATGCGGATAAAGTAAAGCTGACCGGTAAAAAGGAAGGTGTCAAGATCTATCAGAACTATTCCGGTTACCCGGGCGGTCTGAGAGAACTGACTGCCAGCCAGGTACGTGCTTCCAGACCAGAGCGTCTGATCGAATCTGCAGTGAAAGGAATGTTACCCAAGAATAAACTGGGTAATGCCATGTTCCGCAAACTATATGTGTATGCCGGACCAACTCACCTGCACACTGCTCAGAAGCCAGAACCCCTTATCTAACCCATTAAGAACATTTAGTCCAAGTAATATTTATGGAGACAATTAATGCAATCGGACGTCGTAAAGCTGCAGTAGCCCGCGTGTATGTATCGAATGGTACAGGCGCGATTAAAATCAACGGCCGCGAATACAAAGACTATTTCCCACAGTTGCACATCAGTGCACATGTCGTGGCACCTCTGCTGGAACTTGATGTCCTTTCACAGTATGATGTCAAAGTCAATGTGTCCGGAGGAGGTTTCAGAGGACAATCTGAAGCGATCCGCCTCGGGATTGCCCGGGCGCTGACGAAAATCAACGCTGACTTCCGCGCACCGCTTAAGATCAAAAAATTCCTTACTCGTGAC
>JBBREG010000028.1:0-23807 GCA_038203125.1 Chitinophagales bacterium
CTGAGATATTGGGACCGGAGTAGATCATAGGAAAGCAACCTGTTTTCCATTCTGTAGATAATTGTATTACCGGTAATTGAAAATTGTGGTTCGATACCTTCTAATTCTCTGATATAATTCCCGAAATCATCAAACAGAGAGATCGGTTTTCCCACCTGTGTCAATAGCAGGTAGTGATCTGTATCGAAAATATAGTCTGGTCGCAAAGCAGCTGGTCTGACAATATCGAATGGATCTGACGTAAGGATCGCATTCCCTGTACCATCCATTTTTATCAGGGTTCTTTCTGTCCCATTATAGATCCAGATCGCATTATCAGGTGACAGGCATGCTGCCGTGACATCATTGATCTTCCAATCCGGCAATAGAATTCTTTGAATTTCTGAAAGGGTTCGATCCAATAATAAGATGGTCTGTTGGTCCCTGTAGAACATCATGATCTTAAAAGGATTGCCTACATCGATGCTATGAATTTCACCAAGATTGTTGTTGACAATATGAAAAACCTTGCGACCGATAGAATCAAACTTGGTTAATCGGTCATTGCCATCGACAACATACAGGTTACCTAATGGATCTATTTCGAGTGATTGAATGTCCGGCAGGACCACAAAATATTCATTCGGAACTACAGAAGTAACCGGATGCTGTGTTGAAGCACAACTAAAAAAACTAATCAACAGAAAGCACAGCCAAATAAATTTCATCATTCACCTTGTTATCTGAGCACATTAATCAATTTCCTAACCACGGATTGTCCTCCTGAACGAATACTTATATCCAATACTTTATCAACCTGCATGGCTACATCCAGAAGCTGGGCAGTCATTTTATTAAATTCTTCTGTTTCTGTTTTTTGATCATCGCCACCAGCGACATTTTGTAAATCGGCCAGGGATTGAATGGCAGGATCAAGTTCTCTGCGTTTTCGTTCCCGGGCTATTTGCAACGCCATTTTCCAGGCATCCTTTTCTGCGGTGTAATATTCTTTACGGTCGCCGGCAATAAATACTTTACTTATAATTCCCCACTCCAGTAGATTCCTGAGGTTCATGCTTGCATTTCCACGGGAAATATTGAGTTGGCCGATGATGTCATCTGCTGTCATTGAGCCGGATGTGATCATGAGGAGTGCATGGATCTGACCCATAGTGCGGCTGATGCCCCATTGCGTGCTGAGTTGTCCCCAGGTCTGAATCAGTTGTTGTCGTGCGTCGTCGTATTTCATACAGGCATTCCGGTATCAGGATTATAATTTTTTCAAAAGCTTATCCACACGATTTTGTTTGGAAGGTATTTCGACAACATCCGCGCGGGTGGAAAGGATTTATATAAGGTGCCTTTTATACGGCTCCGTAATTATGGCAGCAGTTCGTTCTGCGTTTATGGGCACTTGATTAACGAGCGCTTTTTCAATTTGTTCTAGCAATAATTCGATACAATCATCTTGATAGGTTGGAATGGCAGAAAGATAGCACAGTATATTCGGCCCTTCATCACGCATTCCCAGGCTGGTCGCCAACTGATCTACTATGTGCGATCCCATATAATTCTGTTTGAGGGTGACAAATTTACTTTTACTTTGACCGGAAACAGGATTTAATCAAGCTTGTTTATTGAAGCATGGAACAGTTTTTTACACAAATCAGACCTGTCGACTTCAGGCCAAAGATCACCTACAAGGATGGGATTGTTATGGCGGGCTCATGTTTTGCAGACCATATCAGCCAAAAGCTAAACTACTATAAATATAATGTGCTGAGCAATCCATTTGGCATCCTTTATAATCCTGCTTCGCTCAATACATCCTTCAGACGGATTGTCAATAGAAAGCACTATACGACGGAAGATCTTGTGCCGCATGAGGGGCTATATCATAGTATGGACCATCACGGACGTTTTAGTGGTATTGATGCTGATGCAGTACTTCAATCCATTCATGCCTCGCTTGATATGGCTCATGATCATCTGGCTGCAAGTAAATTTGTTTTTATCAGTCTCGGCACTGCACATGTGTTCAATTATGTTTCGAGAAATGAAATTGTTGGCAACTGCCATAAAATTCCTCAAAATCAATTTACGAGGAGTGTATTATCTGTGGATGAATGTGTGACTGAAATGAAATCGATGTTTCGTTTAATCAGGGATATTGCACCTCAATCACAAATTCTATGGACGATCAGTCCTGTGCGATATCTGAGAGAAGGATTCATCGGAAATCAACGAAGCAAAGCAACACTGGTCCTCGCAGTCCAGCAATTTTTACATGAACATCCTGATTCAGGATATTTTCCTGCTTATGAAATCATGATGGATCAGCTACGGGATTACCGGTTTTATGCACCGGATATGGTACATCCTTCTGATGCCGCGATTGAAATCATTTGGGATCATTTCTGTGACATGTATTTGGATCCGCAACAAAGTATATATCATTCATCCATAGATAAAATTACCAAGGGGATGCAGCATAGAATCCTTCATCAAAATCAAGCCAACATAGCTTCTTTTGCAAGGTCACAACTGCGTTTGATCGATGAAGTTAGTGCCATACTGCCCGATCTTAATTTTAAAAAAGAGAAACAGTACTTTTTTCAACTTACAGAGCCGGATTAGGAGTGACGAATTACAAGTGACGAGTGGCGAATTTGAAATCTTCGTGTGGGCTCATACTTGTCGGCAAAGCTGAGATTGCTAATGCTTATGCCGGCCCCAACATGCAGTTTAGATCTGAGCTACACCAGTCGTCTGACAACGATTTCCGCATCGTACAACTTTGCACGATCAGGATCATAGTTGATGACTAATACGCCCGGCCTTTTCCCCTTTTCAAATGTTCCGAACTGATCATCTAAACCAAGAGCTTTAGCGCCATTCAACGTAGCCCACCGGAGTAATGTGTCGAAGGAGATGTAGGATTGATATTTCGCAATAGTCTTCATCTCTTCTAAAATGGACAGTTGCCAGTTGGATGTAAGACTGTCGGTGCCAATGGTCATTACGGCATCTTGATCCAGGAAGGATTGATAATGAGGTAACCTATTTTCAATATAGAGATTCGCATTTGGGCAGGTAGCCCAGCAGACTTGATTATTCCAGTTGAGCGCAGCGATGATGTCGTCTCTTTGTGTCAATGTATTATGAACAAACAACGTTGGCTGATGAGGATCCATATGCTTCATTACATAATGGATCGAAGATTGGCTTGTAGCTTTGAAATGATCTAGCGGAATACTAAAGGTGTTGTAAAAATCATAAAACGCTCCATTTCCATTTCGGAACAGATCATCTTCAGCCTGTGATTCCTGATTATGTATGCTGACAATGACTTTCTTTTGATTCAGTGTATTGATCTGTGAAAATAAATTGGGTGATACAGAATATGGAGCGTGAGGGACTGCCGACTTTAAACCCTGAGCTACGTGATAGACTTCTTTGTACCCCTGTGTTAAAATATCCGTCTTATCGTCCTGAAGAAAATCCAACATCTCAACAAAACTGTAGTATGTGATTTTGCTTTGGGATTTTACCTGTAGTGTATCTTTTTTATTACAGATGTCTCCTACCGCCTGGATACCCTGATCCCACATGTATGCATCTGCGTTCCGGATCGCCTGGTCGATTTCTTCCTGTCCAACATCCCTATGCCGGACCACATTTGATATGAACGGTAATAATCCGGTACCCGTAGGCACCTTACCTTTCATATGTGATAACTCGAGATGGCAATGTGTATTAACAAATCCTGGCGTAATAATGCCCTCGAAAAATTCAAGTTTATCAGAAGGGATCTGATCTCTGGTGGTAACTTCAATGATGATGTCATTTTCTACTACAACTACTCCATGATGGATAGCAGGAGAGATGACCGGATAAATCCAATCCGCTGTCAGGTAGCGTTTCATCAATAGGCTTTGACTACAAACCCGTTGATCATCCGAGGTTCAAACCATGTGCTTTTTGGCGGAAGTGTGCCACCACTGTCAGATACTTTCACGAGCTCATCAAACTGTACCGGATAAATACAAAATCCTACATGGTGATCAGAAGACCTTGCCTTTTCTTCTACACGCTCAGGTCCAAGGTCACCAGATACATAATCCACTCTTCCATCGGTGCGCACATCCTTTATCTCTAACAGAATTTCAAGGATTTCTGTATCCAGCAGCGCAGCATCGAGCACAGAAGGCATTTTTTTATACTTCTTGATGACGTCGTCTTTCCATCTCAACAAGTACCATTCGTCCTGCAGACACATCGTGATATCATGCTTCCGCTGGGGCTTTTGTGGTTTGCCAATATATTGTACATCACATACTTTACTGAGTTCAGAAATAAATCGGGTCAGCTTAAGATTATACGGTAACTGAACAATCCTGTTGTAATCGAGAATATCAAGTTGGTCAAATGGAAATAAGGCAGCAAGGATGTGAGAATAGTCCTTTCCTTTTTTATCCCCTTGCAACTTATACAACTTTTCACCTGTGCTGCAGCGATGATGACCGTCTGCGATATATACCCTGGATACAAGTGTTTTATAGAGATCGGCCAGTTCTTCTCCATCCTTTTGAGATACCTTGTACAAATTATATTCGTGAGGGCTGAGTGTGGTGTTGAGGGATAAAAAAGGACTGTTTTTCTTTTTAAGTTTTTGGATGACTTTGGAGATCTCTTTTACTTCGGGATGACACAACAGGACGGGCTTCACCATAGCACCACGCTGTAACAACAACTTCAGCATCTCCTGTTCGCTGCTTGCAATTGTTTTTTCATGTTTGACGATCTTACCTTTGGTATAATCATTAATGTCGAGTGAGACGATCAGACCGGAATGCTTTTTTCCCCCGGATGTAATTTCCATAATATAATATGCGCTATCCGGTACCTGATGAAAAAAACCATTTTCGAGGTACTGTGTATAATCATCGCGTACCGTTGAAAAAAAAGAATCTGTGGAGGCAATCAGTTCCACATTTGGATATATTGCTTTGAAAGGGAAAATCTTCATAAATGTTTACTTGCCGGAGTTTAACTTTCGCAGATATTAATTATTGATTAGGGATGGTTCCTTAATAAACGGAAGTGTTACTACCGTTGCAGCCAATAACTTTGAACCTGCTTTAACAGAGAGAGATGTGCCTATCGTTGTATAAGAAACTGGTACATACGCCATGCCAATAGGTATCTGGAGAGTTGGAGATAAGGTCCCACTCGTGACAACTCCAATTTCTTCACCCGCTGCATTGCAGACCGGATAGCCATGACGTGGTACACGTCGATCATCTACCTGTAGCCCTACCAGTTTTTTTGCAACACCATCTTTTTTCTGCTCCAGCATAAAATCTTTAGATGGAAAATCATTTTGTTTTTTCAATTTGGTGATCCATCCCAACCCGGCTTCAAGTGGTGATGTGGTATCATCGATATCATTTCCATAGAGGCAAAATCCCATCTCAAGTCTCAACGTATCACGTGCACCCAGTCCTGCAGGAACGGGCTTCACCGGATGATCCAACCCCATAACGGTATCCCAAAGCGCTACCAGGTTCTCATTGTCAACATACAATTCAAATCCCCCTGATCCTGTATAACCTGTTGCTGAGATCAATACATTCGGAATTCCGGCAAACGTGCCTTTCGTAAAATGATAGTATGGAATATCCTTCAGGACCACATCCGTAAGTGGTTGTAATAATTCAGTCACCCTTGGACCCTGAACCGCTAATAATCCTGTTTTTTCTGATATATCAATCATCCGAACATCAAAAGCGGATGCATACGATTGAATATGGTTCCAGTCCTTTTCGATATTCGAAGCGTTGACGACGAGCATAAATGCCTGCTCACCGGCTTCGCACATATCTTCTGATAACCTGTAGACCAGCATATCATCTACAATGCCACCCGTCTCATTTGGCAGACATGCATACTGAGCCTGACCGATCGCGAGTGCAGAAGCATCATTGGAACTGATGCGCTGGATCAGATCAAGCGCCTCTTTTCCTTTGATAATAAATTCACCCATGTGGGATACATCAAACACACCCACCTGCGTACGGACTGCCTGATGTTCTTCCTGGATGGAACTATAGACTACAGGCATATTATACCCGGCGAATGCTGTCATTTTTGCACCAAGGTCGATATGCCTTGATTCCAAAGGTGTAGATTTTATCATATGATCTTCTAGTAAAGAATATTGATTTGACTTATTTCATCACCCATCTCCAACTGATGAATGACCTGCATACCGGACACTACTTTTCCAAAAATAGTGTACCGCCCATCGAGATGTGGCGCTGGCGAATGTGTTATAAAAAACTGTGTTCCTTCTGTGTGAGGCCCTGCAGAAGCCATGCCTATATAGCCTTCCTCATTATAGTAGGCACCCGCTACCTCAGAACGAATTGTAAAATCAAGACTGCCAAATCCATCACCACGTGGACATCCTGTCTGCGCCACAAAATTGGGTACTACCCGATGGAAGGCTTTCCCTTTAAAAAATCCTTCAGTAGCAAGCTGAATAAAATTAGCAACACTTTCAGGTGCCCTATCCGGGAATAACTGAATATCCACATCACCATTTGATGTTACAATGTGAACTTTGCTTTCGGGTTTTAATTTATCAATCAGGCTCCAGTCCATGGGCTTAATGGATTTTTGTGCTTCCGGAATAGGAGGAGTTTGAATTCCGTATTCCTTCAGGGCCTTTGCAATTTCAAGGTAGGTTTCTGTTTCTGCAGGCAACTTGAGATTTGTCATGGCTTTCGACAAATCTGCTTTTCGATCACTCAGTACAGCTTTCAAACCTGTCTTTTCATCTGTGATGGCTCCTGCCACCAGTGCTAATATACCAGGATCGCCTGTTCGCATAGCATTGGCGAGATAACTTCCTATCTGGCTTCTGATCAGATGGCCTTCGCCCGCAAAGTATGCATCGAAGTTCTTATCCTTGCATGCATCGATCAGGCTCTGGACTGCCTGTGTGCGAATGACGACAGGCTGGTCTGTTCCAATGTATTTCGGAATCGATTCAAAATTTCGGAGTTCACTTGCGTAAGCTTTTAACCAGGCAGCTTTTTCATAAACATTTTTGGCGCTTGCCATTTGAGCGAGTATTTCCTTTTGCAGATTCGTTTTGGGAGCAGTGAACATGGAGGTCATGTTTTTATTCGCTGCCTCTGCCATACGAGTTTTTGCTTCCCATGTTTTGGATAGATCCATTGCAGTTTTGTAACGGGCCGCATCTTTTTCCCGGCCCTGTGTCACAAAATATTGTGAGGCTACTTCGGCAATCGCAGGATGTGTTGACTTAGAAAACTCAAGCATGACATCACTGATCGTATTGTAATCATACAATTGTAATGCGCGCAGCATATTACATTTCACACGATAGTCTGATTCAGTCTGCAGACTTTCTGTTAATACTTTTTGCGCTTCAGGCGTTTTCAATTTTCCCAACGCTGTGGCAATACACATTCTGATGTTGGGATCTTGTTCTCCCTGCCATACCGCCATCAGATCGGCATTGTAATCCTTGAGCTCGAGATTAGGTGTACGATGAAGATAATGCGCAGCTATAAGTCGAACTTCGGATGGCATATTGACATTTGTCAAATACCGGATCATGGTGGCTGTACCTTCCGGATCAGTTAAGTTTCGCAAAGCATATCTGTATATTCCTCTGACTTGTCCTAAAAGGAGTAATGTATCGGATGGCTGGTATGTTGAGATGGTACTGAGTGCTCTCAGGGATTGAATACTCCCTATCTGTCCCATAGCTTCCAGGATGGCACTATTGGCATGCAGGTAAAGGCGGGCACTATCTCTTCCATCAAATGCTGCTGTCAGCTGAGCTTCTGCCCTGCCAGTTCCTATCTGACCAATAGCATAGGCGGCCATTTCTCTAACCTGGCCGTGCGCATCTGTCAACAATGGTATTAATGCATCTATGGCTGTGGTGTCCCGGAAGGATGCAAAAGCCTTTGCAGCTGAATACCGCACTGATGGATCTTCACTTGACAGATATTGTACAAGGCTGTCTTTTGCCTGATGGATCTGCAAATCATAAATTTTCCTGACCGCTTCATTATTCAGCGTTATGTCAAAAGATGTCACTTTTTTCTCTTCCACCGGGACACAACTTATCGCGGTGAAAAAACAAATGATTACAGCATACAGGCCACCCAATTTCCAATACTTCATGTAAAGCTTCTTTTGTTTTTCATTTTGGATCAAGGGGATGAGCCGGAAAGATAAAAAGGATTTAGATGACGTTAATTTTCAATGAACTCTTCTTCAAAGTGTTCATCCGGACTATAGTGATCGAGAGCGGGGCCATATTGCATAGACCTGTACTTGGCACAATCTGTTTCGATATCGAGTCCACCAAACGGGATTTCAAATTTTGCATTTGGGTCATAATCCGTAGATGTAGAATTTTCCAGCCTGGCTAGAAAGGCTTTGAAGAAAGGGCGTGCCATGGCAGCTCCCTGACCATCTGCAAGTGTATTAAACCTGATCCAGGGATCTTCTCCACCTACCCAGGTTCCAACCACTAACGATGGTGTGATGCCCATATACCAGCCATCCACATAGTCATTTGTGGTGCCGGTCTTGCCACCGATTTCGCTTTTAAAATCCGGGAACGCATATGACCCTGCGTATTTCAGCATATCCACCATCACCGCGTTGGCTTTTGGTGGAAGCGCTACTTGCTCTTCTTTGATGGCCTGGTAGATTACTTTACCATTGGCATCTTCAATGGAGGTCACGAAATACGGCCTCACAAAAACTCCGTTATTCGCAAATGTGGAATAAGCACCTGTCATTTCCATGACGCTCAGGTCGGCGGCACCCAGGGCGATTGAAGGTTGGTTGGGAACTCTGAATTCACCATCGGGTCTGCGCAACGAACTGTCAATTCCCATGTTATGAATCAGTCCTCTGACCACATTTACATTACCCAGTTGTTGCATTAGGAATACTGATACTGTATTCCTTGAATCTTTTAATGCTTCGAAGAGTGTGAACGAGCGTCCTGTATATTTTCCATCTGCATTTTTTGGTGTCCATGGCTCCAGCACACCAAAATTGCCATCACCCGGAGCGATGGTATAGGGCTGATCGCGAACCGGAAAACAAGGAGAAATACCCTGGAGTGTAATGGCAGTTGCGTAAACAAATGGTTTAAACGTCGAACCTACCTGCCTGCTGGCGCCCGTATGATCATACTGGAAATACTTATTGTTGATTCCTCCAACCCACGCTTTTACCTGGCCTGTTTTTGGATCTATCGCAAGACTACCCACCTGCATAAACCTGCGATGATATTTGATTGAATCCAATGGTGACATATTTGCCTTTTTCTCACCTGCTGCATTGTATTCAAATACCATCATATCGACAGGTTTTTTCATTTCAGCCATGATATCCTTCTGAAACGTTTTGTATGCATCTGCAAAATCCGGCCAGATCGGATCAGCAAGCATTTCCTTATAAATTTTTCCTTTCGATGTGGTGATATTTTTCCCTTTCACTAACCTGGCGATCCTTCCGACTTTTTCGTCTTCCTGGATTACGTTGTCAATATCCCAATCAGAAAGTAACAAATCGTGCCGTTCATTCAGCTTTTGCAACATCAGGCCAATTCGCGCATCTCTCATTGCCTGGTATCGTCCGGTTGAGCGCACCATGTGCATCAGCGATTCTTTCCTGATCTTCTTTTGTACATCATCTGCTTCAAATGTCCATGGATCCTTTTTGGCCCACACTTTATTATATTTTTCCTGCACTTTGGCCATGTGCTTCCACATTTCTTCTTCGGCCATGTTCTGCATGTCAAGGTCAATTGTGGTATACACTTTCAACCCATCTTTGTAGATATTATATTTTTCGCCGTTAGGTTTGCGATATTCTTTCTGATTAAATAATTCTTTCAGCCAATTTGCGAGTTCTGCTCTGAAATAAGGAGCTGGTCCGGTTACGTGACTTTGTTTGGAAAAATTTGAAATATCAAGGGGCAGTACTTTTAGGGAATCGTATTGATCACGTGAGATATAATTTTGACGTCGCATCTGATTGAGGACGATCATCCTTCTCTGCATGACTGTATCCGGTCTGCGGACAGGATTGAAGAGTGCCGGATTTTTAAGCATCCCGATCAGGGTGGCGGCTTCTTCGATTTTTAATTCGTTCTGGTTTTTTCCAAAATAAATTTCTGACGCTGCACTGACACCATACGCGCCGTAGATGAAATTGAATTTATTAAGATACATCGAGAGGATTTCCTGCTTTGTGTACTGACGTTCGATTTTGACTGCTGTGATCCATTCTTTAAATTTGGTCATCACCAGTGTCCAGGCTTTTTGCATCTTACCCATTTCAGTGAAATCCGGACGGTCAAATAAGAGTTTCGCTAATTGTTGTGTTAGCGTACTGCCACCGCCTTTACTGGTATTGAAAGTAATCACCCCTATGGCTACTCTGCTTAATGCCTGGAAGTCAACCCCGGAATGTGAAAAAAATCGTTCATCTTCTGTCGCGAGGACCGCATCAATGAGATACGGATTCAGGTCATCGTAAGCAACGGGCAGCCGATTCTGAGTATAGTATCTCCCGATCTCACGGCTCTTGATATCAATCACCTGGGATGCAAGTTCGAAATCAGGATTTTCGAGCTGTTTGAAATCAGGTAAGCCCTGAAATGATAAGATCACAAAAAATAAAATAGCACCCACAACGAGACCGAACGCCCCGTACCATATCCACATATTATACCGCTGATAGGAATTATTTGAATTTAACATATGGCTATTAATCAACTACAAGGAGATAAGTTCAACACCTCAAACGCAATCATCAGGAAAGTACTTGTGTGGTAATCGAATGAAAACTTTCTCTGACTACCTGTTCTTCAACGATTATATCCCACTGACAAGAACCGATAGCTGTCGGCAGGCTATATCCAACTCCGCTGATCCCTTTTTTCTTGTCCTTTCCAATCAATGATTTCAGGGCCTCAAAGGTCGGCAATGTCCCGCGTATGGGCTCTAACAAACGGATAATTAAATTCTGGACGTTGGCAGTGTCTTTATCGGACATCATGCCTGTCATATTGGCCATTTTTGCCTCGACTAACATGCCGATCGTGATGGCCTGTCCATGGGTCAGGGGATGGGTTGAAGTCAATAAATAACTTTCCAGTGCGTGTCCGATCGTATGTCCGAAATTGAGAGTCTTGCGGATCCCTGATTCATTCGGGTCAATTTCAACGATCCGAAGTTTCACCTGGATGCTTTCTTTAAAAAGATCTACCCATTGAATCTCATCTACAGAGACTATATTTTCGAGTATTGCAAACAGGCCCGGATTGGATATAATCGCGTGTTTCACGATTTCTGCGAGGCCTGAAATCTTTTCGATACGAGGCAACGTATCAATAAAGACGGGGTCGATCCATACAAAAGAAGGCTGCCGGATCAGACCGATATAGTTTTTTAAGCCATCAAAATCGATCCCGAGTTTTCCTCCAATGGCAGCATCTGTCATGGACAGGACCGTGGTGGGAATATGGGCAAATAAAATGCCTCGCTGGAAGCAGGCCGCTGCAAAACCTCCGATATCACAAACCATACCGCCTCCCAGATTAATGACCAGTGTGTCTCGGGTAGCATCAAGTTTCACCAGTTCTGACCAGATTTGTTTGCAGGAGTCAATATTCTTATGGGATTCACCTGCCGGAATCGTAATCACGGGAGCGTCTAATCCGATCTGTCGAATCGCTGGAAGGCAGAGGGATGCGGTATTCGTATCTGCGATAATAATGATAGATGATGTTGATAATGACCTGATTAGCTCGGGAAGGCCAGCTTCCAGAGGGCCAAGCATGATATCTGACAATGGAGAATCCAGTTTTTTCATGCGATTGCCTCGATCTGTGTAAGAGTCCAGGCCTGTGCAGGTCCAAAAAATAAAGGTTTTACCTCCGACCAGGTTTTGCGGAACAATGCGGATGTCCGGTACGTTTCAAGATCATCGGCTGACTGCCACACACTGATCGTCCAGAGACTTGTCAGGCCTTCGTTATGGCTTCGTAAAATTTCGAGATTCAAACATCCTTGCTGCGATCGGATCTCATGTTTTACCTGATCAAAAACGTCCAGAAAACGGTCATCAGCTCCGGGCAGGATATCCATACGGACAATTCGTTTTACCATCATCGGTCAGAACATATTGGAAAGAGATTGTAAATTTATCAATAAGAAGCACAAACAGTTAGAAAGGAATATTAGATTTGGCACGAACAAAAATCAATAAGACCATCGGACAAACATCACCTACCCCCAAAGAAGCCGGATTGAGTGAGATTGTGTTGACTGTAGAGGATTTAGACCTGTTAGAACTCTTCGGACAAAATAATAGTAAACTGAATCTTTTTCGAAAGGCATTTCCGGAAGTCACCGTTACTTCGCGCGGGAACCAGGTAAAACTCAGTGGCAAGAAAAAACTTGCACAAACTGCAAAAGATAAGTTCGAGCTAATGGTACGCATCCTGCGGGATGAACACACACTTCCACTTCAGACAGTCGAAGATCTTTTGAATGGTAGTCATTCATTTGAACTGGAACCTGAAATTGGTAATCCGGATCATGTGATCCTGTTTGGCAGGACAGGCAAACCCATCAAGGCTAAGACACCCAATCAAAAAAAGATGGTGACAGCCTGTGACAAAAATGATGTTGTCTTTGCTGTGGGTCCCGCCGGAACGGGAAAAACATATACCGCAGTTGCTCTTGCTGTACGTGCGTTAAAAAACTCGATGGTTAAAAAGATCATTCTCACACGTCCTGCAGTGGAAGCAGGTGAGAATCTCGGATTTTTACCGGGTGACCTGAAAGAAAAAATCGATCCATATCTCAGACCGTTATATGATGCATTGGATGATATGATTCAGGTAGATAAGCTGAATTATTTTATGCAAAATCGGATCATTGAAATTGCACCTCTTGCGTACATGCGTGGACGTACGTTGGATAATGCATTCATTATTCTGGACGAGGCACAAAATGCGACTGTCACCCAAATCAAAATGTTCCTCACACGACTTGGCCCATCTGCCAAGTGTATGGTTACGGGGGATATGTCTCAAATTGATTTACCGAGGAGTGCTCAATCCGGATTGGGAAAAGCAATTGACCTGTTGAGTCATATCGATGGTATTGAAACTGTGCGGCTCACGGCAGATGATGTAGTCAGACACCGGTTAGTAAAAGATATTATCATTGCCTTTGATAAAGACGCTGAGAAGAAAAGAGCCCTGGAAGTGAAGAGGGAAGACGAATAAATTCAACATGTCCAACGCGTACCGTATTTCGTGTCCTCAGCCCAAGCTGAGCGGTTCTATCATCCTGGAGCCTTCTAAAAGTATTTCTAATCGTGTGCTGATCATTCAGTCACTCTGTAAAAAGGAATTCAAGATCAACCGCCTCAGCAAAAGTGATGACACGGATGCATTAGTCAAAATGCTTTCGACTCCATCTGATGTGCTGTATAGTGGTCATGCCGGCAGCAGTTACCGTTTTATGGTGGCTCGCGCATGTCTTGGTAATAAAGAAGTGAAGCTGGATGCATCTGAGCAATTGCGCCGCAGACCGATTGGTCCGCTTGTCAAAGCATTACAAACCTTAGGGGCGGATATTACATATCTGAACAAAGAAGGATTCCCTCCTTTACAGATCACACCAACACCGCACCTCGCAAAAGATATACATGAGATCGATCTGCAGGCTGGCGTGAGCAGCCAGTTTGTTTCTGCGTTATTGCTGATCGCTCCTGTATTACCGAATGGATTGAAAATAAACCTGATCAATGATCCGGTATCCATCCCGTATATCCGGATGACATTAGAAGTCATGAAATATTTTGGTGTAGACTATGAGTGGGTAGATAATACGATCACCGTACCACATGGTGAATACAAAGCTCGTGAGTTTACAGTGGAAGGCGATTGGTCTGCTGCATCCTATTATTATTCGATTGCAGCTTTGTCAGACGAGGCAGATATACGTGTTGAGGGTTTATCCGAACATAGTCTGCAAGGTGATGCAGCACTCTCTGAATTTTATCAACATTTTAATGTCTTTACGACCTATACTGAAAACGGTATTCAGCTTAGTAAAAAAGAAAATATAACACGGCCGAAAGAAGTCCGTTTTGATTTTTCAAAAAATCCGGATATCGCGCAGACCGTAATGGTGACACTTTCTGGTCTTGGTGTCAAAGGGGTGATGACAGGTTTGGAAACATTGAAAATCAAAGAGACGAACCGGATCACGGCGATGCAAAAAGAACTTGCCAAGGTGAAAACATTCCTGGAAGAAAAAGAAGAAGATGGCAAACCACTATATATCCTGCATGGCAGGGCCAAATGGAAAGACAAAGCGAAATTTGATACGTATGAAGATCACCGCATGGCCATGGCATTTGCGCCCTTTGCGTGTCTGCGACCGATCATCATCAGGGAACCTGAAGTGGTAACAAAATCATATCCCGGCTATTGGAATGATATTAAGAAAGTGGGATTGAATGTGGAGAAGAATTTTAAGGGAAAATAGGGTGTGTCCTACCTAGGATAGTGAGAGGATCTTAATCTCGACACGTTGATTTTTTAACCGTGCTTCTTTATTGTACCGGTCATAGGTGATGAGTGGATCCGATTTACCATATCCTTTATACTGCAGGCGCGACTCAGACACCCCTTGTGTCATCAGATATTGCTGCACAGATTTAGCACGGGACATGGAGAGTGCATTACAATAATCTTCTGGTGGAATGGTATTCGTGTGTCCCCCTATTTCAATCATTGTTTTGGGAAACGCTTTGAGATAATCTGCGAGCTCATTCAATACTTTGTACGAATTCGGCAGGAGATTGATGGAATCAGCATTGAAATATAAATGTGTCAGCCGAATTTTCTGACCGACATACATCTTCTTTGGATCAAGTTCCATCAGTAAGACAGGCTTAAATGTCTTCGGACCGGATGAGATGGTGCCTGAATTCACGGTGCCTGATGATCCTGACTTTGTTGTTTTTGAAGTGGTGGTTGGTCCCCCGGATCCTCCGGCCAGAACAGCGACTTTTGCGGGAGGATCAGAAACTTCAGCAATAATATCCTCAGGCATCATCGGGCATTCAGTTGGTGTGATTGGTGATAGATTATCCAACAGGATATGTCCATTATAGGCTTCTAATATAGGGGTCTTATAAAATGCAACCAGCATAATGTATTTATGTGTCTTGCGTGGCTGCAACAAAAATTTATATAGTTTCCAATCTGGGTTAGAAACGGCAGGTGATTCACCCAGGAGTTCAGCTTTATCACAAAAAGAGTTACCACCCCAAATTTGCAATACAGCCGGACGAACAAAATTTTCAAGCACATTTGTATTCCTGTCAGTAGCGCTCTTATATTGATCTGATCTGGAAATAAAAGCAGAAAAACTGTAGCATACGCCCGCAGTGATAGGTTTTGATAATGCCTGGGAAATAGATTCATATGAATCATTAGCCCGGGTGACCATGCCTAAAAATGTCATCCCGTCATAGGGTTCCTTTGAGACTTCCCATGCATTCGTCGGCACTGGGTGAATGTCCGGAGGTGTTTCACCAGGAAAAAGAGAAAGACCACAATCGTGCCATCCCTTGATGGAAAGAAAATTAAGCGCGCCCTTGCGTGGAAGATCTTCAAATGAAGAATTTTGTAATGTGATCTCTTCCTGACCGCTGAGCTGTACGACCAGCAGTCCTAATAACATGCAGGAAAGGATGGAAACTTTTGAAAACATTCTTACGCTTCTTTACCAGTGGCTAAACTTATTGAATGAAAAATTAATTCAAAAGTTGTTATCCGGCATTTCTTTGAACGCATTATTAGACCACAGTCGTGTATCTGTCTACAGAATTTCTATTCGGTTAGGATTTCGTTATGAAAAAGCATTGAGCCCTGTTATATCCTGACCGGTGATCAATAAGTGGATATCATGGGTGCCTTCGTAGGTCAGAACGGTTTCCAGGTTCATCATATGCCGCATAATCGGATATTCATTTGTAATCCCCATGCCACCGTGGATCTGGCGGGCTTCGCGTGCGATTTCCAGGGCCATATTGACATTGTTGCGTTTGGCCATCGATATCTGCGCCGGAGTGACTTTTCCTGCATTTGCAAGCGAGCCCAATCTCCATGCTAATAACTGAGCTTTCGTGATCTCTGTAATCATTTCTGCAAGCTTCTTTTGGGTCAATTGGAAGCCACCAATGGGACGGCCAAATTGTTCACGTTCAAGGGAATATCTCAATGCACTATCATAACAGTCAAGTGCTGCACCAATGGCACCCCAGGCTATCCCGTAACGAGCCTTTGACAAGCATGCGAGCGGACCTTTAAGTCCTTTTATATCAGGGAATATGTGAGACTTGGGAACCCGGACATCCTCAAATACCAGTTCTCCAGTAATCGATGCGCGTAAAGACCATTTGCCGTGAATCTCGGGTGCAGAAAAACCTTTCCAGTCGCTTTCTACGATCATACCCCTGATCTGATCATTTTCATCCTTGGCCCAAACGACTGCCAGATCAGAGACAGGACTATTCGTGATCCACATCTTGGCACCATTGAGTATATACACATCGCCATCGTCCTTGATGTTGGTCGTCATCCCGTTGGGATTGGAGCCATGATCAGGTTCTGTCAGCCCAAAACATCCGATCAGATCCCCGGAACCCAAAGCAGGCAGATATTTTTTCTTCAATACCTCCGGTGCGTATTTATAGATTGGAAACATGACCAGAGATCCCTGAACTGAAGCCATCGACCTAACGCCCGAGTCACCACGCTCTAATTCCTGCATGATCACGCCATAAGCGATCTCATCCATGCCACCACCTCCGTACTCCACTGGCAGGCTGGGCCCAAAAGCACCAATCTCAGCAAGGCCTTTGAAAAGGTGGGTCGGGCAAGCTGCCCTGTTGGAATAATCTTCAATGATGGGACTTACTTCCTGTTTAACCCAGGCACGAACAGCCTCACGTGCCAGTAAGTGGTCTTCACTGAGCAACTCGTCTATATTGTAATAATCGTGGCCCTGGTATTTATCTGTCTTTACGCTGGTCTTGACCTCCATATGGTTAGGTTTTAAAAATTGGTCAGCAAAGGTAACGGATAGGATACACCCAAAGGCGGGCAGATAACTTTTTTGGCTCCGACCCGATTTGGATATCTTGCAGTCTTACAAATTACTGAATGGCTAATATCAAACTAGAAGGAATGTCCTTTTACGCCCATCATGGGTACTATACGCATGAGCGTACGCGCGGTAATAGCTACATCATCGATGTCAGTGTGGAGGCAGATATCGAAATGGCAGCTATTCATGATGATCTTCATGCAACTATCAATTATGAAGTAATCTACCGGATCTGCCACGATGTAATGGAACAACCCTGCAAACTCATTGAAACGGTTGCTTACAGGATCGGCCATGAGATCCGGACATCCTTCCCGGAAGTCTCCAATATTGAAGTAACCATCCACAAGCTTCAACCTGAACTGGGTGGACCAGTGGATAGTGCTCAAGTGGTTTATAAACTGGATTGACACTTCAACTGTTACCCTTCGTGTCGCTTTGATCTCTCTGAGCCTTTGAGGATACTTTAACGGTACGCCAACGTATCAGAAACGGTATATCTCGTCATTCTAAAAAAAAACTATTCGTTATGAAATTTAAGATCCTTGTATTTACGGTACTGCTGGGTGTATCCCTGCCCTCTTGTGACACCCTGCAACAAGTTGGTGGTTACCTGAATGAACCTACTATGGCTGAAATTGGCCAGGGACTGAAGCAGGCACTGGAATTTGGAATCAGTGAAGGTGCCAGTGTCCTCTCAAAAAGAGATGGATATTTTAAAAGCGCCTATAAGATCCTCCTGCCCGATGAAGCAAGAGATGTGACTGATAAACTTAAGATCATTCCGGGATTTACAGATATTGAAAATGTGATCCTGGAGAAACTTAACAGAGCTGCGGAAGATGCTGCCAAATCAGCTGCACCCATCTTCATTGACGCTATTACTTCCATGACATTTAATGATGCCATGACGATCCTGATGGGTCGGGATGATGCAGCTACAGATTATCTGCATTTAAAAACATTCAATCCATTGTACCAGGAATTTCAACCCGTGATACTAACATCACTTAATAAGGTAAATGCGATTCAATATTGGGCAGATGCAGTGAATGCGTATAATAAGATTCCCTTTATTACTAAAGTGAATCCCAAGCTGGATGAATATGTAACTGAAAAAGCACTTGAAGGACTTTTTGCCATGGTAGCACAAAAAGAATTAGGTATCCGCAATGATCTGAATCAACGCACTACTGATCTTTTGAAAAAAGTTTTTGCAAAACAGGATAATAGCTAAACACCTTTCCGGAGAAATAAAAAGGGGGCGTAGTTCATACAGCCCCTTTTTTATTTACAATGAATATTTTTAATGTTTTAGTGTGATTTCAACCACTCCATAGGTTCCCCGCATACCATACGGGCTGGTTTCGCTGGCAGTTTTCAGAACTTTAATGGATTTGATTTCAGCTACCGGGACCACGGAAGATGCATAGGCCAACCCTCCATTCAGAGGAGTCCCGTCCAAAACATATAGTGGTTCGGAATCACCACTTGCAGAAGCATTACCCCGGATCGTGGCACGTGCGGAGCTACCACTTCCGATCACAGAAATGCCTGGTATTCTTCTAAGTTGATCGGCAAGACTGATAGAAGCATTGAGGTCTTCCAATTTATCGGTTGAAGCAGAGGTGCCCTTGTTGTCCGAGGTTGTACCCGTATCAGATGCGCCCGCTGTCCTAGTGGACGAACAGGATGTAGCAATCAGGACAAGAGAAGAAAGTAATATGAAGAAAATGGTTTTCATGTTAGACGAATTTAGTAATGGCGAATTAAGTTTTTTTTGCTAAACGAATGAGGTTGAGGAAACGTATGCAGTCATAGACCACGTATAATGCAGCAAGGTTGCATGTGACTTCTTTATTCTTTTACAGGCTCAAGAATTCGACGAATCTGCAATTTTTCCTCTTCAGAAAAATCAAGTCGCTTCAGAGCTGCAAGATTTTCATCTACCTGGCTTACTTTGCTGGCCCCAATGAGAACAGAAGTAACGCCGGGATAAATAAGTAACCAGGCAATAGCCATTTGAGCAAGGGTCTGACCTCGTTGTTCCGCTATGGAATTCAAATTTCTGACCTTCTCCATCAGTTCGCCGGATATCTGTTCTGTCTTCAGATATCGTCCGTCTTTGACTGCCCGGCTGTCTCCAGGGAAACCCTGCAGATATCGTCCAGTGAGCACTCCTTGTTCAAGTGGTGAAAAAGCAATCAATCCCGTGCCTGTCTTATCAAGTGTATCAAGTAATCCATCTTCTTCGACCCACCTGTCCAGCATACTGAATCGAGGTTGATGGATCAGAAGTGGCGTACCCAACTCTTTCAATATCTGAGATGCACGAAGCGTATCCGCTGATTTGTACTGAGAAATCCCAACATACAGCGCTTTGCCTTGTTGTACGGCTGAATGAAGAGCACCCATGGTTTCTTCCAATGGGGTGTATTTGTCCGGCCGGTGTGAATAAAAAATGTCTACATACTCAAGGCCCATTCGTTTCAGGCTTTGATCCAGACTGGCAAGAAGATATTTTCTGGATCCAAAATTACCATACGGACCCGGCCACATATCCCACCCTGCTTTTGTAGAAATGATCAACTCGTC
Source organism: Chitinophagales bacterium (assembly GCA_038203125.1). Lineage (GTDB taxonomy): Bacteria > Bacteroidota > Bacteroidia > Chitinophagales > Saprospiraceae > Opimibacter. The sequence continues at coordinate 19,842 of JBBREG010000028.1, forward strand.
ACGATAGGGTTGAAAATCCCTTTTAAAAATTCTTCCAAAATTTTCTTCTGCAGAACCAAAAGGCGGTCCATAGTTATTCGCCAGATCGAAGTGTGTAATCCCGGCATCAAAACATCTCCGCAGAATGTTCCGACCATTCTCAGCACTATCTACATTTCCGAAATTATGCCACAATCCCAGAGACAAAACAGGCAATAATATACCCGACCTGCCACAACGCCTGTAGACCATGTCATCATACCGGGTTGCAGCTGCAACGTAATGACCCGGATCGTAGGCATCATGGATTTTCATATAAAATATTTATCTGCTAAAAAATTACTTAACGATTTTAAAGCTTCTCCATTCACCATCGAGTATTATGTGCACGAGGTAAACACCAGATGGAATTCTTGAAAAATCAAATGTTTCAAATCCACTCCGATCAGAAATAATTGTTTGGCCTATAGCATTGAACAGGAACAACTTTGAAATTGAATTTGATCCCTCGATATGGAGTATATCGTTCACTGGATTGGGATAATATTTTAGTGCCTGGGCATTAGGTGAAGTTATCGCAGTAAGATCTTCAATGATTACTGTTATTGTTTCACTTTTTGCTGACAATCCATCATCATCTATCGCATTTGCAACAATTTCGTACGTGCCGATCGAAGGGAAAGTCCATGTATAAGAATAGGGAGTTGTGACAATCGTAGATTCCAAAATTCCATTGATGAGGATTTCAACACTGTCTACTGAACCATCGGTATCATTTGCAGCCAATACAATTTCAATTTGATTTTCGATGATATCAAACCCGGCGCCATCAGCAGGATATGTGATTTCAACAAAAGGAGGTTGATTTACCGTCTCGCCATATACCCTGAATTTAAAATACCCTTCTGGTGCCACGATGGGTCTCACCTGTACCTTTCCATCATTGGCTTCTGCATGAATGTAATACTGTATTTCAGCGCCTGCAATAAAAGAAGGGATGTCAGCAATCCAAATATTTCCTGCCGTGTCCTGAAGTGTCATATCAAGAGAAGCATATTCCATATCTGCTGATGTGCGATAAAATACGCTTGCAGATTTAATACCACTCCGATGACGTATATACGCTGATAAAGGATAAAGAGAAACTGAATCATGAACATCTCTCAACCTCGAATGTGCAATTAATAGCGGATCAGCTACGCCAACCGTTTTTGTAATACAATGCAGCGCTCCAAGAGACCCGATGATATTGTTACAGTTGATGCCCACCACATTATAGCCGGGAAGATTTTCCCGATATATTCTTAGGGCAGTTGTATCAAAGCGTTCTTCATACGTCGGGACCAGGATCGTTTTATTAATGAAGATGGAATTGGTATATGTTCGATAATCGCCTCCCTGATCCGGATACCTGTTATTGTCCGGTGGCATGGGAAGTCTTACGATTTTAAAGTCATTGCCAAAAGATGTTTTAAAACTATCGAGCAGGTATTCAATATTGTTTTCAATTTGTGGACCGTCTGCTACACCCTCGGGGTATTGACCAAAAATGATCGTCTCTTCATCGATCAATCTCATATGCATATCGAGGTGATGTATGCCATCAAATGGTAGCGTGGGAAATTTGATATACTGGTTGACACCCATAAATTTATTTGCAATGGAATCGATTTGCAATTCCGTCTTGGATGGATTTTCTTCGAGGACCAGGTTTGAAGAAAACAAAGTACCCATTCCATCCGGCAGATGATTCCCTCCGGTGTGAACCCAATCATCAGGAAATTGTGTCGCTTCATAAATTGGCAAATCCAGATACGCAGCGATAGCAGCCGGAGTCGCATCATCTTCGGCACGGGGGCGATTATAAATCCAGTCCATGATCCAAAGACTATCTACATCATTTTTATAAACCGTCCAGGGTCCATAATCACGCACCCAGATCGAATTGAAAGCCTCATTTACAAACCTGACGGAATCAAGGGAGATACCTGCACCGATTAATGTGGATTCTACATTCGCTGGATTTGTGGTGATGATGAGGACTTTACATTCGTTCACTGCATTCCTGACGATTTCTCTCAGGATCGTGGTTTGTCCTGCCCAGGTGATGATAAGTGCCTGCACCTGTTCCCATTCGGCCATAGTGCGTACAGGTGCGGGAGGTGGTGATGGGATTAATCGATTGGAAGAGGCAGCTAAGAGATACTCCTCCATGATGGATTTTTCCTTTTCGGTCAAAGAATGGGGAAGAAAATCCTTCTGCCCTGACACAACTGTGACAGCCAGGATACTTGAAAAGAGAATAAATACATACTTCATAATCGATCAAAATAAAGTCATTGGGCGCGATAACTGAATATTTGGCTTCGACTATTTTATAATTATTTTCAGGATGGCGGAGAAATCTGACCTTTGAGACTTATGGTTTTCAAAAGACCCGGGCATTATTTTACGATACTTTGCATTCTGCTCCCCTTTATGGGGTGGTGCCAATTGTCTGACACTTCGGTTGAAAGACCAGATCATAACGCTAACCTTACCTTTCTTCTTGCGGAGCGATGGCTTGTGACCGAAAAGCACTTTGATGTAACGGGAGTGAAAAGAGACAACCTCGTTGAGTACGGTTATTTTTCAACCCTGGTAGAGGCGGAATATGGGTTTTCAGAGCGTCTTTCGGCTTTCCTGCATTTTCCATTTCTCAATTATACATATACAGTGACTCCTTTGAGCCTTCAAAAAGTAGCTGTCTGGAAGACCGGGGATCCGGAATTGGGTGTCATATATAATTTATCCCCAGGAAGAAATCTTTCTGCCAGGGCTGGATTGTACCTGGGATTACCATTGGGTTTTCATGGTCAGGGTGCATTGAATACAGGAGATGGTGAATTCAATCAGATGATAAAACTGGAGGTGGGGGAGCCTTACCAATCCTTTGATGATGTTATATGGTGGGAATTATATACCGGAGTTAATCACCGGACTCGACAAAATGCGGAGGAATTTGTGTTCGGAGCAGAGGCGGGCATGCAGGTAATCCGGGAGAAATTGGACTTTGCTATACAAGTAGACGGAATAAAAGCTTTCGGGAATTCTGCGGGGGCCGTTAACATAAATGCACAGAGTCTTTTTTCGAATTTCAGGGAGCGGCTTGTCGTCACGCCAAGAGTGGGATTTCAGGTCTTTCAGAATCTGGAGGTTAGAATCGAAACCGCCATCCCCATTACCGGCCGCAATTATTTTGCAAATCCAACATTTGGCATAAGTCTGTATTTGCAGAATAAAATACCGCAAGGATGATTAATCTTCAAATATTAACAGCAGAATCATGAAAAAAATGGAAATAAATTTTTCCGTGTACTTTGAATGGAACAATCTTCTTAATATTGTTCTAATGAAATTTTAATGAAAATTATACCTGGTTATAGGATCGGTTCCGCCGTGTGTTTTTTCGCCGAAGTGAAAACAGTCGGAAAAACAACCACTTTCGATCCTATGACCATATTCAGAATGAAAACAACTTTAGACTGGTAGTTGCGCGCCCTGTCTTAAGAGACCCCTGATCTACCATAATTACAAAAGAACATGTTTGATATTCAATGAATTAGACATGATCCTATATCCCAATAGTATTTACAACGCTCATTTATATCAACTAAAACAACAAAACGAAATTATGAACAGACTTTTACTCATTCCATTAAGGTGTGTGTTAAGTGCTTGTTTCGCCTTCCTGCTGGTAGGATTCTCCTATGGCCAGAGGGCAGTGACAGGTATGATAACAGATGCCGGTACTGGCGAGCCTCTGATCGGGGCAAATGTCGTGATCAAGGGTACGGCCACTGGTACAGCCCAAGCATCTTTTTAAAATCATCTGCAAAACTTACGGACGTTGCCTTATGTACTGCAGATTCGTCAAGTCGGGTAAATAGAAGCAGGATGAACGCCACCAAAGCACATCCGCCCAGCACATAATATACAGACATCCAT